>JBKJSC010000033.1:0-4639 GCA_046593035.1 Limisphaerales bacterium | reverse complement strand
CGCCCGAAACGAAGGCCGCGGCGCTGGCGCAATATCTGGAGGGCGTCGGCCAGCGGGCGACCGAACGGCTGCTGGGCGTCAGCCACAACTCCATCACCAACTGGGTGAAAAAAGAAGGGGGCTGTCCTAGCCGGGGCACCATTCAGAAAAGGAAACGGTTAACACAAACCCAAGGAAGCAAACACCATGACACTGCCACAGATTGCGCAACTCTTACTGGCCACGCGCGCCGCGCGGGGCGTTTCACCCAACTATCTCACCACGCTGCGCGCGATGCTCGCCAAGCTCAGTCGCCAGTTCCCCGGCGAACTGGCCGCGTTGAACATCGTGGATATCGAGACCTGGCTGGGTTTGATGAAGTCGCGCACGTCCAACAATTATCTCGCCGTGCTGCGCCAGGTGTTCGGGTTCGCGCATCGGCGCAAGCTCTTGTCCAAGGATTTTGACCTAGCCGCGATTGATCGTCGCGTGGTCCCGCCAGGGGAACCGAAGATTTATTCACCAGGAGAAGTGCGGCGCATTCTCCTCGCGTGTGATGAAACGGTTTTGCCGGTGGTGGCTTTGACGGTGTTTGCGGGCGTGCGGGCAGCGGAGGCGTTGCGGCTCTCTTGGGAAGCGGTCGATTTCGAGCGGAAACGGGTCGTGGTGGCGGCGGGGCAGGCCAAGACGCGTTCCCGGCGCATCTGCTCGCTGGCGGTCAACCTGGAGGCGTGGCTGGGCCTTTCCCCGCGGCGCGGGGTCGGCTTGATCTTCCCTGGCACGCGCAAGGCGTTTGGGGATCGTTACCGGCTCGCCCTGGACGCGGCGGGGGTGACACCGAAGCGGAACGGGTTGCGGCATTCGTTCGTGAGTTATCATCTGGCGTGGTTCGGGAGCGCGGGGCGGACGGCGCTGGAGGCGGGGCACACGGAGACGATGCTCTTCGCGAACTATCGCGAGCTGGTCACGGCAGAGGCGGCGCGGGAGTTTTGGAATGTTCGGCCGAACAATGGGCAACTGGCGCTGGAACTGGCGGCGTGAGGAAAACGGACGCGCTAGGTTTCGATTGTAGGGCTTTTGATGAAGTGCCTGCGGTGTTGACATGGGGGGAATAAACAAATCGCCCGCCGCCGCGTGGGGCTACGCGGGGCGGGCATTGTATGAAACGCTCCTTGCTTTATGTCACCGGGAGAAGTTCAGAGGCCTGAATAATTCGGGAGCACGGTTTCGGTGCCGCCGATGTCGGAGACCCAGGAGCCGGGCGGGCGTTCGCTAGCAATCTTCCTTGCTTCGAAGACGCGGCCAAGCTTGTAGGCCACCACGAGGACCAGTAGAATCAGCCACCAGTATTCTTTCAAGAGTTTCATTTGATGGTTTTCAATTCGAGCACGCGGTCGGCGACGGCTTGGCGGGTGCGTTGGTAGAGCGCTTCACTCAGGAACACGCCATCGAGCGGCGCGGTGAATTGCTGGCCCGCTTTAAGGGGCATCACCACTTTGTCCGCGCTGATGATTCGTGGCGCGCTGCAACCGCTCCAACTCATCCAGCTCATCAGACAGAGCAGTGTCAGCGACTTTGCCCACGGGCTTTTCGATGGCTTCATATTTTTCGCGGTGTTGTTCGACGGGATCGTCTTGCTTCGCGGCGTGCCGTTTCCACAACCAGATGGCGAAGGGCACCAGCGCGCTGAGCAGGCCAAGGATGGCGAGGGTCATTTACCCGCGCCCACGTCGTTCGAGGTCTTGTCGTTGTCGCGCGCAAAGAAGCCCAGCGCAGCCGTGGCGACACCGACGAGGACTTTGCCCACGGTGGCGACCCACGCGGGATCGGGCACGTTGACGAGGAATGCGCCGAGCGCGGCGAGCGCGCCGCAGAGAGTTGTTTTCCAGGAGGATTTCATTATTTGTAAGGGGTGTAGGGGACTTTTATTGCGGGGTTGAGTTGAGAAAGTTGGTCGCGCCAGGCAGCGGCTTCGGAGCGGGTGATGAAATCGTTTTGTGCGGCCTGGATTTTGAACAGCGTCGATTGAATCCAGAACGTTGCGAGGATGATGGCCGTGATGAGGGGCACCACGATCTTGAACGGGACGGAAAAGTTTTCGTCCAGAGTTTTGAGTGTCTCAGTCATGGGGAGTGGGTGAACAACCAGGTAACCAAGGGCGCAAAGAAGAGAGGAATTGGTTTCCCTCTTGGTTGCTTGGTTGCTTGGTTGTTTTCATATCAGGCGCTTTTTACCCGCTGGAGCAGGCGTTGGAGGATGCCGAAATACCAGAGCGCGGCGATCAGCAGCGTGAACCAGAGCCACAAAGGGATGGATTTGAATATAAGCTTGGCCGCCGCCGCGCTCGGTATATTGATGAAACTGCGGATGGCATCGGAAACATTCGTGATGCCTTGATCGAGGCCCGCCGCCGCCGCCGCGTTGACTTCGCCGCCTGCGTCGGTGATGCGGCCTTGATACCAGTGCGCGGTGGCCAAATCGTAGGTGGCTTGATCGTAGCGACCGCTGGCGAGGGCTTGACTATTCAAGTCTCGCAAGCGGGCGTCGCTGGTGTTCAAGTCGGCTTGCGTGGCGTCGATATCGACGCCGGTAACTTTGGTGCGCAGCCAGTTGTAGAGTCCCATAGGTCAAGTTCTGGGATGGGTGTCCATCCAGGCTGACAATTCGCCGAGCGTGCAGTTCGCGCCCATCCAGTTTCGGGCCTTCATCAGCAACAAGGTCAACGTGTCGGTCTGCTGTTGAAAGAAACTCTCCGGTTGTTTCGGCGCGCTCAGCGTGTGGTTTTGCGAGGTCAATTGTTGCACCTGCACGGTGAGCGTTTGAATGGTCGCCTTGAGTTGTTTCACCTCAGCTGAGTCGAGTCGGGGGTTGGGCATAATCAGTAATCAGTAATCAGTGAATCAGTTAAAGGGATAGGTTTGATGCGCGCCGGGAGCGCCGGCGTTGTAGAGGCACGTCACCTCGCTGGGGGTGAGGTTGCGCGCCCAGAGACCGATTTCATCAATGAGGCCGGGCCAGCGGCCGCCAAAGCCCGGCGGCGCATTTTGTTCGCCCGCGCCGACGTAGAGCTTCGAGGAAAAAGTCTTGGGCTGAAGGGACGCGGAAAAAGTGTTCGTGTCAAAGGCCCCGTTGTTGATCGAGATGGCGACGTAGTTGGACGCGCGGCAGAACTGCGCGCACACGAAATACCAGGTGTTGCTCTGCACCGCGCCGGAGTTCCATCCATAGACATCGACGGCGGTGGGGAAGCCCATGCCATTCGTGCCGGCTAGTTGAAAGTTCCACAGGTTCGTTCCCCCCTGCGAGTTGATGCCGCAAAAATACTGTTGCTTCATGCCCATGCCGGGATCCCAGCCTTTGGAGATAACGGTTAAGCCCGACGTCACGTTGGAACTGTAGGCCCAGAACGTCAGTGTATGATCCCCGTTGGTCATGTCCCCCACGGTGGTGGCGGTGGTGATCAGGAAATTCGTCTTCGTGGCGTCGATGCCGATGGCGTTGGTTATTTTTCCGGCATAAGACGCGGGCGAGGTAAAGCCCGGCGTGAGATTCACCATCTGCCCGGCGGCATCGACCCACGGCGTGCTCGCCTCGTCTAGGCGGTAGTAGTAGAGAATGGAGTTGGTGCTGATGATGCAGAGGTCGCCGCCGCCGGCGCCCGATCCGAGCTTCTTCACGACGAAGGTAGGGGTGGCCCGGATGGATAGTAAAACCACAAAGAAACCCAGGGCGCAAAGGAAGAGGGGCAGGATTTTAAGTCCCGTCCGCTTGGTTCCCTTCGTTACTTGGTTGTGAATCAATTTCATTGCGAGATCAAGGCGTTGCCGATCACCTGGCCGTTGGTGAACGCGCTGTTGACGACGGAGAGCAACGTCACGGCGTTGGACACGACGCTGAAGGTTAAGTTCGTGCCGGTGCAATTCGTGGCGCTCAAGGTGGTGGTGAACGTGCCGGAGTTCTTCACCTGGACATTCGCCGTCCAACTGCGCGTGATCGCCGGGACGTTGGTGAAGAGCAGAAACGTGTTCGCGGTTTGCGTGAGCACGAAATCATTGCCCTGTGACGCATCGATGAGGACATTCGTGCCCCCCGTGTAAGTGAGCGTGATGCGGTTCAACGTCGTCTTGCCCTCCACTTCCAGCGCGCCGGGGATGGACACGGTTTCCGCGCTGGTGCCGAGCCGGATTTGATTCGCGGCAGTTGTCAGAGCGAGTTTTCCGAACGCATAAGAGTTGGCGTAGGTGTTCGTAGCGCCGTAACCAAACGCGGCGGAAGAAGACCCGACGGTGCTTGCGCCGTAGCCAATGGCCAGCGAGCCGAGGCCCGTGCTGAGCGCGTTCCCGCCGAGGGCAATGCCGTAGCTGGAAGTGGCGGCGGCGTTGAGGCCGCCAATGAAAGAGCTTGCGCCCGCGCCTTGGCTGTTCAATCCCCCAAAGATTTCCAGCGCGCCAGGGATGGATACGGTTTCCGTGGCTGTGCCGAGCCGGATTTGATTCGCGGCAGTTGTCAGAGCGAATTTTCCGAACGCATAAGAACTGGAGTAGGTGTTGGTCGCGCCGTAACCAAACGCGGCGGAAGAAGACCCGACGGTGCTTGCGCCGTAGCCAATGGCCAGCGAGCCGAGGCCCGTGCTGAGCGCGTTCCCGCCGAGGGCAATGCC
>JBKJSC010000262.1:0-17208 GCA_046593035.1 Limisphaerales bacterium | reverse complement strand
GTCTGGCCCGCGATTACGAACGGCTCGCCGCCACGCTGGTCAGCTATCACTGGCTGGCCCTCGTCACCCTCATGCTCCATTCCCTCTTTGCCAAATGTCCATGACAGGCTCTAGGCGCGGCAACAGGTGGCCGTGATGGCGAACAACTTCGTGCCGAGGTCCACAAATCGGCCGAGCAAGAGTTGCTGCCGCTCGAGCTTCGGACCGAAGCAGACCATCGCATGAAACAAACTGCGCGCCAAACGGCAGCTCATCCGGCTGGCGTAACGAAGCTGCTTCGCCAGTGCCGGATGGATCCTGGATTTCTGGTTCTGGATCCGGGCGAACGGCCAGAGAAGTTTCGGATACCAGCCGGCGTAGAACCAGCCTGCTTTCAGCGCCGCCTGTAATCGCCGACCAACCGGCAATTACGAATTCAAGGCCGCCCCCGCGACTTTCAAGTGGGGATCCAGCGCCTCGCGGGCGATGAAGAGCCGCATGATTTCGCTCGAGCCTTCAAAGATGGTGTTGCTGCGGCAGTCGCGCAGGAACCGTTCCATCGCCACCGGCGCTTCACCGCGCGCCTTCAGAGAGGCGGCGGTCTCGTAACCGCGCCCGCCGCAGATTTGCATCGCGTCATTGACGATTTCCCATGCGATTTCCGAGCCCCAGAGTTTGCACATCGCGGCTTCGAGGGGATGTCGGAGTGTTTGTCGTGATTCACGCGGCTGGCCGTCAGCACTGTCATGCCTTCGAGGGCGAAGATATTTGCAGCCATGCGTGCCCATGCAGCACCCGGCCACGATGTCCGGCACAATGCCGTTCTCCTCCAACACTTGAATGACTCCGATATGGGCCAGCCCTTTGGCCGCCCCGCGGCGGACAGCGCGAGTCCCAAACGATAGCGGCTGGCGGGGGAAGTGACTGACTGCGGCGGCCGGGAGAGACAGGACAGCAACTCGACTCTCCGGTGATCCGGATCGGAATTGATTCTGTTCGGGGACGCATTCATGTTCGTCGCGTGCCAGCGACGGAGAGCGGAATGCAAGCGCTCGTGAGGCTAACCCCCTTTGCCTGCTCCAAGCGAACCGTTGCCGGTCTTGGTTAAAATGCCATCACTTCTCCGTCAAATATTTCGCGACGCCCAACACGGTTTCATTTAACCTGAACCCGTTATGGGAAAAATAATCTTAGCCTGGCGACGGACGTCCGGTGGATCACGCGTTGCATCTTTCTTGCAAAGCGCGGGGTTTCTCTTGATGTGTTTGTGGTCGTCCGCGTGGTTGAGTGCTGCCGATTTCGAAGAGGTCACTCACAACGGCATCGTTTTCGTCCCGATTCCCGCCGGCAGTTTCACCAGAGGAACAAGCGACGCGGACAAGGAGCTTTTGTCCGAACAAAAAAACTGGTCGCGTCTTCTGGAGTGCGAGCGCCCGGCCCGGACGGTGACGATCGCCAAGCCGTTTCTCATGGGAAAAACCGAGGTCACACAGAAGCAATGGAAAGACGTGATGAACGGCAAGAATCCCTCCGCGTTCAAAGGGGACAATCTGCCGGTCGAGTCAGTGGGTTGGGAAGATGTGCAGACTTTCATCCGTGAACTCAACAAAAAGGGCGGCGGTAAATTCCGCCTGCCCACCGAGGCGGAGTGGGAATATTGCTGCCGTGCGGGAGGGACGAACCATTTTGGCCGGGGCAAGGACAACTCGTTCATCACGAGCGAAAAGCTGGAAGAGTACGCCTGGTTTCGCGCCAATGCCGAAAACAAAACCCATCCCGCAGGCACGAAGCGACCAAATGCCTGGGGGCTGCACGACCTGCACGGCAACGTGTGGGAATGGTGTCAGGACTGGTATGCGCCCGACTTTTACGCGAAGGGTTCCACCAACAATCCGGTGAACACGACGGCCTCCACCGAGCGAGTCTTCCGTGGCGGCAGTTGGTTTCTCGATGCCCAAAACCTGCGCGCCGCCTTTCGCGGAGGCAACCCGCCGAATTTCAAAAGCCAATACGTCGGCTTCCGCCTGGTGCGCGATCCCTAGACGCGCCTGCCTTGACATCAAGGCATGGCTCGCGGACTTTCGTGGCCCAAATGAAATCGGATGGCATGTTAAAACAGGTGGTCATGGTTTTTGTCGGCGCTTTGATTCTGTACGTGGCGGCCTATTCTTTCGACCGGCATCTCCGCCTCAAAAACGGCTCATGGGAGGTGGCGTTCACGGCGGAAACCAATGGCGATCCAGCCATCGTCGTGACGGAACCGAAGCTGAAGATTGCCGGATTGAAAATCGTTTTTACCGGCGAAAAAACTTCGGCAACCAATCTCCCCGGTCGCGTGGTCTTCGACGCGCCCGCCAAACGGCTGCCATTCGGAGAGTGCGTTTTCGATGATCTGATGTATCTGCCGGGAACCGTGACGTTCAATCTGTTTGGCCACGAAATCGAATTGCTGCCGCGCGTGCTCATCATCAACCATCAAGAGCGCCCGTGGACCTCAGGTACGACAATCCAACTTTCTCCGGCGGACAAACCGCCGCCGAAATCCGCCGTCAAACCGTACCGCCGTTGAGCGCGGCGTGCTGGTCAATGCTGGTAGATCGGGAGGTAGTGGTATTTCACCGACAGGCTCAGGATGGCCAGCGAGGTGGTATAGACGCGGCCCGCGCCGAGTTCCTGGTTGTTGCCCACCCAGGAGCCTTCCGCGTTCTGGCGCGCGAGGAGAGTTTGCTCGGTGAATTCCCGCGCTTCCCGCGCAATTTCTCCGCCGCGCTTCTGCATGCCTTGCGCATAATAGTAAGTGCCGTAGAAAAACCACTGGTGGTTGGCGTCCAGTTTGCGGACTCGCGTCGCCGGATTAGGCTCAGTCTTTTCCCGCAGCCATTCCGTCGAGCCGATGACTTCCGGCGGTTCGTATTCACCGCACACTTGCAGGGAGAGCAAGCCCGCCGCTGCCGTCGCGTATTCCGGGCCATTGCCGGGCATGTAGGCGCAGCCGCTCTTCAAGTTCGTGGGCCGTCCGTCCGCGTCGCGCGTGGAAAAATAACTGCGCTTCAAATAAGCCACCGCGCCATCAATCGCCTCTTTCGGCACGGTCAGCCCCGCGTTTTTCGCCGAGCGCAACGCCATCAACTGCCAGACCGAAGCTGACAAATCGGAGTCGCCGGAATCGGGCTGGTAGCGCCAGCCACCGTCAAACTTGCGGTCGTATTTTCTGACCTTCTGCGAGCGCAGGATCAATTCAATCGCCTTCTGGCATCGTTCCCGCAGCAGCTTGTCCTGCTCGCGGTTCACCCCCATGCCGAGCATTTCCGTGAGGGCGAGCGTCGTGATGCCGTGACCGTACATGCGCGAACCATCCCTGGCGCCGAAGTAGCCTTCGGGTGTCTGGCGGTCGGCGCGCAGGAGAAATTCAATTCCGCGCCGCACCGCTTCGCCTTCCTTGGTCTTGTCCGTCGGCAGATGCCCCACCGAGGCCATCGCCATGATGGCGAGCGCCGTCATGGCGTTGTCATTGCGTTCGCGGGTCCGGTCGTTGAACGAACCTTCTTTGAGATCTTGCTGGGTCAGCAGAAAGCCAACCGCGCGCGCTACTGAGGCGTCCACCTTGTCGAGCTTGACTGGTTCGGCGGCGGGGCAGGGGAGCACGACGCCCAATCCGGCCAGATAAATCGCAATCAACTTTCGCCGAAAGATTCCGCTCACGGCTTCTTGTCCTTCGCTCGTTCCGCAATCACTTTGAAATAAGTGTCCACCATCGCGCGATACTCGCCGGCCATGCCTTCGCGCTGGCCTTCCGTCAACCCTTGCGCCAGTTTCGGCGGCAGTTTTCCCCACTCGCCGGCGCGCGCCTTTCGCAGCTCCGGCACCTGCCCCTGCGCCATTTCACCAGCATTGATTTTCGCGCCGCTCTTGCCGTCGCCCGGACTTTCGGAGGTTGGCTTTTCGCCCGGCACATTGCCGTCCGCGCGCGCGGCGGCCATCGCCTGCTGCTGTGCCTTGGCGGCCTCGGCCATCGCCGCTGCGGCGGCGGCACGGGCAGCGAGCGAATTGGGTTTGTCACCCGGCTGCGGTTGGGCGGGCTGTTCTTTGCCGGACTGCGCCTTGCCTTCTGGGGCTTTGGGCGACGACGGATCATTCAACGCCGAATCCAGCCGGTCCAAGGCGCGCGCCAGCCATTTCGATTCCGTGGGAGGAGTCGTGTTCGCGGTGTTGGGCGGGATCGGCGCGGGCGTGGCGGGTTGGGCGAGCGCGGCCTCCAAGGCGGACAACTGGCTTTCCACCGCGGTCTGTGCCGAGTCCACTGCGGGTTTCGCCGCCGCCGGGCCAGCCGCAGCCGCCACATCTTTTTGCGTCGCCGGAATTTTTTCTCCAGCGACGGCCTGGGTCTGCTTGCCGACGTTTTGGAGCGCTTCGCCTTGCGGCGTGCCGAGGCGCGTTTCGTGACGGCCGGAGCGCGCGATGTCCACGCCCGCCTGGCCGACTTCATTGGCAATCGGCTTCTGTTGCTCGGCGGCTTGCGCTAATTGGTTCGCGCTCGCGTTCGCCAGTTCCGCCAGCGCCTTTGCTTGGGCCGCCAACTGACCCACTTGTTCCGCCGCCTTGTTGGCCTGACCTTGCGCGGCTTGGGCGGCGGCGGCTTTTGGGTCTGCGGGAGGCGTGTCTTTCAAAACCTGGCCCGCCTTGCTCGCCGCCGATTTCAAATCCTTGCCGGCTTGCTCCAGCGGCTTGACCAGGTCGCCAATCTGTTTCGCCAGGGCCTCCGGTGTTTGATTAAAATTCTCCGGCGCGCGATTCGCCGTGGCTTGCAACGCCTGCTTCGCGCTTTCGAGTTCCGCCTGCGCGCCCGCCTTGGCGGCCGTCGCTTCCTGGCTGATGGCCGGCACATCAGTGTTCGCCAATTTGCGCGCCGCCTCGGCCAGTTTCTTCACCCCTTCGGGAAGCGAATTCTTTTTTTCCTGCGCCTTGGCCGCTTCGCCCAGCGCCTTCGCCAGATTGCGTTCCTTGCCAGCGGCCTGCTGCAACGTGTCCTTGGCGGTGTCGAGCGTGGCGTCGGCAATCCGGTTCAATTCCTTGCGCATGGTTTCGTTCTGCGCCAGTTCGCGCTCCAGCTCGGCGAGAATCTTCTCCGGCGATTGCTCGGCCAAATCCATCAGCTTCTCAGCCTTGGCATACTCGGCGTCCAAGCCGCTTTTCAAGCCCAGCTCCGCTTCCGCTTTGCGCAACTCCGCGCGGCTCGCCTCGGGTTGGCCGGTTTCGAGATTTTTGTAATGCTTCGCCAACTGCTTCAACGTGTCGCCGAGTTTCTTTTGCTGAACCGCGGCGTCCTTGAGCGCGGGCGCGGCATTCTTGGCCGCCGCCGCTTCCCGCAGCGCCTCTTCCGCCTTGGGCGGCGGCTCGCGCAACATCGCCACGGCGTCATCCGCATCGCGCGAACGATCACGGGCATCTTTGCTGGCGAAATCCTGCACGTTGGCGTCGCGACGCAGCGCCTCCTTTAATTCCTCCACCTGTTCGCCCAAATCTTTTTGCTGGCTCAACAGCTTGTTCGCTTCGTCGTGCGCGGCGGCGGGCTTTTCCTTGCTGCTTTGCTCGGCGGCGCGCGTGGCTTTTTCGACCTTCTCCGTCGCCCGCGCCAGACCGGCCATCGTCTCGCTGATCGCGGGCGCGGCTTTGGCCAGGGCTTCGCGCGCTTCCTGCAACACCGGTTGCGCCTGCTCCTGCGCGGCCTTCACTGCAGCGTTGAGGGATTCCGCCTTGTCCGCCACGGGCGTCGGCGTGCGTTGCGGCGTTTGCCGGTCGGCCATTTCTTTACCGACCTCCTGGGCCGTGGCACTGCGCGCGGCTTCGGCCAGAGTTTTCGCCGCCGCTTCCGGCAGACCGGCTTTCTTCAACCCTTCCGGAGCCGTTTTCAATTTGTTTTCCGCCCAGTTCCAATCCTTGGGCCGTGTCGTCACCGCGTCGGTCGCTTTGTTTTCCCAGCGCTCCTGGTCGGCCAGTTGCTTCAAACCGCTGTTCAATTCCGCCAGTTCATGCCCGCCTTCCAGTGCGCGGAACGCCTTCTCCACTTCCTTCAGCCGCTCCAGCGTTTTTGCCGCCGGCTCGTCGCCTTGCGACGCGGCCCGCAACGCGGCCAGCGCCTGCGCGGCTTTGGTAGTGTCGGCCACAAAACGCGCATCGGCATCGGGACGTTTTTCCTCCAGCGACGCGCGATCCTTCAACTGCTCCACCGCCGCTTTCCAATTTTCCTCCGCCTTCACCTTCGCTTCCTGGACTTTCGCCTCGGGTTTTTCGGCCGGTTGTCCTTTGGCTTTCGCGACGGCGAGAGTGCGCTCCGCCTCGGCCAGTTTCTCCACGTCCTGACGCGCCCGTTCCACTTTCGCGGTGGAAGTGTCCGCCACGAGGGCCAGCGTTTCCCGCGCTTTGTCGGCGCGCTGGGCCAGTTCTTTTTCAATGGGCTGGAGTTCGTTGATGGCGGCTTCGACGCCCCGCTGCATCTTGGCCGAAGGCGTGGCCAGGTCCTTCTTCGCCGCTTCGGGAGCGAGGGCTTTTTCCAAATCGGCGCGGCTGGCTTGCAAGTTGTCTCCAATCCGTTTCGTGCGATCCGCCAGACCTCCCGGCAACTGCTTGGCGAGTTCCTTCAACTTGTCCTCGATCAACTTGGTTTCCTTCGCGGCCCCGGCCTGACGTCGCGCCAACTGCTCCAAGGTTTGCGCGTCCGGCTTGGTGGTCGCGGCGAGACGTTCGTTCAGGCGCTGCTGCTCGCGGCGGAGATAATTCAAATTGTCGGCGGCGAAATCGCTTTCATCTGCCGAGAGCAATTCGGTGAACGCCTGCTGGACGTACTCCGAGGCTTCCATCGCGCGCTGGGCCGCCTGCGCCGTCTCCCGTAAATCGTTCGGCGTTTCGGGCGTCTCCGTTTCCTGGGCGATCTTGGCGATCTGTTCCCGCGCCTTTTGCAGTGGCTCATTCTTGAGCTGGCTCAACACGCGGCCCGCCAGCACGAGGTCGGAAGCTTCACGGCCGGGCCGGGAAAGTTTCAAAGCCGCTTTCAATTTCTCCGCCACGTGCTCGAGTTCCTGTTCCACTTTTTCCGCCGCCGACTGTGCGCCGAGCGCGAGCTGCTTGCGTGGAAGCTCGTCGCCCTTCTTAATTTTATTGATCGCGTCCCACGAGGCGACCTGCTGCAAACTGGTCGCCGCCGCGCGCAAATCTTTCAACGCCTCTTGCACTTGATGCCGCGCCGCCAGTGACTGGAAACGCTTCGCGTCAAAACCGGGCGAACTGATCGTGAGATGCACCGTCACCGATTCGCCGCTGTTGCCTTTCAAATCGACGGCCACCAGTTTGGTCGTCACCCGGTCGCCGGGTTTGACGCCGAGTTGCAGCAAGTCCCACTGTCGCGCCACGGTCACTTCGGCCTTCACTTCCGTTTCAAACGCCACCGACTCCCACGGGCCGTCGTTCACCTGGATGCGCTGCGTGACGTTCGACACGGAGAGGTCGTCTCTGGCCGTGCCGCGCAGGGCGATGACTTCGTCCGCTGGCACGATCGCGTCCTGGCTCGGTGCGTCAATCGTCACGCGCGGGACGAGATCGGCGATGGGGCGGATTTCATATTGCGGGCTGAACTTGTTGTCGAAGCCGGTATCCGCGACCAGATGCACGCGATACATCGCGGCGGTGTGGATCGGCACTTTGCCGGTCAGTAGATTTTTTCCAGCCGGCGAAAGCGGAATGGAATTTGTCCGGCCCTTGACTTCGATTTGCAATTCCGCCGTCTTGACTGGCTGGTCGATTTGCAATTTCAAATCCACTTCGCTGCCTTCGAGCGCGGCCAGGTCGCCATTCACTTCGGTGACATGCGTGGGCTTGAGTCGCGCGTAGGCAGGGAATTGATACGTCTTGTCAAAGGTGAGCACCTGGGGCCGCGCGCGTGATTGGATGGTGTGCTTGCGCGTGATCGCGTCGCCCGCGCGAATCCGGTATTCGACCGCCTCCGTACCGACGAGAATCGTCGCCGTGAATTGCCGCGCGGAGATCGCGCCCATCACTGCGGTGTCGCGGCCTTTCTTGTCGCCTTTGGGGAACGTTTCCAAAACCACCTTCTCCAGTTCGGGGCCGGTGATTTCCACGAGCACGGGTACATGATCGCCGCGCGCGACGAGCGGATCAAGAGGCGAGGGTTCGAGGATTCGGATTTTGACTTTGGAAACGCGCTCGACGTTGGCCATCGGGGCGAACGCGCGCGCCATCAACTGGCCGAAATGCAGGTCGGGCAGCAACCACAGCACAACAAACACGACCAGCGCCACGGCCGCCGCGCGCAGCCACAGGGAGATCAGCTTGTTGGGGAGAATCGTATCCATGCGCAGGTCGCGCATCCGTTCGGCGACGTTCGTTTGCAGCAGCGAACGGAACACTTCCGAATCCCATTGGGCGCTTTGTTTGCTGTCGCCCAGTTCCACGGCGGACAGCAAATCCTCGCGGAGTTCGGGCTTGGCCTTTTCCAGGTGCCGCGCCAGTTCGCGCGGGTCGGGGAGGTGCAACAGCGAACGCAGGCAGGTGAACCACACCACCGCTCCGGTGGCCGCGTAGCCGAGCGCGCTCAACGCCCAGCGCGCGGCGTCGGGCAGAAGAATCAGCAAATCCACGAAGGCCACGACCGTCATCGCGCCGAGCAATGTGATCACGCCGCCGCAGATGCCGCGCAGGATGACGAGACGCCGCCAGCGCCGTCCAAAGGCGGCGAGCTTTTCGGCGATGAGCGGATCAAGTGCAGCGGACATATAGATGCGTTACTTTTGGCACAGATTTCCGCGAATGGACACAGGTATTTTTGGTTCAATTCACAGTCTAGGCAATCCGCTACCATAGGGGCAGTGGTCCGTTCAGCAAAGGGGAGTTTACTTGCAACTGAACGCCGGGGCATCGCTCCCTAGCCCTAACTATTACGATGCACTTGCGACTTTCTGGCCGCTGCAAATCTGCTCGCGGCGCGGCAAGGATGTGGGTTATGCTGCCGGCATGAACAAGCGCCGACGCATCGCGGGCTTCGCTCTGCTGACGGGTGCAGCCATCGGCTTGGTGTTCTATGTCACGCGACCGCGTGAGCCGGTGTATCAAGGCCGGGTGTTGAGCGAGTGGTTGGCGGAACTCAACGGTTATGATCCGCGCCAACAAAAAACCCACGAAAAGGCTACCGAAGCAGTGCGTCACATCGGGACGAATGCCATACCGCGACTTCGGAAGATGTTGCGTGTCGATTTCTCGCCCACAAAGGAACGCATCAACCGTTTACTCGACAAACAATCAGTGATCGAGTTCCGGTTCAACTACTGGGATGAGAATGCATTCGAGGTTGCGTGCCGCGCTTGCGAGGCATTGGGTCCTGCCGCGAAAGAACTTTTGCCAGATTTCAGACCTCAAGTGTTTGATATTATTCGATCCGACTGTTTCAGTGCAAGTCGTGCCTTGGCAGCAATTGGGCCAGAAGCGGTTCCGCTTTTGGTGGAAGCGCTCACGAATAGGGATGGAGCCATCCGTGTAATTGGAGCCTATGGCCTATTCTTGATGGGAACGAATGCCCAGGCTGCCGTTCCGCAACTGGCGATGGCAGCACGGAATGCTAGTGGTTCGGATACACGCCGTTACGCAACTCTGGCCCTAGCAAATTCGGGTCAAGACACACAGACTTGGTTACCGATGGCGCTTGAACTGGTTCGCAATACAAACTCCTATACTCGGGCATCGACGGTTTTCCTGCTTGGGCAAATTGGAAATAGAGCTGAGGCAACCGTTCCGGCGCTTCTCACCGCTCTTGCGGACAGCGACGAGCACGTCCGAAAGAACGCCGCCGAAGCGCTCAAGAAGATCGACCCTGAAGCCGCCGCCAAAGCCGGCGTGAAGTGAAGGCGCTGAAGCCTCGTGCAAAACTGCGGCCTCTCCCTCACCACTACCTCATTCGCTCAAAGTTCATAGGAGGCGGCTTTGGTTTCCCGCCGCCATGGTCAATCCCAGTTTCTTGTAGCTCGCCTCGGTCGCCACGCGGCCTTGCGGCGTCCGGTTGAGATAGCCTTCCATGATGAGATACGGCTCATAGACTTCCTCGATGGTGTCGGGTTCCTCGCCCACGGCGACGGCGAGCGAGTTCACACCCACGGGGCCACCGCCAAATTTCACAATGATCGCCTCAAGGATGCGCTTGTCCATTTCATCCAGGCCGTTCTGGTCGATCTCCAGCATGGCCAGCGCGCGGTCGGCCACCTGCACGGTGATGCGACCATCGTGCTTGACCTGGGCGTAATCACGGACGCGGCGGAGGAGGTTGTTCGCAATGCGCGGCGTGCCCCGACTGCGCCGCGCGATTTCGTGCGCGCCGGCTTCCTCAATATCGACGTTGAGCAGGCGCGCCGAGCGAATGACGATCGTCTGCAATTGTCCGGCGTTGTAATAATCGAGCCGCTCACGAATGGGGAAACGCGTGAGCAACGGTGCGCTGAGAAGCCCGCTGCGGGTCGTGGCGCCGATGAGCGTGAAGCGCGGGAGGTTCAACCGCACACTGCGCGCGTTCGGTCCCTGATCGATGATGATGTCCAGTTTGAAATCCTCCATCGCGGGATAGAGATATTCCTCGATGGTTTTTTGCAGGCGATGGATTTCGTCGATGAACAGCACGTCGCCCGCTTCGAGATTCGTGAGCAGGCCCGCGAGGTCGCCGGCTTTCTCGATGGTCGGGCCGCTGGTGGACTTGAGGTTGGCGCCCATGGATTTGGCGATGATATTGGCGAGCGTGGTTTTGCCCAGGCCGGGCGGGCCGGAGAGGAGGACGTGGTCGAGCGCCTCGCTGCGTTGCTTGGCCGCCTGCACGGCGATCTCGACGCGTTCCTTGACCTTGGCCTGGCCGGTGAACTCGGAAAAGAGGGACGGCCGCAGCGTCATTTCCAACGCGGCGTCCGGCTGGGTCAACACATCTGAAATTACGCGCTCGGCCATCGCGCAGCAGCATGGGGAAAGCGCGAATCAGCGGCAAGGGGAAAGAGGGAAACCGGTGGTGATTTACACCTGAACACCGAAATTGATTCGCCGCAACGAGGCACAAAAGGCGCAAAAGGGAGGAGGAAAAAAGCCTAAGGTCCATAGAGCTCACCTCTCTCAATACACTTGATGACCTGCTGAATCACGGCCCAATAATGTGCTTCAGAGTTAATCTTCGCCAGGTGCGGAAGGGCTCGTTGTCCGCACCGGGAGATCGCATTGCAGGCGTTCAGGGCAGATTCGCCATCAAACCCAAGGGAGTCATCGGTGAACATATCTATCAGAACTTTGGTGGCTTCCTCTGAGTCGAGCTCCGCAAGGCGAAAGACGATTGCCTTCTTAGCCTCGTCATGGGCGTCTATCCAGATGAGCCGTTCTTGGGGCGAATCGGGTCTCGCCTTCAAAAGGCGGGTACACTCGAGAAAAAGTGTCTTCAGATCCGAAGCCGAGGATACTCGTCCCACTATGCCCTGAACCTGTCGGTAAACTCGAACGTGGTAATCTGAGTACGACGGGTAATGGTCGGGGTTGACGTCAACGCGCTCGAGACGTTGGAGTTCAGTCCTGAGTGAATGAGGTGCGGCTTTAGGCCCAGCGCATCCCGGCAAGAGAATCGCAACACTGAGGAGAAGGTTTCGGAAAGCGAAGTTCACGCGCTGGCCTGCTTTGGTTTTTCGAGTTGGCCGTTCGCGCGGAACCAGGCCACGGCGTCGGCGAGCGCCTGGCGCGGCGGCGTTTGCGGCAAGTCCAGTTCGCGGATCGCTTTTGTCGGATTGAAAAACATTTTATATTTCGCCATGCGCACGCCGGCGAGCGGAGCCTTTGGCGGTTTGCCGGAGAATTTGGAAATCATTTCATCCACGTGCGCCGCCGCGAGCGCGATTGCGTAGGGCACCTGAAATTTCGGTGCGGGCACGCCGGTGATTTCCTGCAAGACTGCGAAGGCTCTCCGCATCGTCCAGTTTCCTTCGGCGTTTCCCAAAATGTAACGCTCGCCAACGCGGCCCTTTTCGGCGGCCAGGATGTGGCCGATCGCGACATCGCGAACATGAACCCAATTCAAGCCCGTGTCGAGGTAGGCGGGCATCTGGCGGTTGAGAAAGTCCACGATCACTTGACCGGTGGGCGTCGGCTTCACGTCGCGCGGGCCGACGGGCGCGCTGGGATTCACGATGACGATGGGCAATCCCTTCGCTGCCAGTTCGCGGGCGACCACCTCCGCGCGCCACTTGGAGAGCTTGTAGTGGTTGCTCATCTGCGCCTCGGCAACGGGCGTCGTTTCGTCGGTGGGCGCGAGGACGCCGTTCACTTCACGCGGCAGCCCGATGCAACCCACGGTGCTGGTGTAGACGATCCGTGAGCAGCCGGCCTGCGCCGCTGCTTCGAGCACATGGCGGGTGCCTTCCACGTTCGCGGCATACATCGGCGCGTAGTCGCGCAACCAGAGATGGTAGCTGGCCGCGACGTGGAAGCACCAATCGCACCCGCGCATCGCCGCCGCGAGTTTCGCCGGATCCGCGACGTCGCCGGTGACGCGCTCGAACTCGACTCCCTGCAAGCCGCGCACATCGCTGTTGGCGCGCAGGAGCGCCTTGACGCGATGCCCGCGCGCGGCGAGTTCCTGCACGAGGTTCGCGCCGATGAAGCCGGAAGCGCCGGTGACGAAGCAATTCATGGCGGGGTTATTGAACCTTTGCGGGATGAATATCAAGCCGGGTTCATTGCGTGGCTTTCAGGAACGCGAGCAAATCCGCCAGTTCCTGTTTCGTCAGCACGGCGTCCAGGCCCGCCGGCATGAGCGACACGGCGCCGGGGCGCATGGACACGACATCGGCGCGCGCCACGCGCTGTTCCGCCTCTGGTCCGGTGGCGAGCACGACTTCGTCCGGCGCGTCCTTACGAATAATCCCGGAGTAATCTTCGCCACTTTTGGTGGTCACAGTGAACGGCTCATAGCTGCGCACAAAGCTCGCGCTCGGATACACAATGGCTTCCAACAAATCCCGCTCGTTGCGCGCCTGACCGATGCGGGTGAGGTCCGGCCCCAGTCGGCCGCCGAGATAGCCCAGGGCGTGACAGGTCGCGCACGCCGCCTTGGCGCTGTTGAAGATGACCTGGCCGCGGCGGATGTCGCCATTCTTGCAAGTGGCGAGCAGTTCTTCCAAATGCGCAGTTTGCTTCGCCGCGTCGGCGTTGAGCAGCATCAGCAGTGCCTCGCCCTGCTGCTGGACGGACGGCGGATATTTCGCGAACAACGGTTTGAGCAAATCGACCCGCAGGCCGGCCAAGCCGGCGGATTGCTTGAGGGCCGCGACGAGTTTCAACCCCAAAGCTTCGGTGGGCGATTTTTCAAATACCGGCAGCAACTTCGGCGTTTCGAGCGGGCCAAGACGCTGCATCGCGTCGGCCAGGGCGAGTTGTTGTTCGGACGTCAACCGGGCTTTGGCCAACACATTGGCGGCTGCGCTGCGCACCAGCATTGGATGCGTGCCTGCGAGATGGGCGGAAAGAAAATCAAACAGCGCGGGTTCGACCGTGGAAATGTTACCAGCGGCTGCCAGAGCATCCAGCCGAACATCCGCAGGGAAATCCGCTTCGCGCCCGACCTCCAGGAGCGCGGCGAAGAATTTGGATGTGTCCTGTTTGGGCAATGCCAGCGTGCGAGCGGTGGCGACGGCCTGACGCGCAACCGGACCCTCCGAATGTGCGAGCACCTCGGTGACTTCTTCCAACCATCGCTTCGGCGTTTCCTTCAGGTTCGCCGACGCCATCGCCCGTAGCGCGATGAGGCGTGAGGCCTCCGACACATCGCGCTGGTGGAGGAGTTCGGCCAGGATTTCCTGAATGGCTGGCGACTTGGACAATTGCGCGAGTTGGGCGGCGGTTTCCACCGGTTCGGGCGGCGGCAAGGAAACCTGATAGAGATCGCCGAAGTATTGCCGCGCGAGCCGTTCGCCCCATTCTGCGTGATGGCCGATGATCCACATCGCCGTCTGTTTCAGCATGGGCTGCGGGGATCGACGCAGGGGCAACACATCCTCTGGTTTCAAACTGCCGCCTTCCATCTGATCAAGGGCCATGAGTGCGGCGCGGCGCGTGCCGACGGTCGCGGAGCTGAGCCCCGCCGCAGTTCCGGTCACATCACCGATTTCGATGAGCGCGTAGATGAGCGAATGCTCCAGCACGCGTGCTGGGTCGCCGACCGTCATCGTTTCACCGTTTGCATTGGCTTTCGGCTCCCGGGTGTTCCCTCCGTGTTTACCGGCGGCGACGAGCAGCGCAGGCACGGAGCGCTTGTCGCCGATGCGACCGAGCGCTTCGGCGGCGGCACGGGCGAGCGCGGCATCATTGCTTTCGAGAAAGGTCTGCAAGCGTCCCGCCGCGCCATGATCGTGCCACAAGCTGGCAACATGAATCGCAGGGTGAACCACGGATTTGTCGGTGTCATTCAGCGCGGTGCGCACGGATTCGCGCGCGGCCTCGCCGTCAATTCGCGCCAATGCCCAGACGGCGTTCTGACGCGCCTCCATGGGGTTGGAGACGACGTGAGGAGTCTCTGATTTCTTTCCCGTCTTCCGCGTCGCATTCTCCGATTTTGAAGTGAGCCTCTTTACGTCGTCTGCTACGATGACTTGGTGCAGCGCGGGCACGGCGGCTTCGCCGCGCTTGCCGAGTTCGTGGATGGCGCGCTGCTGGACGTAATGGCGTTCATCGGCCAGAAGTTTCGCGAGCGCGCCGGGCGACATTGTGCCCCACGCGAGCTTGAGTCCGCGCGGGTCTTCGCGTTTGGGCGTGCCGTTTTTGCGGATGCGATAAATCCCGCCGAGCACATCGGGTTTGGCCAGTTGTGACGTGGGGCAACACACTTTGTACCAGCCACCCGTGTCCGCAATGATCAGGCTGCCGTCGGCGTCTTCGAGCACATCGGTCGGATGAAAGTCCTGGCTGTCGGACGTGACGAGGGCGGTGTCCTTGGTCTTGAAGGTGGTGCCGTCGGCGAGCAGTTCGTGGCGGACGATCTTGCGCAGATTAAAATAGCAGGCGAGGAGGTTGTCCCCGAAACCGCCACCGAAAAGTTTGCCACTGGGCGAGGTCAACCCGCACGGCGCGGCGGCGCCCATGTGAACCAGCACCGGCATCAAACCACCCGTCTGCTTCTGATCGTTAAGCGACTCGTGCGTTTTGCCGTAAACGCCGCCGTAGATGGCGTGGATGAGGCCGTCGCGTTTGCCCCCGGCCGGATTCTGGAAAAACGTGCAGCTCAGGAAACGCTCGCCGGTGGAGGTGAAGGCCACGCCCACGGGATTGTCCATGCCGCCGGTGAGCACGGGTTCCTGGCCGGGATGGCCGGGACGGCGGCGAAAGATTTGTGACGAGCGCGTGACCGCCGGTTTCCCATTGGGCAGCGTGTAGTGCTGTTCATTCCACGCACCTTTGCACCAGTAGATCCAACCATCGCGCCCGAGATACGGACCGTGGAGGTCGTTGGCGCAGCCGCCGAGGGTTTTGCCGTCGTGCCAGACCTCGCGCTTCTCCGCCACGCCATCGCCATCGCCATCGGTGAGCTTCCAAATCTGCGGCGGCGCGGCGACGTAGAGCGAGCCTTCGTAAAACATCGCGCCTTCGGGGAACATCATCCTGTCCGCGAACTCGATGGATTTTTCGAAGCGCCCATCGCCATCGGTGTCTTCGAGGCGCACGATGCGGTGCGGCTTGGTTTCCAGTTGTTTCTCCGCCTTGTCGCTCATGCCCGCGGAGTCGGTGGCGTAAAGATGCCCCTGCTCGTCGAAAGCGATGGAGATGGGCCGGTTCACCAGCGGTGGGCCGGCGATGAGTTCGACGGTGAAGCCGTCGGGCACGGTGAGGGTTTGGGTGGTGAACTTGAATTCGGCGGCGTGGGCCAGCATCACGCTGGCGAAGACTGGCCAGGTGACAAAGAGCAGGAGCTTGGATTTCATTGGATCAATCGTGCTGTAACATTTTCTTAAACCACGAATGAGATTCGTAATCGCATTAAGGATTATGCCGGCGGCATCGACCAACGAGGCAGCCGACGGCAATTGGGTCGAGGGTGATCATAAGCCGTGACGCCCCTTCCTGAAAAGACAAACTTCGCAGTCGGACTGATAGTGCGCGAGGCGGCTGTGGTGAACGAGACAAAAAAGGTTGGCCAACGAGGCGCAACCGGTGTTTCATCTGGCCCGTTTGAACAACTGTAGCGGTGGTCTGTGACCGCCGGGTTTAAGAAGATTTTCAGATGCCAAAAAGAACCGACATCCACAGCGTTCTCATCATCGGTGCCGGCCCGATCATCATCGGCCAGGCGTGCGAGTTTGATTACTCCGGCACGCAGGCCTGCAAGGCCCTCAAGGAAGAGGGCTACCGCGTCATCCTCGTGAACTCCAATCCGGCCACCATCATGACCGACCCGGAGTTTGCCGACCGCACCTACATCGAGCCGATTACGCCTGAATGCGTGGAGAAGATCATCGTGCGAGAGCTGGAGGAAATGAAACGCCTGGGCGTCCCCGTTGAAATGAGGAGCGCACGCGTCTCGCGTGCCGTCGAAGGCGTCGCGCCTTCGACATCAATCCCGAACAAACTGGTTTTATTGCCGACCCTCGGTGGCCAAACCGCATTGAACACCGCAATGGCTTTGCACAAAAGCGGCGTGTTGGACAAATACGGTATTGAAATGATCGGCGCGAAGCCCGACGCCATCCACAAGGGCGAGGACCGTTTCGCTTTCAAGGAACTGATGCTCCAGATCGGTCTCGACGTGCCGATCTCCGGCGTCGCGCACAACATGGATGAGGCGCGGGCGGTCGCCGACAAGATCGGGCGGCTGCCGCTCATCATCCGCCCCGCGTTCACGCTCGGCGGCACGGGCGGCGGCATCGGTTACAACCGCGAAGAGTTTGAAGAAATCGCCAAGCGCGGCATCGAACTTTCGCCCGTGAACGAAATTCTCATCGAAGAATCCCTCCTCGGCTGGAAGGAATACGAGATGGAAGTCATGCGCGATCGCGCGGACAACTGCGTCATCGTCTGCTCCATCGAGAATTTCGACCCCATGGGCGTCCACACCGGCGACTCCATCACCGTCGCGCCGATCCAGACGCTGACTGACAAGGAGTATCAGATCATGCGCGACGCCTCCTTCGCGGTGATCCGCGAGATCGGCGTCGAAACCGG
>JBKJSC010000249.1:0-3698 GCA_046593035.1 Limisphaerales bacterium | reverse complement strand
GTCTGGCCCGCGATTACGAACGGCTCGCCGCCACGCTGGTCAGCTATCACTGGCTGGCCCTCGTCACCCTCATGCTCCATTCCCTCTTTGCCAAATGTCCATGACAGGCTCTAGGCGTTGCTGGACGAAAGCCCGGAAAAAAATCCAGAGGAAACCCTTGGCCTGGTGACATATTTCTGCCGGTCGGCGCAATTGAGGCTGGAAAAACATTTCCAAGGCATCCGCCACAATTTGGATCGCACCGGCTACCGGATGACGCAAGCGGTGCTCGCCGGAAAATATGAATGGCTCGAACACGGCATCGTGAAAACCACGCATGAATCCGGCCCGCCACGATAAGGCGGCTAAGATTTAAGCGCAGCGGCTGGAGATTGCGGATAATCCGCAGGAAGCGCAGCGGCGCGCAATAACGCGCGCGTTGCAGATGCTTTCGTCCGACCCGATAAATGATTGTAACCTTTTCCCGCTGGGCCGTGAATTATAGGGTGTTGACAGGGCGCGTCAGCCAAATTGACCTGGAGAACGGGCCAATCCGGCACCGGGCCAAATCTAAGAAAACCTATGAAAACATTGCTCAATGCTATTGCGGTTCTGGTCGCTCTGGAAATGCACCTGCTGGGCGGGCCGCTGCCGAGGGAACAGGTCTCGTCGCAGGCCAAGTGGGTGCTGCATTTCGACGCGGATCATTTCCGCACCACCAAGCTCGGTGGCTTCTATGTGACGAACATGCTCGAACGCACGGTGGCCGACGAACGGGCGAAACACGGGTTCGATTTTGGACCGTTGCTCCGCTCGCTCAAGTCGGCCACGGCTTACGGAACTGAGTATCAGAAGGACTCGGACGACAACGGCGTGTTGCTGTTGAGAGCCGACGCCGCAGCGGTCAAGGGCGTGGAGGATTTTCTGGTCGCCCAGATGACCAAAGACGCCAAGGGAACAATCCAACGCCTCCAAGCGGAGCCGTTTGCGCTTTACCAGATTGACAAGGAGATTGTGGCCGCGCCTCTGCCCGGTGGAGCATTGCTGCTGGGCAAATCGCGGAAGCAGGTCCAGAAAGCCTGGGAGGTCGTGGCGGGCAAACAGCCGAATCTCACGTCCACCATGGCCTTCAGTGATTTGGCCAAGCCGAGCGAGAGTTTCATCCTGGCGGGGGCTGAAGACTTAAAGGAAAACACAGCCCTCCCGCCGCAAGCAAAAATCCTGGGCCAAGCCGAGAGTGTGCGCCTGGCTTTGGGCGAACGCGGCGACCAGCTATTCCTGACGCTAGGTTTGAAGATCGAGGACGCGAAAGCGGCCGCGCAAGTGAAGCAATTGATCGACGGCTTACTGGCGTGGGCCTCCCTGGAACAAACCGAAGACAAGGACCGGCAGATCTTGTTAAAATCAGCGAAGGTAACGGCGGTGGAGCGGATGATCACGGCGGCCTTTGAATATCCAGTCGCGCGCGTCATCGAGAAGATGGAACAGGACGCCCGCCAGAACACAGCCGCCCGGAAATAGAAGCTGAACGAGTAATGCCGCTTCTAAATGCGAATGACCGCCACGCTTCTCCTACCTGTTGCTTTCGCCACGACGAGGGGCACCCGCTTTGAACGCACGCCTGTGAGCACAGACGAAACGCATCCAGCCCTGATGCAATTGGTTGAGCAGGCCCGCGGCGGCTGCCTCGCATCCTTTGAAAAGCTGGTCGCTTTGTTTGAGCTGCGCATCTTCAACTACATTTGCCAGATAACGCGCAATCCGCACGACGCCGAGGATTTGACGCAGGTGACCTTCGTGAAGGCGTACCGGAACATTCATAACTTCCAAGCGCGTCAACCGTTCGCGCCGTGGCTGTTCACCATTGCCAAACGGACGACGCTGAATCACCTGCGCGACCGGTGGCCCACGGAGGAATTGTCCAACGATGAGCGCGTCGATCACGAGAACCCCGCCACTGCTCTGGAACGCAAAGACGAGCAGGACTCCGTTTGGACGGTGGCGCGCAGTCTTTCCCCGGACCAGTATGAAGCCTTGTGGCTGCGTTACGGCGAGGGTTTCTCCATCGCGGAAACGGCGAGGGTCATGAACACAAACCAGGTCCGCGTCCGCGTGCTGCTCCACCGCACGCGCGGGAAGATGGCGGAACTCCTTCGGCAGCGACGCCCAGACCTGGCCCGAAACTTTTTTGAACCGTCGAAAGGGTGAGTTTTATGTTTTGCAGCTTCTTCCAATCTCGGATTTCCCGGCGCATTGATGCCGGTGAATCTCTCACGCCACGTCTCCAGCGGCATGTTGCGGCATGCGTGGACTGCCGCCGTTACTACGAGGGACAACTTGCTCTCACGAACTTGCTGTCCTCGCAAGCCACGCAGAATCGACCTGGGTTGTCGCCGTTTCTGCACGGCAAAATCATGGTGGCCATCCGTCGTGACAAAACGCAACCGGAGCCGGCTTGGTCTCGGCCGCGGTGGGCCACGGCGCTGGCCGCCCTCACGGCCATAGCGGGCGTGTGGCTGGTTCTAAATCAGCCGACGCCGCGGGAAAACATTTCGCCCAAAAACATGGCCCATCATTCCGTCACCAACGATTCGCCTTTCGGCGACCGCGATTTGCTCGTCGCGATTCCGAAACTCAATCTCGCCGCCGTGAGCGCTCATCTGGACCAACCTTTCGCGGATGAAGCAAACGCCGTGATCGCCGACGCGAGGTCCGCCGTGCAAATGCTGGCTCGTAATTTCCTGCCGCGTGACCGGTAGCCGAAAGGCGACGTTTCGCTACCAGCCTGGAGTAACGCGAATAAACCAAAGGCGGGAAACCGCAGCCGGTAACAAAATGCGGTGCTGCCGTGTATAATCAAAGCAATGATGCCAAAAACATATCTGCTCTCGACGTTGATGAGTGTGGTCCTCGGGTCCACCGCTGTGAATAGCGTGTGCGCTGAGACCGCAAGTCCTTCCCGGTCAGTGGCGGAAGCGCCGCAATCTGCGCCGACGTGCGAACCGGGCGTCGGGCGGTGGGTGCCGGATCTCGACATCGTTTCGATCACCGGAAAAAAGTCCCGTCTCAGCAACCTCAAGCCTGCTCCGGCAGTCGTCATTGCTTTCGTCAGCACCAGTTGCCCATTGAGTAAACGGTTTGCGCCGACGCTCGCCGCGCTGGAAAAGGACTACGGCCGGCGCGGTGTCCGGTTTGTCTTCGTCGATCCGATTGCGACTGATTCCGCGCGGGACATCACCGAAGCCGTGCGCGTTCACGGCTTCACCGGGCCGATTACCCGCGACGATCAAGGCCAGATCCGCGCGGCTCTCGGAGCGCGATCGACCACGGAGGTGTTCGTGCTGGATGCAGCGCGGACACTCGTCTATCGCGGCGCGGTGGATGACCAATACGGCTTGGCTTACTCGCTGGCTGCGCCACGGCAGCGTTATTTGGCTGATGTGCTTGACGCTGTGCTGACTGGCGTCGCGCCTCGCGTGGGCACGACCACGGCACCGGGCTGCGCCCTTGAGGTCGCCAGCAGCAAGACCGCGCCCGCAGTCTCCGCAACGTACCACCGCCGCATCTCGCGCCTTATTCAGCAAAATTGTCTGGAGTGCCACCGCTCCGGCGGCGTCGCGCCGTTCGCACTGGAGACTTACGCCGAGGTCGCCAGCCACGCCGGCATGATTCGCAAAGTCGTCGCGGACGGGCTGATGCCGCCCTGGTTCGCCGCGCCC
>JBKJSC010000228.1:0-5887 GCA_046593035.1 Limisphaerales bacterium | reverse complement strand
GAGTGGCTCAAGCCGGCCATCGAACTGCTGGCCGGCATTCCGTCCGTGGTGCTGGGCTTCTTCGCCCTCATCGTCATGGCCACGGTGTTGCAGAAAGTCTTCCACTACGACTCACGCCTGAATGCCTTTGTCGCTGGCATCGCACTGGGGCTGGCGGTGATTCCCGTCGTCTTTTCGATTGCGGAGGACGCGCTGACGAGCGTGCCGCGCAGTTACACGCAGGCCGCGCTGGCGCTCGGCGCGTCCAAATGGCAGGCCGCGTGGCAGGTCGTGCTGCCCGCCGCGCTGCCCGGCGTGTTCGCGGCGGTCGTGCTAGGCTTTGGCCGTGCCATCGGCGAGACGATGATCGTGCTAATGGCCAGCGGCAACGCCAGCATCATGAGCCTGAGCCTGACCGATTCCACGCGCACCATTACGGCGACCATCGCCGCCGAACTGGCGGAGACGGTGTTCGGCGGGCATCATTACCGGTTGCTATTCACCATCGGCCTGCTCCTCTTCGTCGTAACCTTCATCTCGAATCTGGTCGGGGAACTCGTCATGCACCGGCTCAAGGGCCGCCTCGAAGGCAAAGGAGCTCATTGACATGAGCCAGCCCGCCACCAACCGCTTCCGCTCCCCGCGTTTCGATTACGCGTCGTATCTTTTCACCGGCGCGACCGGCTTGGCGACATGGCTCATCGTCGTCATCCTGGCGGTCATCCTCGCGAACATCGTCTACCAAGGTTGGCCGGGCTTCTCTTGGAAATTCGTCACCGGCGGCACGGAGAAGGATATGTTCAGCGTGGAACACGCCGGTGTGATGCCGATGATCTTTGGCACAACAGCGCTGGTGATATTGATGACCATCTTCGTCGTGCCCATCGGCGTCATCACGGCGGTCTATCTAACGGAATACGCCTCGCACACGTCCGCGATCACCCGCATCATCCGGGGCGCGGTGAACAATCTTGCGGGCGTGCCAGCCATCGTGTTCGGCCTGTTCGGCTTGGGTTTCTTTGTGAACTTTGTCGGAGCAAACATGGACACCATCCTGCACAGCCCGGAGCCAATCTGGGGTAAGCCCGCCATCCTCTGGGCCGCGCTGACGCTGGCGATTTTGACTCTGCCGGTCGTCATCGTTGCCACCGAAGAAGCATTGAAGGCGATTCCGCCCGGCCTGCGCGAGGCCAGCCTTGCCCTCGGCGCGACCAAACTGGAAACCATCTGGAAGATCGTTATTCCGCAAGCCATGCCCGGCATTCTGACCGGCAGCATTCTGGCTGTCTCGCGCGGCGCGGGCGAGGTGGCCCCCATTATGTTCACCGGCGCGGCTTACTACATGGCGCAATTGCCCGGAAAACTCACCGACCAGTTCATGGAACTGGGCTACCACATCTTCGTGCTGTCCACGCAGTCGCCCAACATTGAGCAGACTCGCCCGATCCTCTACTCGACCGTGCTGGTGCTTCTGCTGCTCACTTTCGCGCTGAACATTGTCGCCATCTTCGTCCGCGCGCACATGCGGCGGAAGATGCGGGCGATGCATTGATTGAATCTTATGACCGAAACGATTGTTCCCAAAGTGGCCGTGCCTGCCTCGCCCGCGAAAACGCTGGGTTTGGGCGCGACACTGATCACGACCGAAAAGCTCTCGCTCCACTACGGCGCAACGCAGGCCCTCAAGGATATTTCAATCGCCATCGGTGAGAAGCAGGTGACGGCGTTCATCGGGCCTTCCGGCTGCGGAAAATCCACGTTCCTTCGCTGCTTCAACCGGATGAATGACTTGATTGACAGCGTCCGGATCAGCGGTGAAGTAAAGATCGGTGGCGAGAATATTTACAGCCCGGACGTGGACGTGATCGAACTGCGCAAACGTGTCGGCATGGTTTTCCAGCGCTCGAACCCGTTTCCAAAATCCATTTACGACAACGTCGCCTATGGCCTGCGCCTGCACGGCACGAAAGACAAGGCGACGCTGGATGTCGTCGTGGAGCGAAGCCTGCGCGGCGCGGCGCTTTGGGACGAGGTGAAGGATCGCTTGCACGCGAGCGCGCTCGGCTTGTCCGGCGGGCAGCAGCAGCGTCTCTGCATCGCCCGCGCCATCGCGATCAAGCCGGAAATCATTTTGATGGATGAGCCGGCCTCGGCGCTGGATCCGATTGCGACGGCGAAGATCGAGGAGTTGATCCTCGAATTAAAAAAGGAGTTCACCATCGTCATCGTGACGCATAACATGCAGCAGGCCGCGCGCATCTCGGATTACACGGCGTTTTTTTACCTCGGTGAATTGATCGAGTTTAACGCGACGGCCAAGATTTTCAGCAACCCGGCGAAGAAGCAAACCGAAGACTACGTGACCGGACGGTTCGGTTGAAAAACCGGCGGCACCCACTTGAAATTTTGAACCTTAAACTTTGAACTGAACTCATGGCTACTCATCACGAACAGGAACTCGCGGAGTTGAAAAACAAACTCCTCACCATGGCCAGCCATGCCGAGGCGTCTTTGAGGAACGCCGTCAAGGCGCTGGTGGATCGCGACGAGGTGCTGGCCCGCAAAGTCAAGGAGGCGGACGACATTCTCGACCAGCTCGAAATCGAAATGGACGAGATGGCGGTCACGTTGCTCGCCAAAGCGCCGCTGGCCTCGGACCTCCGTCTCATCATCGTCGCGATGAAAATCTCTCACGACCTTGAACGCGTCGGTGATGAAGCCACCGCCATTGCCAAACGCGCCATCGAGTTGAACCAGGAGCCGCAGCTCAAGCCGTACGTGGACATCCCGCGGATGGCCACCATGGGCCTGGAGATGTTGAACGACGCGCTGGATGCGTTCGTGAACCGGAACACTGAGAAAGCGCGGGCCGTTATTCCGCGCGACCAGGATGTGGACGCGCTCAACAAGCAACTGCATCGCGAGCTGGCTAGTTACATGGTGGAGAAGCCGACCACCATTTCCCGCTGTCTGAACCTCATGGTGATTTCCAAGCGGCTGGAGCGCATCGCCGACCACGCGACGAACATCGCGGAGGAAGTTGTCTACCTATACGAAGCCAAAGACATCCGGCACAGCGGCAAGCAGTCTCCGGCTTGAATTCGTTTGATCAGTCGCGGCCAATCGTAACCTTTCCTTAACCTGCCCGCCGTTGCGGTGTCGCGCTGCCCCGTGCTAACGAGTATGGGCTATGACAAAAACAAAAATATTAGTGGTGGATGACGAGCCGGACATTGTGGAACTGGTGTCGTTCAATCTCCAGCAGGAAGGGTTCGAGGTGATTACCGCCGCCAACGGCTGGGACGCGGTGGAGCAAGCCCGCGCTGTCTCGCCGGACTTGATCCTGCTCGATTTGATGCTGCCCGAACTCGACGGCTTCGCCGTGTGCGAAATCCTCCACCGTCACCCCGCCACCGAGTCTATTCCCATCATCATGCTGACCGCTTGGACAAGCGAGCCATCGCGCATTTTGGGACTGGAATTAGGAGCCGATGATTATGTGACCAAGCCGTTCAGTCCGCGGGAACTGATGCTGCGGGTCCACCGGGTGTTGAACCGGGTGATGGATGCCGCGCATCAGGATTGATGGAAAAGTAACTTGGGCGCAATGAGTCCGTAACCAAGGCGGGGCAGGGTCAAAAGAAACCGCCTATGAAAAAAGTCCTCATTCTTACCGCCGGTTTCGGAGAAGGTCACAATGCCGCCGCCCGCAGTCTGCGCGACGCCTTGGAGTTGCACGGCGACGAAGTCAAGGTCGAGATTCTGGATCTCTTTGAAAGCAGCTACGGTTCGTTCAACACGCTCGCCAAGAAAACCTATCTCAGTCTCGTCCAATACGCGCCCAAGGTGTGGGGCGGCATTTATTCGCTGCTGGACAATTCCACGTTCGTGGACAACCGGCTCGGCGGGTTCACGCGTCTGCGCAATGCGCTGGGAGACGTGCTGCATGAAACCCAACCGGACTGCGTCGTGTCCACGTATCCGGTCTATGCGCACGTCCTCCACGAGCTGCACCGCGACCACGCGGAGCGACCCTTTCGTTTCATCACGATCGTCACCGATTCGATCACGGTGAACTCCACCTGGTTTCGCGCGCCGAGTGATTTGTATTGCGTTCCCAACCAGCCCACGGCCGTGGTGCTGCGCGCTGGCGGCGTGGCCGAGGCGCAGATCAAGACGCTTGGTTTTCCCGTCAGCCCGCAGTTCTTGGAGCCGCCGCGCGAGCCGCTCACCGCGCCCGGCCCCGGTGAACCGCGCAAAATTCTGTACGTGATCAACAACGGCAAGAAAAAGGCGGGCAAGGCCATCGACCGGTTGCTGGAAATCCCCGACACCCGCCTGACCATCACCGTGGGGCGCGACGCGGAGTTGAAACAGGAATTGCTGGATCGGACGAAAGATTCTTCCGCGCGCGTCAACATCCTCGGCTGGACCAACCAGATGCCGCAATTGCTCTTGAACCACCATTTGCTCATCGGCAAGGCCGGAGGCGCGCTGGTGCAGGAGGCCATTGCCGCCCGCTGTCCAATGATCGTGAATCAGGTCATCCCCGGTCAGGAGGAGGGAAATGCGCGGCTCATCCGGCAGTTCGGTCTCGGCGTCACGGCTGACGGGAATCGCGAAGTGGCCGATGCCGTACAGGAAGCGTTCCGGCACCGGGGACGGTTGTGGCGCGAGTGGCGCGACAACCTCGCCAAGATCAGCCAGCCCGACGCCGCGCTCCGCATCGCGGAACTCGTGCTCGCCGAATGCGAATGGACCGGGCCGGCGCGCAAGCGGGTGAAACTATTTGAATCTCCGGCGGCGCGCTCAAACCTCACGGCGGCCGGCCAACCTGGCGGCGAGGCGCGGATGTTGTTGTGCGATTTTCACATGCACAGCAATTATTCCGACGGCAAACTGTCCGTGCCCGAACTGGTGGATTTCTACGGCCAGCGGGGGTTTGACTGCATTTGCATCACCGATCATCTGGCCGATCCCCGGCGCTTGATCGGCAAGCTGGCCCGCTTGAGCAACCTCACCATCGGCCAAAACCAACTGGACGAATACTTCGACGTGATCGAACGCGAACGCAAACGCGCCGCGCGCAAATACGGCATGATCGTGATGACGGGCATTGAGTTCAACAAGGATGGTTACACTCGGAAATCCTCGGCGCATCTGCTCGGCATTGATTTGAAAGCGCCCATTCCCGCCGCGCTGGATTTGCCGGAAACCATCGCACAAATCCACGCCCAAGGCGGCTTGGCCGTGGCCTCGCATCCACACATCATGAAAAGCGAGTGGGGCAAGGACACGCTGTTCCTGTGGGAAAATCTGGAACAATTCGCGCCCCTGATCGACGCGTGGGAGATCGCCAACCGCAACGACCTCTTCACGCCGGTGGGCCACAAACGGCTGCCGTTTCTGGCGAACAGCGACTTCCACAAACCCAAACACATCTACTCCTGGAAGACGGTGTTGCGCTGTGAAAAAGAGCCGGAGCACATCAAGGAATGCATCCGCAAAAACGAGCATGTCTCCATCACGCTCTATCGCGAGGACAACCAGTTCCTGCGAGCGACGAACCAGAACGGCTTGGCGGAAAGTGCCGGCCCCGTCCTCAATTTTCAAGCGCCGCTGCCGCTCCAGGCCGCTCGAGGCTAGCCCGGCGCATGAATAGGGTCGCCCTCAAACTTTTCGCGAGGCCTTTTGCGAACGATTTGAATGCCCGGCGGAAGATTACGAGATGCAGGTGTTTTCGCGCTGCCTCCACCCGCAATCCCGTGTGCTGGCGGGCCTGCTCTGGCGCGTGGCTCCCGGATATTTCCAGGAAGATTTGGAAATCATCCGGCAACTTGGTTTCGCGGGCAGTATCGAGGAATTGAATTGGGACTTGAAACAGCTTTTCTACGAACGCCGTGTCGCC
>JBKJSC010000214.1:0-22145 GCA_046593035.1 Limisphaerales bacterium | reverse complement strand
GCCAGAGGACTGGCGCAGTCCAAGACGCTGGCGCGCTCGCTCCGACCTCCGTTGTGTGGATCAACTCGGGCGTTCGTGTGAAAACCAGTGGCACCGCATGCATCCGCATTGGGTCTTCACAAGGTGGTTGGGCAATGCTAGTTTGGAAGCATGTCAAGACCTTGCATCGTCGCTCCGGAAGTGCAGTTCGTCGCGCCGGATCATACGGAGGGCCAGCGGTTGCCGCGTCGCAGTTTTTTGCGGAATGTCGGTGTGACCGCCGCCGCGTTGACGTGCGTGGATTTTCTTTCCTATTTCGCCGCCTATGGCGCACCCAAAGATTCCAAGACGAACAAACTGGCCGGCGACGCCGCGAAGGCGAATGAGAATCCGCATTTTCTGATCTACTGGTATCTCGAAGGCGGCTGGCTGGGCTATGACATGTTCAACCCGGTGGTCACGCCGAACAACGTGCTGAACCGGCTCCGCAACATCACCAACGAGCGGTATCGCGTCCTGAACTTCGGCAAGCCGGGCTACGGCATCTACCAGCACGGCAACATCCGCTACGGCTATCTCGCCGAACCGGGCAAGGATTTGTTCAAGGACATGACGGTGCTGAGTTCCATGCACACCGGCGCGTTCCATTCCGGCGACCGCCTCAAGTGCCACATGGGCGATTACAACTTGAAGCTCTCCGACGAGCGGCAGGACGACGAGCGTTCGGTGATGCAGGCCTTCGCGGAGGTTCATGGCCAGCCGTACGTGCTGCCCAACCTCTCGTGGCACTGGTGGCTGTCGGACGGCGAGTTGAACGAGGTGCAATACACTGGCCGTCGCGGTTATTATCACGCGCTCGGCCCGGTCCATGCCCACACGATTTACGCCGGCACGCCCGCCAAGCTGAAGAAATTCCTCCTGCGAATGCAGGGAGAGTCGGGCGACAACGTCAGCAAGCAGGTCGAAAAATTCCTCGATAACGCGAACGAGGAATTCCTCAAGGACGAAAACGTGGAGGCGGTGAAGAGTTATCATTCCGCCCGCGAAATTTACACTTCACTCGCCGCGCAGGGGTTGCGGCTTGACCGCAACATGCTGCTCAAGCTGTTCACCGATCCGAAGCTCAAGGAGGAGTTTGGCGTCAAGCCGGCGGACGAACTCATCACCTACCGCAGCGTCAATGGCAACAAGGCGCGCAGCAAATTCTGCCCGCAGGCCAACGTGCAGGCGATGATGACCTACGAGCTGATGCGCGCCGGGCTTTCGTGCGGCTTCTGGATTGAGTCGCGCGACATCCGCCGCTTCGATTCGCACCGCAACCGCAGCGGCCTCTGGGCCAAGGACCGCAAGACGCCGCTGGGCATGCCGGATCAGACCACGATGATGAAGGAAGATTTGTGGGATCCGCTGCACGCGCTGGTCGCCCGTTTGAAGAGCACGCCGTGCGGCCAAGGCGGCGCTTCTTTGTTCGACCGCACTACGATTGTCATCACCTCGGAGTTTGGCCGCACGATTCACGGCGACGTGGACTCCATCGTAAAAAAGAAAATCGGCGACCAGGAAAAGGAAAAGGAGATCGACGGCCAGGACATTTGCTCGCATTGGAAAGTGACGTCGTGCGCCTTCCTGGGCGGCAAGGTCAAAGGCGACGCGCAGTTCGGCTTGATCGGCGAACACACGCTGATGGCGATTCCCCTCATGCCCGACGGCAGCCTCGATCCGAATTACGATCCCGTCACCGGCGAACTCAAGGAAGGCCGCGAGAAGCACGAGAAATCGTCCATCCCCAATCACGGCGATGTCTATGCCACCGCGCTCCACCTGAGCGGCATCGACCCGAAAGGCAAAGGTAAAAACCAGCGCCCGCCGATGACGTTCATCAAGCGGGCTTGAGTTTGAGGCTGGAAAGCGGCGGCGTATGTTGCGAGTGATCTCAAATCAACGTTACCGGGGCAAGAAATGGGCGACCATCCGTATATCACGGGCTGAACCACAAACTATTTTTGAAATTCAGACGATTTGTGTTGACTCGCTGGCGGTGCGTCGGGCATGAACGTTGGGTACCTAAATGAGAATTGGGGCTGTCATATTTGGTAAATCGCACTCCGTCCGCACCGCACTCCGTCCGCACCGCACTCCGTCCGCACCTAGCCGGAGCCGCTTTCCCGGCGTTGTCCCTTTTCAAAACCTCCGCGTCCTCTCGGCGCGGGGACGGCACTGTTTTCGCTGGGGAAATGTCCACTTTGAATTCCGAATTGTCCCTTTTGAAAAGGGACACCGCCGTTTTCTTCGGGGACACGGTGACGCCCGCCCCGGGCACCGCCGCCGTCTGGAAATACCGCGCCACTACCTGGACGCGATCAAGTCTTCGGCCAGTGGAGCGACACCGCGAGCCTCGCGGTGTCGGGCTAAACTCTGCGCATCCCAACTCTGAACCCTGAACTGTAAACCCTAAACTCAACTCAATCCATGAATCCATCCCGCATCTCCCGCTTGCGCTTGCTCCTGATCGGCTTTACGCTGTTCGAGCTTTCAACGAATATGGCCCAAGCGGACACAGACAATCCGGTCGTGAGTGCGACGAGCGTTACTTACAACACGAGCAACGAAGGCACCAATGGATCTCCCTACCAATCGAAGATTGTATTTGGTGGCTATTCAACGCTCAACTGGAACTTGGGCCAGCCGAGTGGCGCCACCAGCGGCAGTTCAACCTTGGGGTACAGTTGGATTTATCCAGCGGGTGGTTGGCACCTAGACACTACCTACGTGACGGACAGCATTACTGACTGGCCGACCGGCACCACCGGCACGGTGGCGACGACCTCCTACAGTGCGACACCCATGACCAACAGCACGACTTCTTCTTCCAGCGCCGCCGCCGCCTATGTGCCGCCAACCAATAACTGGGAATATGCCTTTGGCGATGTGCAGGTGACGTTCTACCCTAGCGCCTACAATCCGACGGCCACCAATACAACAACCAAGACTGCCAGCGCCATTCTGCACTTGGATACCAATGGTGGAACCAATTACGGCTGGTCGAGTATATTCAAGATCACGGCGAGTGCTTCGGAGCGCGCTGTCGTAGTGACGACGAATTGGGTTAACCCCTACTATTACTACCTGACCACAAATATCGGTTCCCGCCCGATTCCTCCGGCCAATATCAATTGTGGGTTTGGCACTTTCAACACCAACGGTGTGCTGTACACGAACCTCAACAACAACACCAGCTACCCCGTCACGCCCAGCTTGCCGGCGCAATACACGAACTACGTCTTCAACCTGAAGGCGGAACGGGTAATCATTCAAATCGGAATGCGAGTCATTGGCCCGATTACGCCTTACACGACGAATGCAAGCCTCAACGGAATGGTTGGCCCGCCTTATTATGCCACTCTGACAAATTGGTTTGGCCAATCGGATTTGGGCGTCGGTCCAACACCTCAACCTGGTTATGCAAAGTCCATATCAAATATGATTGAATTGACTGCCGGTGTCCCGGACGATCCGATTTTCGATTCAGGCTGGAAATGGCATCGCGATGGGGATGGGAAAGAATATTATTGGTCCGTTGGCGGAGCTTTGATTGACATTTTAGACAGCATTTCTCCTACAAATAATCCAGCACCGCCGGGTGTCGGAAGTGATGATCCGACAGATCCGAGTCTTGACCCTTATTCGCCTACGACGACTTCGCCTGACGCCGCAAGAATGTTGTTCGACCATGATGCACCACGCTTGATCACAGCAGGACCAAACGTAAATGCAAACTATGCCGATGCATGGTTCAACAGCGTTTTTGCCAAGCGGTTCAATGCCCGGCAGTGGCTCACTTGGAATGGCGTATTTATTTCAAACGTTGTGGAATGGCATTCCCAAGTTACTGTTAAAAAGACAGCACCCCCCGTGCTTGCTCCGTGGACTCGGGTCGGACCCAACGAAATTGGCCCAAGTCTCCTGCCAAGTATTAACTTTACAGTGACAGAGGCCAGTCAATATTGAATCTTCGCAATGCTAAAACTCTCACACTTTTGGCTCGGCCTGCTGGCGGCGTTGATGATTATTTGCGCGGTAATGCTGCCGCGTCGTGAGGGGCCCACCAGCATACTAGAAACAAGATCGATTCCAAAAACGCCATCGCATTCGGAGACGTCATCTCAAGACTCACGATTACCTCATCCGAACTCACCTGCATCTGAGATGGCGGCTCGCTTGCGGCAAGAACTGACGGAACGCCGATCCCGGCAGGAAGAAAGAAAACGCAACTTACAGGCGGAAGTTGAAAAGACGGCTAAACTGACCGGCTTGACTACCAATGAAGTAAGGCGGCAATGGGAGTTTTCACTTATTCCCCAAGCCGAAAAGGAAAGGCGCTGGGCTGCCGAGAAAGCGCAACAACGAGAAGAAGAATTGGCGAAGGGCGTGCATGTGGAATTGTGGGCGTGGGAGGACAAGTTGGACACGCTCTCCGTGCAACTAAAAAAGGGGATGAGCCTACAAGCAGTCGGGCAATTGCTGGGGTCGCCATCCAAAGCCCAAGCGCAGGTTCTAAAGCCGGGATTGAGAGATTTAGTTCCTGTTCCCCTCGACCAAGTGGAACAGTTTCAAGGCCCGCTCACCTTGGTCTACTCGCCCGACCCGAAGAAAGTGGGATCTGGCTCGTTTATGTCTGATATGTTCCGGGTTATGCATGTGGACTTTGGCGCTGACAAAACTCTGATCAAAGTCAGTTATCGGACGTTCGGACCATTTTGAGTTAAAGTTTATAGTATTCAAAACGCGCTACGGGACTAGACAGATTGACTTTGATTCGGGTGGCTGTGCGTTTCTTCGGGAGGCATCCCCCGCCTCCCTTCTCCTTGGTGCCAGCCATCCGAATCGTTTTGAGCCGGTTTCCCGATTGCGGTAACATATTGCCAGAGTTACCTCGTGTGGCGCTGGCCAGCGTGCGCTGGAATTCTTGACCGAACGGCTGTGCCTCGTCCATCCTGCGGCCAGTCATTATGCCCTTGGCCGAAAATCTTCTCTCCGAATTGCGCCGCGTTGTCGGCCCGGAAAACGTGCTTACCACTCAGGAAGACCTGATTCCCTATTCCTTTGACGGCACGGCCGCGATGTCGCAAATGCCTGGCTGCGTCGTTTTCGCGACGAGCACCGTACAGATCGCCGGAGTGTTGAAGCTGGCGAACCAAAACAATCTCGCCGTGGTCACGCGCGGCTCCGGCACGGGCTTGAGCGGCGGCAGTCTGCCGAGCAAGGACTGCATTGTCCTTTGCACGGTGAAGATGGACAAAATCCTCGAAGTGGATCGCGCCAACCTGACGATGATGGTCGAGCCGGGCGTGCTCACGCTGACCATCGCGGACGCGGCGCTGGCCGTTGGATTGTTTTATCCGCCCGATCCCGGCTCGATGAAAATCTCCACCATCGGCGGCAACGTCGCGGAGAATTCCGGCGGGCTGCGCGGGTTGAAATACGGCGTCACGCGTAACTATGTCATGGGCTTGGAGGTGGTTTTGCCCGACGGCGAGATTCTCTGGACCGGCAACAAGTGCGTGAAAGACGTGGCGGGCTATTCGTTGCGCGACTTGTTCATCGGCTCGGAAGGCACGCTCGGCGTCATCACCAAGGTGTTGTTGCGCTTGATTCCGAAACCGGCGGCCAAGAAAACCATGGTCGCCACCTTCGCGCAGATGGACAAGGCGGCCGACACGGTTTCCGCGATCATCGCCGCGCAGATTATTCCCTGCACGCTGGAGTTCCTGGATCGGATGACGATTCATTGCGTCGAGGACTACGCGAAGATTGGCCTGCCGCTTGATTGCGAGGCGTTGCTGCTGATGGAAACCGACGGCCATCCGGTGGTGGTCGCCGAGGAAGCCGCGCAGATGGAAAAGATCGCGCGTGACTGCGGCGCGATGGAAGTGCGCGTGGCCAAAGACGACGCCGAGGCGGCGAAGCTCGCCAACGCGCGGCGAAGTGCGTTCAGCGCGCTGGCCCGCGTCGCGCCGACGACGATCCTCGAAGACGCCACGGTGCCGCGCAGCGAACTGGCGAAGATGGTCCGCTTTGTCGAGGTCATTGCCAAAAAATACCGGTTGCGCGTGGGCACCTTTGGCCACATGGGTGACGGCAATCTGCATCCCACCTTCCTGACCGACGAGCGCAACCACGAGGAGATGCACCGCGTCCACGAGGCTTTCAAGGAGATTTTTGACGAAGCCATCCGGCTTGGCGGCACCATCACCGGCGAACACGGCATTGGTTTGGCAAAGAAGGACTTCCTCCCAAAATTTGCCGGCGATGCTCAGATGCGCGTGATGCGCGAGCTGCGTCGCACTTTGGACCCGCGCGGCACGCTGAATCCGGGGAAAATGTTCGATTGAGCGGAAGGCCGCCGCGAAACAAGCCGGAATTGGCCCGGCGGAAGAAATAACAATAGTCTGCTTTTACCATTGCCTTGCCGTCGGAATCCGGTTATTAACCTTCGCCAACGAGTGGAAAAAAAGTTGCAATAATAATTAATAACCGGCGGCAACAGAAATCTGGATTCCTACAAACAATAGTTGTCTATGCCTTATTCAGCAGAGATCAGTCGGACCAACCCCAGTTGTTTCGTATTTTTGATCGACCAATCTGGTTCGATGGTGGAACCCATCGCGGGAAGTGATGGCAAACGCAAGTGCGACTCCGTGGCGGACGCCATCAACCGGTTGTTGCACAACCTCATCATCAAATGTGCGCGCGGTGAAGGCGTGCGTAATTTTTACGACGTCTGCGTCATCGGCTACGGCGCGCAAGTCGGCCCGGCTTTCGCGGGGCCGCTGGCCGGCCGGGATTTGGTGCCGTTGAGCGACATTGCCAAGTCCCCCGCGCGCGTGGATGAACGGATCAAGAAAATTGACGATGGCGCGGGCGGCGAAATCATCCAGAAGGTGAAATTTCCCATGTGGTTCGAACCGACGGCCAAGGGCACCACGCCCATGGGGGCGGCTTTGGATCTCGCGCATCACCTGCTCGCGGGCTGGGTGGGACGGCACCAATTTTCTTATCCGCCGATTGTCATCAACATTTCCGACGGTGAGGCGACCGACTTCGGCCCCGTGCCCCAAGCCGAGGCGCTCACCAGCCTGGCAACCTCGGATGGCAATGTGCTGCTACTCAACTGCCACATTTCCAGCCAGCCGGTCGCGCCGATTGTTTTCCCGGACTCGGACGCCGATTTGCCGGATGAATTCGCGCGGACGCTGTTCCAAGTTTCAAGTTTATTGCCCGAGAGCTTGCGCAACCTGGCTCGCAACGAAAACTTTACCTTGGGACCGCAGGCACGCGGCTTCGCCTTCAACGCCGATTTGGTGGAACTGATCCGCTTCCTGGACATTGGCACCCGAGCCAGCAACCTCCGCTAATCGAAATCCAGTCGTGGAGCCTACTGTGAATGTTTTCTGGTTGCCCAAACTGGGCAACGCCATTGAGGAATACGAAGATGCCTCAGCTCATTCCGTTCCCCACCGGCGTTTCGCCATTGCCGACGGTGCCACTGAGTCGTCTTTCGCCGACCTGTGGGCCTTGAGCTTGGTTAACAAATTCACCGCGACACCGCCTCCGGTGACGCCGCCGGCCTCGCCCTTCGCCGGCTGGGTTACGCCACTGCAAAAGGAATGGCACGCACAAATCGACTGGGATCATCTGCCGTGGTTCGCCGAGGAAAAAGCCCGCGGCGGCGCGTTCGCCACTTTTCTGGGACTGATTTTTTCCCCGGATCCGCAGGATGAGAAGCCGTCGCTTTTCAAGCGTATGTTCGGCATGTTCTCCGCACCGAAGGAAAACCGCGTCACCTGGCAGGCCCTGGCCGTGGGAGACAGCAACTTTTTTCAAATCCGCGACAACGCGCTGCTCAAAGCGTTTCCCTTCGTGCAGGCCGAACAGTTCAACAGCCGCCCGCTCCTGCTGTCGAGCAACCCGTCGTTCAACTCCAAGGTGTGGGACGACGTGAAGTACGCCAATGGTGATTGCAAGGCCAACGACATCTTCATCCTCGCCACCGACGCGCTGGCCAAGTGGTTTCTCACCGAGTATGAAGCCAGTCGGCAACCTTGGCGGACGCTCTACGCGTTGAAGTCGGACGCTGACTTTGAGAATTTAGTTGCGAAATTGCGCGCGGACTCCTTAATACGCAACGACGATACGACGCTGGTCATATTCAAGTGGATGGATGGACCGACGGCGACCTAAACCGACAATCTAGTCATGACCTCCTGGCCCTCACATACCGACTACCAAGACGCCATTCAGAATCCGCACATCTGCTTCGAGGCGGATGATCTGAAAGCGGCCGAAGTCGGGTGCGACATGCTGGGATTGCCGAAGGTGATGTCCGGGAATTTCGCCTGCGTCTATTCCGTCACCACCGGGGGCGAGCGATACGCCATCCGTTGCTTTGTCCGCCAGGTGCTTGGCCAGCAGGGCCGCTACGCCCGTTTGAGCCAGAACCTTTGCGGGTTGGGCCTGCCGTGCATGGTCACCTTCGATTTCATCCTCCGCGGCATCAAGGTCAAAAACGAGTGGTACCCCATCGTCAAAATGCAGTGGGTGGACGGCCTGCCGCTGAACCAGCACGTCGAGGAATGCTTCGACAATGCCGACACCATGAGGGATCTGGCGGGCAAATGGCGCGTCCTGATGAAAGGCTTGCGTGAAAATCTTCTCGCCCACGGTGATCTCCAGCACGGGAACGTGATGGTCACGACCGACGGCGAGTTCCGTTTGGTGGACTACGACGGCATGTTCACCACGGCGTTCCGAGGCAAGAGTCCGGAATTGGGTCACATCAATTTTCAGCATCCCCGGCGCACGCCCGATTATTACAACGAGGATTTGGACAATTTCGCCGCGCTGGTCATCTACACCAGCTTCCTGGCGCTGGCCAGCGAACCGGAGTTATTCAAGAAATTTTACACCGGCGACAATTTACTGTTCCTCTCCGCCGATTATCGCAACCCGACGCAGTCCGAAACGTTCAAGCGACTGAAGGAAAACAAGGATCCCAAAGTCCAGCAACTCGCGACTCTGCTCGAACGCCTGTGCATGCTGGATGTCTCCAAAGTGCCCGGCTTTGAGGACACCCTCGTCGCCCTGGAAAACGGGACGATTGGCGATTTGATTGGTGCCGCCCCAGTGGTTTCTGCCTCAACGGCCCCGGCATCCTCGGCGGTGGTGGATTGGTTGCAAGCCTCGGCAGCCGAGCCGGTCAAAGCCGGTGGTGCCCCGGCGGCTCCAGCCGCGCCGCGCCCCGCGCCCGCGCCTGCCCCGCGCCCGATGACACCTGCTGCTCCCCGGCCCGTGCCTTCTCCGACTCCGATGAACCGGCCCAGTGCCACGCCCATTCCACGTCCAGCCGCGCCGGCGTTTCCCAAACCCGCCGCGCCCAAGCCGGCTGCGCCCGCGCCGGCCCCGGTTCGACCCCCAGCGGCCAAGCCCGTGCCCACGGCGGTATGGATCGCTATGGGCATAGGTGCGGTCATCATCGTCTTCTTGCTGGCGTATCTCTTCGGGAAAAAATAGGTGTTTCCAATCCGCTTGCGATGAACGCGCACCTTCGCGCAAAGGCCGCGTCTCCTCCACTTCCATAGGCCGCTGCGAGATGTGTGGGTCAACGAATCTAGCCGGAACTATTCTTCAGCCACGGATGGAACACGGACAAGATCAGCGGTTAGTTTTGGCGGCCTGTGTCGGGTCAAACTTAACAAACGGTGAGTTCCGGGAGGATACGTCTCGTGGCCGGCGGGTCAGCCATCCGTGTTAGATCCGTGTTTCATCCGTGGCTAAACTGTATCGTTCCGGCCAAGTTGCCGCCGTCAATCCTTCGCGACGAATTGATCTTCCTTCTGCCGGAACAGCATGTTGAAAGTCGTCATCGAGCCGTAGCAGCGGGTGATGTATTGTTGCATGTCCACCTTCTCGCCGTCGGAGAGTTTTTCGTGCGCATTGATCTTTTGCTCCAGCACGCGGAGGTTGTTACGCATCATCACGATTTTGTGGAAGAAAACTTCCAGCGGCACTTCCTTGGTCGCGAGTGTCGGGTCGGCGGGGTGCAAGACCATCTTGCCGTGATGCCAGCGGAGCGCGAGAATTTCCGCGAATGATTCCGGCTTCTCTAATCCCAGCGCACGCACCACGGCGGCTGTGGTCTCTTCGACAAACAAAGCCAATGGTTGGGTCAAGGTGGTCACCACCACCTGCGGCTCGGCTGGTTCCAGCTCCGCGCCTTCCGGTTCAACCGTCCGTTGCGCGTCATCAAAGCGGATCTCCGCCGTGTGTTCGTTGATGGTTTTGACGGAGCCGAGGCCATATCCGGGGTGGCGGACTTTCATTCCGACGTGGAGCGATTCGATTTTCATGGCGAAAACTTAAGGGCTGAACCTGGCGATGTAAAACGCAAACGCCGAAAACGTCCGTGGCCAGCCTATTTGCCTTCTTGGATCGCGGCGGTGACGGCTTCCTGAAACGCGCGGCGGACGGGCGAATTGTCACCGTTCGGGAAACCGGCGCGTTGGATCATCAGGACGAAAATCAAATCACGCTTCGGATCGGCCCAGCTTTGCGTGGCATAGGCACCGCCGTGGCCGAACGTGCCGGGCGAGAGCATCGCCGTGACGCCCTGCGGTTCTTTCACAACTTGAAAGCCGAAACCCCAGCTCATGCCGTCCACGAAACCCGTCTTGAGGTCGCCGGACTGCGTGCGCGTCATCAGCGCCAGCGATTCCTTGGAGATAATCTGTTTGCCGTCGAGTGCGCCGCCGTTCAGCGTCATCTGATAAAAACGTCCGATGTCGCGCGCGGTGGAATAAAGTCCGCCGGCGGGAAACGCCGTGCGCGCGCGGTTGCTGATGCCGCCCTTGAGAAAATAGACATCCGTTTCTTCCAAGCCGCCGCCGGTCTTGGGCTTGTAAGACTTCGCGATGCGCCTGGCCTGGGCGGGTGTCGGCCAAAAGGTCGTGTCCGTCATGCCGAGCGGTTTGAAGATGCGCTGCTCCAAAAAGTCGGCGAACTTCTGGCCCGAAGCCACTTCGACGACGCGGCCCAGCGTGTTGATGCCGGGATTGCTGTATTCCCATTTGCTGCCGGGCGGGAAGCGCAGCGGCTGCTGCGAATACGCCATCGCCAGTTCGGCCAGCGAACAATCCGTCCGCGGCGACGGCACATCGCCCAAACCGGAGGTGTGCGTAAGCAAATCGCGCAAGGTGATGGGCCGCGCCGGTCGTTTCAACGTCAGCGAGTCTGGCGTGCGACTCTCGACGAGCCACTGGCTTTTGAACTCGGGTAAATATTTTTCCACCGGATCCTCGACGTTGAGTTTTCCTTCGTCCTGCAACATGAGCACGGCGAGGGCCGTGATCGGCTTGGTCATCGACGCAATCCAAAACAGGTTGTCCGTGCGCATTGGCTGGTTGCCGGAGATGTCCGCGAGGCCCACGGCTTCGAGACTCGCAACCTGCCCGTGGCGCGCGACGAGCGTGACCGCGCCGGAGATCGTGCCGTCGTCCACGAACGCTTTCATGCGCTTGGAAACTTCCGCCAGTTTGCCGGGATCAAATCCCGTCTGCCCCGGCTTTGGTTCGGCGGCAGCGAGGGAAAAGGTGGCGAATAGAGTGATGCAAAGCGTCCAGTAATTTTGGATTTTCATGGCGTCGGTGTAACGGATCGCCGCGCCCAAAGCCAGTGGATTTGCGTGGGGGAAAGGTAAACGTGACGGATGTAAACCTCCATTTCTTACATTGATGGATCGCTAAAACCCTGTTTCCGCTTGTCAGTTTACACCGCCGACGCGCGGAATCTTGACTTTCGCTTCAGCCTCGCGGACAAAACGCGGATGACCACGACCGCCCTGCGTTGGACCAAGTTTACCGCAGTCCAACTTTTGTTCGTTGGCTCGTTTTGTGCCTTTGCGGCAGAGGTGCCGCCTGCCATGAACGACACTTCGAAAGCGTTTCAGAATTTCATCAAAGCCCGCGCGGCCGAGTTGCGTGCCCATGACCAGCCACCGGCTTCGCTGGCGAAATGGGAGCAGCAGCGCACGCGGTTGCGGCAGAACCTGCTGAAAGCGTGGGGCGGTTTTCCCCAAACGCCCTGCGCGCTGGCACCGAAGAAGCTCGGAGAGATTCAACGCGATGGTTACCGGATCGAGAAACTCATTTTTCAAACTCGTCCGGGCATTTGGATGACCGCCAATGCCTACGTGCCCGACCGACCCGGCAAGCTCCCGGCCTTGCTCGCCGTCCACGGCCATTGGCCCGGCGCAAAGCAGGATCCCGTGGTGCAGGCGCGTTGCATCGGCCCGGCCAAGCTCGGTTTCTTCGTGCTCGCGGTGGACGCGTTCGGCGCGGGCGAGCGCGGCGTAGGCAGGGAGTTGGGTGAATATCACGGCGAGATGGTTGCCGCCACGCTGTTCCCTGTCGGCCGACCGCTTTCGGGACTCCAGGTTTATGAGAACATGCGCGCGGTGGATTATCTGCTTACGCGCCCGGAAGTGGATCCGGAGCGTCTCGGCATCACGGGCGCGAGCGGCGGCGGAAATCAAACCATGTATGCCGGTGGGTGGGATGATCGCTTCAAAGCCGTGGTGCCCGTCTGTTCCGTGGGCAACTACCAGGCGTATCTCAGCGCGGCCTGCTGCATGTGCGAAGTGGTTCCGGGCGCGTTGCGCTTCACCGAAGAATGGGGCGTGCTCGGCCTGACCGCGCCGCGCGCGCTCATGGTCGTGAGCGCGACGAGGGACGCTTTTCAATTCTCCATCCCCGAATCGCAAAAGTCGCTGCGCCTGGCGGCACCGATATTCCAACTTTACGGCCAGCCGGATCATATTCGGCAGGCGATTTTCGAATCGCATCACGATTACAACCGCGCCATGCGTGAAGCGATGTATGGCTGGCTGACCAAGCATCTCAAAGGCGAAGGAGACGGTTCGCCGATTCCCGAAATGGAAATCAAAACCGAAGACCCGGAAGTGCTCCGCTGTTTTCCCGGCCAAACCCGGCCGGAAGATTGGATGACGATTCCCAAATTCGCCGCCGCTGAGGGACGGCAACTTGTGGCGAAGATTTCCGAGCCGGCCAGCTTCTCGCAATGGAAACAACAGGCAGGAACCATGCGACAGAAACTGGAAAGCGACGTGTTGGGCGGGCTGCCGAAACTGAAGCCGGTGGTGAAGGATTGGGCCTTCACCACCGGTCGCTCCGCCACAATCGAACCGGAACCCGGAATTGAACTGAACATCAGCCAGGATGACAAAGCGTTCACCAAACCGCCGCGCGTCGCCGTGTTTATTGATTTCGAGGGCGAAACGAAAACAACGGACAACGGCCTCGCCGGCAAATTCAGCGCTGCGGGCTGGAGCATTGTAAATCTGGATTTGCGGGCGACTGGGAGCCGCGCCCACGCCGGGGACAAGATCGGACGCGCACCCGATCACAACACCGCCGAATGGTCGCTGTGGCTGGGGCGACCGTTGCTGGGGCAGTGGGTGCAGGATGTGCGAGCGGCCCTCGCGGTCATGGCGAAGGAACAGGGCTGGCCGAAGGATGTCACGCTGGTGGGCGTTGGCCCCGCTGGCGTCGTGGCGCTGTGCGCGGCGGCGTTGGAACCGCGCATCACGCGTGTGGTCACCGTCGGCACGCTGGCCAGCTATCTCAGCGAAGAGCCGTATGTCGGGCAGCGGTTGGGGATCATGGCTCCGGGTATCGTGCGCGACGTGGGGGATGTGCAGCATCTTGCCGCGCTCATCGCACCGAGACGACTCGTCATCGCAGGTGGTGTCACCGGCGGGGGAAAGTTGTTGGACGCGTCGGCGCTTCAAGAGCAGTTTCAGTTCACACGCCGCATTTACTCGCTCTCTCGAGCGGACGCGGCCCTCACCATCTTGGGTTCGACCGGCCCTGAAGAAATTGTTGGCAGTTTGGATCAACGCCGTTGAAACTCCAGCCATCAGCCAAGCCGGGTCGGCGATTTCGATTCCGCTTTCGTTGAATGATTCAGCCCGAACGCTCGGACATGCACCACACCGACAATACGATTACGCCAGCGACACGTCTGGATTATATCGACGGGCTGCGCGGTCTGGCCATTGCGGTCGTGGTGATTTTGCACGCCGGTATTTGGTCGGGCCTTCCGTCGTCGGGCACAACGATGATGTGGCTCTCGATGGGCCGGATTGGCGTGGACCTGTTCCTCGTGCTCTCGGGTTTTTGTCTGTTCTGGCCGCTGGTTGCTTCCGGTACGGGCGTGGCCAAGCTTGATCTATCCAAATATTTTCGCCGCCGGGCGCGACGGATTCTGCCCCCGTTCTATACGGCCCTGGCTGTGTGGATTATCGTGGCGGCGGTGGTGAATCAATGGGGTGGCGTGCCCTGGTGGAACCAGCCGTTTCAAACTACGTTCCCGCTCCGTGGCACGGACAGCCTGTCGGATTTGGCGGCTCACTTGGGCCTGGTTCATGGATTCGTGGAACGTTACAGCCACTCCTTTGACGGCGCGTTCTGGGCTCTCAGCTTGGAATGGCAGTTTTATTTTTTGCTGCCGATCCTGGTCTGGGTGGCGCGCCGCTGGTCGGTTTCCCACGCGTTTCTGCTCACGGTTGGAGTCACATTTTGCTTCCGCCTGGTTGTAAAGTTCGCCGATTTCTCCCTCGTCTTTAACCCGGTGTGGAATGAAACGTGTCTGGCGCGTTGGGTCGAGTTCGGCGCGGGTCTGCTGATCGCGGGAGTCGCCGCCGGCAAAGCGGAGGTGCCAACCTGGGTTCGTCGGCTGATCGGCCGAGGCTGGTTTGTCGCGGCCAGCGTTGGGGTGATGATCGCATTGACGTTGTGGCGCGGCATGTTCTTCCTGCTGCCGCCGATGTGGGGGCTGGCCTGCGGTGTTTTGGTCGCGCACGCAGCGTGGCATGCCGGCGTGATTCGCCGCTGGTTGGAATTTCCTCCGTTGGTGTGGCTCGGCACGATTTCCTACAGCCTCTATCTTTTTCACGGCAGTGTCTTCCTGTTGCTGACCCTGCCGCTGACCCACATTGAAACGTCCCTCACTCAACGCGCCCTGTTCTATTACGGACCCGGCATCGCTCTCGCGATCCTGGCGGCGCGAATCTCGTATCGACGGGTTGAATTGCCATTCAGCCGCCCAGTGCCGCGCTTGTCCGAACCGCGTCCCGTCGTTCCGATTTTGAAGAACGAGTGACGCCTTCCGGTCAACTCACAATTTCGCGAATCACCGTGCCATCGGGCGTCATCGGGCGCGGGCGGCCGCCGGAATCTTCGAGGAACGCCGAGGGATCAATTCCCATCGCCGCATACAGCGTGGCGATGAAGTCCGCCGGCGTGACGGGATTCGCCGTGGGCCGCTCCGCCTTGTCGTCCGACGCGCCGTGGACGTAGCCGTGTTTCACGCCCGCGCCGGTGAGGAGGATGTTGTAAAGATACGACCAATGGTCGCGACCTGCGCGCGTGTTCACTTTCGGCGAACGGCCCATTTCGCCCATCACCACGACCAGCGTTTCATCGAGCAGCCCGCGCGCCTGTAGATCCTCGCACAGCGCCGAGTAAACTTGATCGAGCGAAGGCAGCCGCCAGTCTTTCATGATGGAAAAATGTTTTTCGTGCGTGTCCCACGCCGTCGGGTCGCCGCCGGTTTTGTCAAAACACTCCCAGCAAACGGTCACGAAGCGCACGCCGCGCTCCACCATCCGCCGCGCCGTGAGCGCCGCCTCACCGTAGAGATGCCGGCCATAACGGTCGCGCGTCGCGGGCTGCTCGTCGTTGAGATCAAACGCGCGCCACGGACTGTCGGTGGAACTGGTGTCCGCGAGAATGTCAAAGGCGCGCCGCTGATAGTCGTCGAAGCGTTCGTAGGCCTCGGAGTTGCCGACGCGCGCGGTCTGCGCGTGCAATTGCTCGGCGAGCTTTCGCCGGCTTTCGAAGCGATCCAGCGTGATGTCCGCATTCAACTCCGTTCCCAGCGGCACGATGCGCCCGGTCGCATGACGCTGCACATCGTAGAAATCTTTGGCCGTGTACGGGTCGCGAATTTCACACTCGGTGATGAGCGGATCCCACTTGCGACCCAGCCAGCCGGCGAAGGGTCCCGGTCGCGTGATCTTTTGCCCCCAGCCCGGATAACACGGCATCCAGACGGACGCTGGCATGGTGCGTCGCTCGTGGCGTGTGAGATACTCGATGACGCTGTTCATGCTCGGCGCTTGCGTGGGCAGCGTGGGCACGAGCGATTCGAGCTTGTCCGGCGGCGCGCCGGTCATGGTGTACAGCAGGCCCGCGCTGTGATCGTTCATGTCGTGCGTGGCCGAACGAATGAGCGTCGAGCGGTTCATCCACTTCGCCATGCGCGGCAGATATTCGCAGAAATGCACACCCGGCACCGAAGTCGGGATAGAGCCGAACTCACCGCGATATTCGAGCGGCGCATTCGGTTTCGGATCGAACGTCTCCTGCACCGCCGGCCCGCCGAAGAGGTAGAGGAGGATGACCGACTTCGCTTTGCCGCGCGCGGGCGGGAGGGCTTGCGTCTTCTCCGCGCGCAACAAATCCTCCAGCGACAGCCCCAGCAGCGAGAGTCCGCCCATGCGCAGCATCTCGCGACGGGTAAAACCATCGCACGCCTGCTTCGCTGTGCCGAGGACACGAATCATGTTAAAAGCCCGGATGCGTCGGGCTGCCGGGATTGCACAGAAATTAACTCCCGCCACGCGCCTGCGTCAACCAGAAGGTCATGCAAAATCAGTAGCAATCCGGTTTCAGCCGTGGCTTAATCCGTCCACCACTTTATGAAAACATTGCTCTCGCTCACCACCGTTTGCTCCACGCTGATCTTCGCCGTCACCGCGCAGGCTGCGTCCATGAAAGCGCTCATCCTCGATGGCCAGAACAACCACGACTGGAAAAACACCACGCCCGTCATCAAGAAAATCCTCGATGATTCGGGCCTGTTCACCGTGGAGGTCGCCACGTCCCCCACGAAGGGCGGCGACATGAGCACGTTCAAACCGAAGTTCTCCGACTACAAGGTCATCATCTCGAATTACAACGGCGAGCCGTGGAGCGAGGAAACGAAACAGGCGTTCGTGGATTACGTGAAGGGCGGCGGCGGCTTTGTAAGTGTGCATGCGGCGGACAACGCTTTTCCGGAGTGGAAAGAATACAACGAAATGATCGGCGTCGGCGGCTGGGGCGGACGCGACGAGAAGTCCGGCCCGTATTTGCGCGTGCGCGACGGCAAGATCGTGAAGGACACTTCGCCCGGACGCGGCGGCAGCCACGGCGCGCAGCATGATTTTCTGGTCGTCACGCGTGAGCCGAATCATCCCATTACCAAGGGGCTGCCCGAAAAATGGCTGCATGTGAAAGACGAACTTTATGACCGCCTGCGCGGCCCGGCGGAGAACGTCACCGTGCTGGCCACGGCCTTTTCGGCGAAGGAAACCAATGGCTCCGGCGAGGACGAGCCGATGCTGATGGTGATTCCCTTCGGCAAAGGCCGCGTGTTGCACACCACCCTAGGCCACAGCGTGGAGGCGTTGAAGTGTGTGGGCGCGGCCACGACGCTCCAGCGCGGCGCGGAATGGGCAGCCACCGGCAAAGTGAAACAAAAAGTGCCCGCCAATTTCCCGACGGCGGAAAAAACCAGCAGTCGGGAGTAATCGAAACGAGCCGGATGAGCCGCGCATAATCTGGACGGCGCGGATGGAATCGTGTTCTCTTCCGCCATGCATTTCATTTCTTCCAACCAGGCGCGGTGCGCCGCGATGGTCGCCGCCAGCTTGATTTTCTTTCTGTTCTCTCCCGCGTTGCCGGCGCAATCACCCGCGCCCGACTTCACTGCCGCGCACCGGGAGTTGGTGGATATTCTGCAAGGCTTCATTCGCGTGGACACCAGCAACCCGCCGGGCAACGAAACCAAGGGCGCGGAATATCTCAAGGCGTTTCTCGAACGCGAGGGCATCGCCGCCGAAATCTTCGAACTGGAACGCGGACGCGGCAACCTCGTCGCCCGTCTCAAGGGCAACGGCAAAAAGAAACCGCTGCTGCTCATGGGCCATCTCGATGTCGTCGGCGTGGAGCGCGAGAAATGGACGGTGGAACCGTTCGGTGGCGTGATCAAGGACGGCTACATTTACGGGCGCGGCGCGGCGGATGACAAGGGAATGACGAGCGCCTGCCTAGAGGTCTTTCTGCAACTGCACCGGTTGAAAGTGCCGCTCGACCGTGACGTGATTTTTCTCGCGGAATCCGGCGAAGAAGGCACGACGCACGTCGGCATTGATTTCATGGTGGCGAAACATTGGGACAAGATTGAATGCGAGTTCGCGCTGAACGAAGGCGGACGCATCAGCGAGGTGAAAGGAAAAGTGGATTTCGTCGGTGTTTCCACCACGGAAAAAGTGCCGCGCACCACGCTGTTGTCCGCCAAAGGCACCAGCGGCCACGGCTCGCGCCCGCGACCGGACAACGCGATTGTTCATCTCGCCGCCGCCGTCGCCAAAGTCGGCAACTGGCAGCCACCGATGCGCCTGAACGATACGACGCGCGCGTTCTTCACCAAGCTCGCCACGATCAGCTCGCCGGCGGACGCCTTCCTGTTCACGCACCTCGAAGACCCGGCGCACACCACGCAGGTACAGGAAAAAATCCGTCTGACGCATGGCACCTATCATGCGATGCTGCGGACTTCGGTGGTGCCGACGATCATCAAAGGTGGCTTCCGCCAGAACGTGATCCCGGGCGACGCGCTGGCGACGCTGGATGTGCGCGCGTTGCCCGACGAGGACATGGACAAGCTTTACGCCCTGATGCGTAAACTTATTGACGACCCCGCCATTGAAATCGTACCGCCCGCTGGCAAAGGCCGGCCCACCGCGCCGCCTTCACGGCTCGACACGGACATGTTCCTCGCGCTGGAACGCGCGCAACAACGGATTTTTCCCGGCGCGATCACCATTCCCATGATGCTCACCGGCGCGACGGACTCGGCGCAGTTGCGCGCGAAGGGTGTCCAAGCCTACGGCCTTGGCAGCGTGACCAGTGATCGCGAAATTTCCGGCGTTCACGGCAATGACGAACGGTTGTCGCTCTCCGGACTGCGGCAATTTTTGGAATTTCTTTACGCGGCGGTCATTGAAGTGGCGGCGGCGAAGTGAGAATCCAACCATGATGATTATTGCTGTTGCCGACTAAGCGCTCGACGCGCCGCCGGCATTTCGTTAACTTCCTCCCGATGTCCAAAGCACCGAAAAACCCAGCCGTCGGCCCGGAGTTGCCGTTTGAAGAAGCGTTGCACAAGCTCGAAGCGATCGTGGAATCGATGGAGGCAGACGACCTGCCGTTGGAGACCTTGCTGGCGCGGTTTGAAGAAGGCACGAAGCTGGCCAAGCTGTGTCAGGCCAAGCTGGCGGAAGCCGAGTTGAAGATTCAGCAATTGGAGAAGAATGCCGCGGGCACAATGACCCTCAAGCCGCTGGCCTCGTCGGAACACGACGAATAGTTCGATGACTTTATTGCCCTGAGTGACGTTCTCTGGTTAGAGTGGCACGGGAAACTTGACATTTTCCGCCGGTTCCAAAGACTCGCCGCCTATGTCATCTGTGCCAGCACAATTCAACGGGGTTACCGCCGTAACCAAGGCCAACATTTATTTTGACGGCAAGGTCGTCAGCCACAGCCTGCTCTTTCCCGACGGAACGAAGCGGACGCTCGGATTGATCTATCCCGGCAAGTTTCACTTCGGCACCGATCTTGCCGAGCGGATGGAAATTGTCGCCGGCCAATGCGCGGTGAAACTCGACGGGCAAGAAAGCGTAACCACTTTCAAAGCCGGCCAGACCTTTGAAGTGCTGGCGAAATCCGGCTTCGGTATCGAAGTGCAATCCGGCATCTGCGAGTACATCTGCTCCTTCCTGCCGTAGTTCGGGATTTGAGGGTGAGATCGGGCGAGTGGCTGGACTATTTTGTCGGCACTGTAACTTCGCTTCAAAGTTTTTTCACCGGTGAGATGGATGCAACTGCCGCAGGCGCGGGAGCCGGTTTTGAATTAGAAATCGACAGACTGGTTCCGTTGGCTTAGTCAAGAATTTGAAACTATGGCGTTTCGTTTTGTCACGTTGGTTGTTTGCGCGCTGCTCGGTTTGACCCCCTTGCAGGCAGCCCCGACGTACGCCAAGAATGTCCGGCCCCTGCTCGACAAGTATTGCTACAGTTGTCACGGCAACGGGAAGAAAAAGGCCGACCTCGCGCTGGACGCCTACCCGGATGAAGCCGCCCTTTTGAAGGATCGGAAGACGTGGGAAAAGGTGTTGCACAATGTGCGCACGCGCGAAATGCCGCCGGAGAACAAGCCGCAACCGACGCAAGCCGAGCGCGATTTGATCGCCAACTGGATCGACGCGGAAATCTTTAAGTGCGACTGCAACCATCCCGATCCCGGCCGCGTCACCTTGCGCCGCCTCAACCGGACGGAATACAACAACACCATCCGCGACCTGGTCGGCGTCACCTTCCAGCCGGCGGACGATTTTCCGATGGACGACATCGGCTACGGTTTCGACAACATCGGTGACGTGCTTTCGTTGCCGCCAATCCTCCTGGAAAAATATCTCACGGCCGCGAACAAGATATTAGACGCCGCGCTTATCACGGAACCGCCCAAGCCATCCGCCCGAAAATTTCCCGGCGGAGTGTTGCCCTCCGAGGGCGAGATTTCCGCCAAGGTCGATTTCCCGAAGGACGGCGAATACATTCTGCGGGCTAAGGCATACGGCGACCAGGCGGGCAACGAGCCGGCGCGGATGGCGCTGCATTTGGCGGGCAAGGAACTCAAGAAGTTTGACGTGCCGGGCGGAGAAAATGCGCCGGGAAGTTACGAAGTGCGCCTGTCGGTGAAAGCCGGTGCCAAGCAGTTTGCCGCCGCGTTTCTGAACGACTTTTACGACCCCAAAGGGAAGGTCGGCAATCGCGACCGGAACTTGCATGTCATGGAGCTGGAAGTCATCGGCCCGATTGAAACCGTGTTGCCCGCGCCGCCGGAAACGCATCGGCGCATTCTCTTCCGCCAGCCGTCGGCGACGAACAAGCCCGAAGTGGCGCGCGAGATTATTGGCCGGTTCGCCCGGCGCGCGTTTCGCCGTCCAGTCACGGCGGACGAAATCAATCGCTTGTCCAAGTTCGTCGAGCTGGCGGCGAAGGAGGGTGAGAGCTTTGAGCAGGGCATCAAGCTGGCGTTGTCGGCGGTGCTGGTTTCGTCGCACTTCCTGTTCCGTGGCGAGTTGCAGCCGGAGCCGGACAATCCGAAGGCCGTTCACCCGATCAACGAGTACGCGCTGGCCTCGCGCCTCTCGTATTTCTTGTGGAGCAGCCTGCCGGACGAAGAACTGTTTCAACTGGCCGAGAAAAAAACGCTGCGGAAAAACCTCGACCAGCAGGTGAAGCGGATGCTGCTGGACCCGAAATCACGCGCGTTGGTGGACAATTTTGCCGCGCAATGGCTCCAGTTGCGTAACCTCAAACAAGTTTCACCCGACCCCAAACTGTTCGCCAACTTTGACGAGCCGCTGCGGGCCGCGATGCAAAAGGAAACCGAACTGTTTTTTGAAACCATCATGCGCGAAGACCGCAGCGTGCTCGACTTCCTCGACGCGAATTACACCTTCGTCAACGAGCGGCTCGCACGCCATTACGGCCTCAGCGGCGTGACCGGCGAGCAGTTCCAGCGCGTCTTCTTCAAGGACAACCAGCGCGGTGGCATCCTGACCCACGCGAGCATCCTGACCATCACTTCCAATCCGACGCGCACCTCGCCGGTCAAGCGCGGCAAATGGGTTCTGGAAAACATCCTCGGCACGCCACCGCCGCCACCGCCGCCGGACGTGCCGGAACTGAGCGAAGACAAGGCCAAGGTGCTTTCCGGTTCGCTGCGCCAGCGGATGGAGCAGCACCGGGAAAATCCATTGTGCGCCTCGTGCCACGCGCGCATGGACCCCATCGGGTTTGGCTTTGAGAATTTCGACGGCATCGGTGCCTGGCGCGAGAAGGACGGGGATTTTCCGGTCGATCCGATGGGCAAGCTGGTCAGCGGCGAATCGTTCAACACCCCCGGCCAACTGCGCT
>JBKJSC010000247.1:0-7515 GCA_046593035.1 Limisphaerales bacterium | reverse complement strand
CCATGAACGCCCGCGAGCAGATAGTTGCCGGAATCACAGAAAAACCAGGAGCCACCGTGGCAGTACGCGCCGTTGTGACCGGGCAGCAAAGATCCATCGGCGGCGGAAATCACCCGCAGGCCATAGGGCGATTTCACCTTCTCGGAGGTGCGATAATGCGTCAACACTTGTGCATCCGTAAGCACCTTGCGACCGAAGACAGCATAGGTAAGCGTCGCTCCATACAACGTATCCTGGCCGAGAATATTTTGCTGCTTGAAGCTGGTGGGCATGAAGCCGAGCTTGGCGTTGAAGATGCGTTGATAAGCGATGATGGCGCGCTGAATGTCCGCTTCCTTCACCGGCAAACCCAGTTCCTTCGCGGCCATCAGCGCCCCGCAATGAAAGCCCTGGTTGCTCGACGGCGCATCGTCGTCGTCGTATTCCAAAATATCCATGTAAGTTTTCCAGCCCTTGGGCTTCGCCGATCCGGGCAGGGGCGGCGGGATGTAGAGTCCGTCCCGTTCGTGCAGCCGGATGAACTCATACGCCTTGCGGACGAGCGCTTCGTTCACCTTGCCGCCAGCACGTTTCGCCAGCACCGACCAAATCAGGTAGTACTGCGCGTTGTCCTCATAATCCATGCGATTCCAGAAAACCGCGCGGTACGACTCCACGGTCTTTTCCGGGTCGTTCAAACCCAGCGCAGCGTAGATGCCGGTGCTCACCCATTGTTTCCAGCCGTAACTGAGGCCAGAGATGAAAATGTATCGACCATCCCGCGGCTGATTGTCTCCATCGCGCATGAGATTTCGGCGCAGGAGATAGAGCGAGGTATTCCTCAGAATGGCCTCCAGAGCGGACGTATTCCAACCCTTGGCATTGGCCAGAGCCAGGTGGACGGCGACCTGTGCGTCGTAATGGGATCTGGCCGGACTGGCGAAGAGCCAGGTGGTGTAGCTCCGGGTTTCACCCGCCGCCAGCGACTGCCAGCCATCCATTTGATACTGATAATTATCGCGCGCGTCTTCGCCGGGCGATTTGATGAAAATCGGATGAGGCGCGCGGCCATCGCCGGTCATCACCGCGACTCGACTGGCCGGGGGGTCCACCAACACCTGACAGCGATTCTCCCACAGCCCCGGCGAATCCGCGATGATCCCGAACACGCGATCTGGCGTGCGCAGCAGCCCCACGGGAAACGTCTCGATCCTCGGCTGGGAGCGCTCGGTATCGAACAGCGTTCGCGCCGTCACGGGTCCGGAAAAGGAGGCGAACTCGCCTGGCTGCGCCGCTTCCAAAGGGAAACTGACCGTAAATTTCTGTGGGACCGATGCCTTCACTTCCAACGTGCGTTCCACCACGGAGGGGTTTTTTTGCGTAATGCGCCAGCGTAGCGTCAGCGCACCGATCTGCACCGGGCCGAGCACGAGCACTCCGCGCCGCTTCGACTTTGTTCGGAACTGCACCGGCATCGGTTCCGCCCCCGGCAATTGCAGTTCCACCCCCGCCGGTGCCGCCACCGTGGAACGCCCCACCATCGCGGTGCCAGACCAATACTCCACGCCGACAACGCCGGCTTGCTCGGTCAATGCCGGACGAAGCTCGATCAACTCTGCGCGTGCCGTGTGCGCGCCAACAATGATGGCGGTCATTGTCACCAACAGACTAACCCACTTCCTATTTGCCAATGAGAATCCTGCGGGCAGATGTTTCTGTCTGGCTGTCATATGCAATCTGTTGACGACCGTTATCGACTGGATTTATCAACCGGTTGCCAGTGCGGCCACATCGCGGCGTAACCGGGTTTCAACTCCGTGAGCCGATGCTCGGCGCGATCCGTCAATCGCAACACAAAGAGCTGCCGCACACCGTCGCGCTTTGAACCGTACAACAACCATTTTCCATCGGGCGATTGCTCGGGGTGATAGTGCAGGGTGCCGGCGGAAGATTTCGTGAGCTGCTCCGGTTTGCCGTCGAGCGCGACGCGGAACAATTCGACGCTCGCCCCGACCAGTGCGGTGTAGAAGACCGATTTACCATCCACCGACCAAGCCGGTGTGTCGCTGCTCCCGCCGTGAAAATCGGGGACGTCCAAAAACTCCACCACTCCCCGGTAACCACCGCGGTCAGCGAGTTGCTTCAATCCCGTCCCATCCGCGCGCACGACGTGGGGATGGCAGTTGTAGTGTTCGCCGGAAACGAAGAGCACCCATTGTCCATCGGGCGACCAGGTTGGCGCAAAATTGAAAGGCTGACCGGTCGGCACCTGAACCGCGTTCGCGCCATCGGCATCGGCAAGAAATACCTGGTAGCTTTTGTGATAGGCGATTCGTTTGCCGTCGGGAGAACTGGTGAAGCCATAAGAAAACTCCTTGGATGCCTTGGTCAAATCCGTCTTGTTTCGGCCATCGAGGTCCATGCGGAACGGATGCGAATTGCCGTCAATCAACGCGGTGAAGCCGAGCTTCGATGAATCACCGGGCCAGAAGAACAGGCCGCCGTTGTAGAAGCTGACGCGCTCGACCGCCGTGACGTTCTCTGTTTTGCTTGTGGCGAGGTTGACGAGATACGAATCCAACGACCAGCCCTCGGGAGTGAAGCGGAATGTTTTGTGTTCCTCTTCCCACTGCGCATTCTTCGGACTTTGCCACCCGCGACCAATGATTGCAGTCGAACCGTCTGGCGACCAACCCGCGAACTGTGTCCAGGTATCCGGCTCATGCGCGAGTTCTTCGGCAATGAATCGTCGCCCCGAGCCATCCCCTTTCACCACCGTCGCGCGCATCGTGCGGACGTTCGCGTGGCGTCCGCCGGGCAGATTCGTTTGCAACTCGGTGTAGCCGATAAGTTGATCCGGCCATTCCGCCGCTGCGGCAAGTCCACCGCGTTGCTTCAGCGCGGTCCACAGCGCATCGGCAATTCCTTGCATCCCCTTGTCGCCTGGATGCCCGGCCACGCCGGCGTGCTCGATCTTGCGCTCCGCCCGCGCGGCATTGGAAGCGTCCCGTCCCAGTGCCGCAATATCGACGAAGATGACTCCGGCGGTTGTACTCGCCTGCTTCATGATTTCGTCTTTGGCCGCATCTGGCCAAAAGCAACTGCGGACAAAAATCGCCGGAGTGCCCTGCCGTTTGAGTTCCGCCAAGAGCCGGGCGAACGCCGCGGCGTAATTGGCTTTGGCCTCATCGTGGCGGAGGCTGGGGACGTTTTCGCCGATGGCGAGAATTATGATGTCAGCTTTGAAATCGAGTTCAGGTTTAAGGCCCGTTGCGATGTCGAAAGTGGCATGCTGCCGCTCGAAGTCAGCGATGTTCTTGACCATCGTTCTAGGTTTGACACCGCTGGCCAAGGAAATCTTGTCGGTCAATAGATGAACGTAATCCTTCTCCTCGACGCTGGCGGCCATGCCCCAATTACCCGACCAACCGATGCTGGGCAGCGGGCCGTGGAGTGTGATGCTGTTGCCCAGGAAGAGCACCTTCGCGGCAGGCAGGCTGCCCACGCGTGAGGTGGCGTTGGTGGCCGCATCCACGCTACCGGTGTTAGCCAGCAAGCAGACGGAGAGGATGGTGAAGAGGTGTTTCAAGATTCAACAAAATGAGGGGCGGTCGGCCTGTAGCCCCAAAGAAATTCTCAAGCCTCATATTTCAACCCGGCCATTCGTCTTGGGAATTAGGACTCACAGCAGGACGCGAATTTGCTTCTCCAACTCAGCCGCCTTCTCCTGCGCTTCGGGAAGCGGCAGGCCTTTGCCCATGCCGGGACGCAGATGTTTGCATTCGTTGAGCCAGGCATCCTTGAGCATCCGCTGGCGTTGTTGGATGAGCTTGAGCAAGTCGTCGCCCTTCGGATGCGCGGCCAGCATGGCTTTGGGGCCATCGGCATTTGCGAGATCCTTCGCGCCAAGATGCAGGAGAACTTGCTTCGCAATAATCCAATGGCCCGTCTCGTTGATGTGGACGCCGTCGCCAGCGAGGAAAAAGTTGGGATCCTTCGCGCGTTGCTCGGCGAGGTAACGGTTCATCGGCCCGTGCAAGTCCACGACGTCCCAACCTTTCTTGCGCTGGCCCAGCAGCCATTCGGAGTAACGGTCGAGCGTGTTGCCGTAACCGGGATGGCCGCCTTTCACCTCGTCAAACGTCGGCGGCGTGACGTGCAGAACCTTCGCGCCCGCCTTGGCACAGCGATCGCGCAAACGCTGAATGCCGTCGCGGTATTTTGCAAAGCGCTCCTCGGCGAACGGCAAATAGATGCCGCAGTTCATTCCGTAGCACGCGACCACGAGGTCGGGTTTGGACTTCTCCAGCACACGCTCCAGCCGCTCATGCACATCCGGCCGGGGAAACGCCCCGCCGGCATGGCCGTCTTCGGACAAACCGCTCACCGTCTCGCTCGGCAGCCCGATGTTGATAAACTCCACCGCGCGATCCGGATGGCAGCTCCGGAAGTAGGCCTCGACGTATTCCACGTATTGGCCGGAGTACGTGATGCTGTCGCCGAGGAAGACGATGCGTTTGACGCCTTTGAACATGGGCTTGTCGGCCGCTTTGGCTGGCAAACTGGCCAAGACGAAAACCAACAGCAGTAAACAAATTGTCACGGAGCGATTCCGCCAACGGATAGGTGATTTCATGGGAAAACTTTGAAGGCTTTTACCCGCGCGTCAATCGTGAAAAACAGAACCGTTTCAATCCGCCGCTACGAGCGATGCCGAAGTTTGTCGAGCAGCACGGCACCAAGAATGACTAGGCCGAGCACGACTTTTTGCGTGTAGCTCTCGACGTTGGTGAGGTTCATGCCGTTTTGGATCACCGCGATGGTGAACGCGCCGGTGAGCGTGCCGAGCATTTTGCCTTCGCCGCCGCTGAGGCTCGTGCCGCCGACAACGACGGCGGCAATGACATAAAGTTCATACATATTGCCGTAAGTGGCCGAACCACTCTTGAGCTGCGAGGCCATGATTACGCCGCCCAGCCCGGCGAGCAACGCACTGGCAACATAGGCGAACATCAGCACTCGCTGGACGGGCACGCCGGACAGGCGCGCGGCTTCGCGGTTGCCGCCAACCGCGTAAAGGTAACGCCCCTGCTTCATGCGGGACGTGAGCACATGCGAGAGGGCATACAGGACGAGCATGAGTACGACCGCATTGGGCAGGTTGAACAAATCCGCGCCGCGCCCGAGCCACACGAACGAGTCGGGGATCTGGTAGATCGACTGGCCTTTCGCAAGAATGTAGGCGATGCCGCTTCCCACCAGCATCATGGCCAGGGTGACGATGAAAGGCGGAATGTTGAAGCGCGTGATCATGGCACCGGAAAACGCCCCGACCATCCCACACAGCACAATGGCGGCGACACAGGCCAGCAGCATGCCGAGCGGCGAGGCATTCACGCCGCCCGCGTAATCCCGGATGAACTTCGCGACGAGCACCGCCGATAGCGCGAGCAGGCTCCCGACCGACAGATCGATGCCGCCAGTGACGATGACCATCGTCATGCCGATGGCGACGATGGCAATGACCGCGATCTGATTGGCGATATTCAGGAGGTTTTCGGATTTCAGAAAATTCGGCCAGCGATAACTGCGCGGTGTGACGATCCGAGGTTCGCCCAGCACCGGAAAGTCGGTCTTCAAATCGGAGAACACGAGCCAGGCACCGGTTACTTGCGTGCAAGCGATGGCGTCGAGTTTGCCGCCGGACGCTGCGATCTTTTGCAACGCTTCCCGCGCGTGCTTCGGCTCGCCTTTGACACTGGCGAGCACTTGCGCGCCGGACGCCGTGAGTTCGCGTTCAAGTTGCGCGGCAAAGATCGCGTCGTCGGATTGATCACTGGCGGCTATGAGCACGCGGGGAGATTTCCCGAACTGGCCCGTGATGGCAGCGCCGACCTGCTTTGCAGCGGACGTGCCCGTGGGAGATTGCTCGCTATACGTCACCACACTGAAAAACCCGCACAGCAGCAGCAGCACGAAGATCATCCCGTAATCCGCAAGAAATCTTGAAGAAAGCGGTTTCATCCTAAAAACCAGAATCCGACCACGAATGGACACAAATCCACCCGGCACGGCGAAGCCGCAACCACTCCCTCTCCCCACGAGAGACGAGTGGGGAGAGGGAGCCGGAGCGCCGGCCCAATTCTTTGCCATAAGCCAACTACAGAGCTTGGTTTCATTTATTCAGGCCACGGCGAGTTGCATAATTTGTTCCTGCGTCGCCCGGCGCGCATCCGCGATTTCTCCGGTAAGCCGCCCTTCGTGCAGGACCAAGATGCGGTCCGCCATACCGAGCACTTCGGGCAGTTCAGAACTGATCATGATGATGGCCTTTCCCGAGGCGACGAGCTCGTTCATCAACAGATAGATTTCGTATTTCGCGCCGACATCAATGCCCCGCGTCGGCTCGTCGAAAATAAGAACTTCGCAGTTGCGCGCGAGCCATTTCGCGAGCACCACCTTCTGCTGATTGCCGCCGGAGAGGTTGCCGGCGCGCTGTTCCTGGTTGGTGGTTTTGATCTTGAGCCGGTCCACGTAGCGACCGAACTCCTCGCGTTCCTGCCCGAGTTGCACAAAACCGCGACGGGAAAGCCAGTTGAGATTGGGCAGCCCGAAATTCTCGCGCACCGAATGACCAAGCACGAGGCCTTGTAGTTTGCGATCCTCGGTCAACAGCCCGATCCCGGCGGAGATGGCATCTTGCGGCGAACTGATCGCCAGTAACTTTCCGTCCAGTCGGACTTCCCCGCCTTCGCGCAAATCCGCTCCGAAAATAAGCCGCACCGTTTCCGTGCGGCCCGCGCCGATCAATCCGGTGAGCGCCAGGATTTCGCCGCGCCTCACGGCGAACGAAACATCACGCACCGCGCGACCACGCCGAAGACCCTTGACCTCCAGCCGCGGCGCACCGAGCGACACGGAGCGCGGTGGAAATTCATCCTTCAATTCGCGGCCCACCATCAACTCGATCATTTCGTTGCGCGTAATTTGATTGATCGAACGTTCGGCCACATTTTTTCCATCGCGCAGCACGGTCACGCGATCGGCAATAGCGAACACTTCATCCAGCCGATGGCTGATGTAGATGACGCCGATGCCCTGGCTCTTGAGATCGCGGATGATCTCGAACAGACGCGCCACTTCATGCGAGGTGAGCGCCGCGCTCGGTTCATCCATGACAATGATGCGCGCGTCGAAGGCCAGGGCCTTGGCAATCTCGACGAGCTGCTGCTGCGCCGTGGTGAGGCGGCGGCACGGCACCTCGAGGTCAAGTTCGCCCCCCAGACGTTGGAACAAGGCGGCGGCGCGCCGGCGTTCCTCCTTTTGCGCCACGAATCCCGCGTGCGTCACCTCCTGGCCAAGAAAAATATTTTCGCACGCGGTGAGGCCGGGTACGAGGTTGAACTCCTGATAAATCACGGCAATGCCCGCCCGGCGGGAATCCTCGGGGAAACGAAAAACGGTTTCGCGACCGTCGATCTCAATGACTCCTTCATCCGCGCGATGCGCTCCGCCCAGCACTTTCATGAGCGTGCT
>JBKJSC010000219.1:0-14451 GCA_046593035.1 Limisphaerales bacterium | reverse complement strand
CCTTCATCAAGTGCTCCTGCTCCTCGCCGGGCGTGCCGGGCTTCAACTCGACGTGGAACTCGCTGCGGTGCGGACTCCACGTGTCTTCGCCCTGCGCGGCGCGGCCTGCCTGCATCTCGACCGTCGCGATGTGTTCGTTCTTGAGCAGCTCGTCGGAAATTTGTTTGCCGATGCGGAGCATTTCGGTGAGCGACGTGCCGGGCGCAGCGGACACTTGCAGCACAAGATGGCCCTCGCGGAACTCCGGCAGAAACTCCTTCCCCATGCCGGGCAGCTTCACCGCCGCCGCCACGCAGGCGAGCGCGACCACGCCGATGACGATTACAGGTGCCTTCATGAGGCGGCCCAGCGTGGCGAGATAAAGCCGCTTGAGCCACGTCTGCAATTTCGGCTCCTTCACCTCGCGCACGCCGCGTCCGAACATGAGGAACGCCAGCGCCGGGGTGAGCGTGAGCGCGACCAGCAGCGACGCCATGATGGCGATGATGTAAGCCAGCGCGAGCGGCGCAAAAAACTTTCCCTGCAAGCCGGTGAGCGTGAGCACCGGCACGAAGACGAGCGCCACAACGAACGTGGCATACACGACGGCAGTGCGGACTTCGAGCGAGGCGTCGAGGATAACTTTGAAAACGCTGGGACGTTTTGTGGAAGTCGCGTCACCTTCCCCCTCTCCCGCCCTTCGGGCACCCTCTCCCCCTCCGAGGGGGAGAGGGATGGGGTGAGGGGGAACCGTTCCCCGCGCAGTCGCATTCGCAACACCGACCGATTCGCCAAGCGACGGATTGCCTTTCCCCCTCTCCCTTGGGGAGAGGGCCGGGGTGAGGGGAACCGACGCGCTCAAACTTTCCTGTGTGGCAAAATGTTCTCTTAACCTCCGAAAAATGTTTTCCACGTCAATGATGGCGTCGTCCACGACCTCGCCGATGGCAATGGCGAGACCACCGAGCGTGATGGTGTTGAGGGTCACGCCAAATTTATCCAGCACGATGATGGCCGCTAGCAGCGACAACGGAATCGCCGTGACCGAGATGAACGCCGTGCAGAAGTGGCCGAGAAAGATGAACAACACGACCGCCACCAGCACACCGCCGAGCAGCAGCGACGACTTGATGCTCTTGAGTGATTCCTCGATGAACGTCGCGGGCCGGTGCAGGCCGGGATAGACCTTGATGCCCTCGCGTTCGAAGACAGGCTTCATTTCTTCTAGCGCTTTTTCTAGATCGAGCGTGGTCTCCAGCGTATTCGCACCGAACTGGCTGGAACTGGCAAGCAGCACACCGGGTTTGCCTTGAATGAGCGTGTCGCCGAACTTCGGCTCCGCGCCTTCGACGACATTCGCCACGTCTTTCAACCGCACCGGCACGCCATCTTTGTGAACGATGACAACTTCGCCCAGCACCTGCGGCGTGAGCGCCTGGCCTTCGGTCTGGATGAGGATGCGCTGGTTCTTCGTCTCCACGAAGCCCGCGCCGCGCACGCCCGTCGCCAGTCGCGCAGCCGAGAGCACATCCTGCAAGCCGAGGTCGTGCGCGACGAGACGGTCGGGTTTCACCTGGATTTGCAACTGCCGCACCTCGCCGCCGAACGTGATGCAGCGCGTGACGCCGGGAACCGAGAGCAGGCGCGGCTTGAGCGTCCAGTCGGCGAAGGTGCGCAGTTCCATCGGCGAAAGTTTTTCCGAGACGAGGCCGACCTTGAGCAAGTCCATCGTCGAGGAAATGAGCGGCGACATCGCGGGCGCGCCGACACCGGCGGGCAGTTGCGCGGCGATGGCGCCAAGTTTCTCCGCGAGCATCTGCCGCGCGATGAAGATGTCCGTGCCCTCCTTGAACACGACGGTGACGACGCACAAGCCCTGGATGGATTCCGAGCGCAACGACTCCATGTTGCCGAGGCCGTTGATAGCCACTTCGAGCGGGCGCGTGACGAGCGCCTCGACCTGCTCCGGCGTCATGCCCGGCGCTTCGGACTGAATCGTAACCTGCGGCGGCGCGAAGTCGGGAAACACGTCGAGCTTCGAATGCCGCGCGACGTAAAGTCCGTAGAACAACACCACGCACGCGAGCGCCACGACGATGCCGCGATGTCGGAGGGAGAAGCTGACGAGGCGGTTCAACATGGAATCAGGAAGGCATAATCAGGAAGGCAGGAAAGCAGGAAGGGAAACAACATAGTCAGTCTTTGTGAGAGGGTTCGCGGTGGACGCGTTTGATGGTGAGCGGCATGCTGGCGAAGTTCAGAATCAAGCCGTGCTTCAAATCCAACGCCTTCAGATACGAGCGGGTGCGGGCGAAGAAAATGTCCTCCAATTCGCTGACGGCTTTCAGTTCGACCACAATGGTTTTGTCCACCAGCAAATCGAGACGATGCTCACCCACCGGCTGGCCGCGATAAAGCACGCGCACCAACTTCTGCCGCTCAAAGGAAATGCCAGCCAATTGAAGTTCGAGCGCCAGCGCCTCCTCGTAGATGGACTCGACGTAACCAGGCCCAAGTTCCTTGTGAACCCGAATCGCCGCCGCGATAATCTTCCCCGTCAATTCTTCGTGCTCGAGCATATGGCTGTTTCTTTTTTGCCTTCCTGCCTTCCTGCTTTCCTGATTAGTCCTTTTCTTTAGATTCCTCAGACAACAATTGCTGTGCGCCGGTCACGACCACTTTATCGCCCGCCTTCAAGCCTTCGTGGATGAACCAGCCGTTCTCCGTCGCGTGCTCCAGTTCGATTTGCTTTTTGGTGAACTCGCCCGCCTTCGTCTCGACGTAGATGAACGCCTCACCGTCGTGCCGCACGATAGCCGCGCGCGGGACAGTGACCCCGGATTCCTTTTCGCCCGCGAGTTGAACCGCGCCGACCACCATGGTGCCGGGCGCGAGTCGCGGGCCGCCGGACTTCGTGAGAACGAGAAATCCCTGACCTTGCGTTTGCGCGTCAGTGCTGCCGGTCGGGCCGAGCAGTTGCACGGGAATAGCCGCACCCGCATCGGCTGGCGAAATAAGTTTGGCACCGACTGGCGGCTCCTTGATGGTTTCGCCAGCGGGAACGTCCAGCCGCACCAACGCCATCTGACCCGCTGCGAGGGCGGTGACGAACTCAGGCAAATCCTTCCGGTCAATCAACTCACGGCCATAGCTGGTGAGCAGCTTCGCCTGGGTGGCGCGCATCGCGACTTCGTCGCGGTGCATCGCACTCTCGGCGGCTTGCACGGCGCGGGCGGACGTGGCTTCCGTCACTTCAGCCGCGAGCCGGTCTTTCTGCGCGGCGAGTTCGGAGGCTTGCAGCGCGCGCTCGGAGGCATTGCTCTGTTTGGCGAGCGTCTTGGTGCGTTCCAGTTCCAGTGCGGAAGTTTTGGCGGTGAGTTGCGCCGTGGCGAGGTCAGTTTCGCGCCGCTTGTTCGCGAGTTGAAGTTCGTGGCGCGAGTTCTCGACGGCCAGACTGGCAGTAGCATATTCGCTTGCGAGCGCGGCCAGCGGCGCGGGGTCGAGCACACGGCCATAAGCCTTGACCTCCGGACTGAAACTCACAGCTGCGAGTGACTTCAACTTGAGGCCGATGCGTTTCTGCACGGCCTCCGAGACTTCGAGCACCGTCTCGCCTTCCTGGTTGTGCCCGACCTTGATAGTGTCCTTGTTGTGTTCCTTGGGCTTCTCGGCTTCCTTGGACGGATCAGCGTGCTGCTTACAAGACGCACAAGATAGAATGCCGCAGGCGAGTAAAAGCAGCGGCAGGCGGTGGAGAAAATTCGCGTTCACTTTTTTGACTCCTTCTTTTTTGGCGAGATGGCTTCGGATTTGCGCCGAATGTTTTTTGAGTTTTCCGCCGCTGGTTCGGAAGTTGAAGCCGGAAAGAACGACGAAGTCAGCAGCCCGGTAGAACTAATAGAATTGAGCGGTTTCTGCACGGCGTCCTCCAGTGCGCCGAACGCCTGGGCCAACTGCGCGGCGGCATCCGCTTGCAGCAACTCACCCGCCCGCAATTCAACGGTCACGTTGAGCAATTCCAACTGGTCGCTCGCGCCGGACTTTAATTGCGCCGCTACGGCTTCGTGTTGTTTGGCCTGCGCCGACGTCAACTCTTTCAGCGAATCCATTCGCGCCTGTGCACCGCGATACACCGCGACCGCGCGGTCAATCTCGCCCACGGCCTTGGCCTGCACCGCGAGAAAGCGCGCCGCGGTTTCCGTGCGGCGGGACTCGGCTTCGGCGATTGGCCCCTGATTGCGGTTGAGCAACGGGATTTCCGCCGTGAGACCAAGGTTCCATTTGCTGTCGCCCTGATCCCACTGGTAGCCGGTGCCGAGATGCACGTCGGGATATTGCTTGGCGATTTCCAATTGCAACGCGGCTTGCGCGGCCTCGTATTCGGCCAGCGCCGCGGCGATGTCCGCGCGACTGGTCAAGGCCTGCCGACGCGCTTGTGTCGATGTCAGTCCGGCGTCCAATGAAGTGGGCGGGGCAAATTCAAAGCCCGCCAGCGCGCCGACGGGAACACCCAGCGCCTCGGCGAGACGACTTTTGCTTTCGACCATCTGTCGTTGTGAATCGTTAGCTTCGAGCCGCGTTTTTTCCAGTGCGATGCGGGTGAGTTGGATTTCACTGGCCGCCAAGGCTCCAGCGGCGACACGCTCTTCGAGAAGTTTGAACGCCTGCTGCTGCATGGTGAGTTGTTCTTGCAGCAACTCGTGGCGCTTGGCCGCGCTGTTGTAGTTCACCAAGCTCGTGCGCAAAGCGCTCCGCACCTGCCACGCGACGGTGGTAAGATTCCAGCGAGCCGCTTCGGAAAGCTGCTGCGCCTTGGTCATGCGCTTGCCGCGCTTGCCGGCAGTCTCGATGGGCAGGTCGAAATTTAACCCGGGGAACCACGGCGTGACGCCGCTGGCCGCGTTGAAATTGTAGCCCGGCGTTGCACTCACCGTCGGATTGGGCCGTCCTCCAGCGGTGATAACGCCACCCCTGGCCGCGGCCCATTGCGCGCGCGCCACGTCGAGACTGGGATGATAGAAAAAAGCAGCGAGCGTCAGCGTCTGAAACTCCCACGTCTTGAGCGGCCATTCCGGCAACATCTGGCCGCGATTCTTTTCGAGAAACGTCTTGAGCGCGGGATTATCCAACGAGCGAGCGTCGAATTCCACTGCGGCGCGCGCCGGGGAAAGCGGTCTCGGCAAATATGTCACGCAACCGCCGAGCAGGACGGCTAGGGGAAGCGCAAATAAACAGCGAACGAGACGCATGACAGGTGAGGAACTTAGTGAATTCGCAACGAGCCGCAACGGTTAAGATTCATCCATCCCATTTTCGGAGACTGTCCGAGGAGATTTCCGCCGATGATGCCGACTTTAGCGATTGAGTTTGGCGGCCAGGGCATGGCCGAGCCAGACGGCGACGAGGCAGCAGGCGACGGAGAGCAAAACATTCGCGCCCGCTTTCAGCCACTCGTCCTCGCGCGCGAGGTTCAGCGTTTGAAGACTGAAGGAAGAAAAAGTCGTGTAGCCGCCGCAGACACCCGCCATGAAAAAATTCCGGGCCTCCGGGCTGACCAGCGACCGGTCTTCCGGGCCGGTGAAGGCCGCGAAAAAGCCAATCGCAAAAGAGCCGCTGACATTGACCAGCAACGTGCCGACGGGAAAGGCCTCGCCGAAGCGTTGCGCGATGACGCCGGACAACCAGTAGCGCGCCATGCCGCCCAGCGCGCTGCCCACTGCAATCCAAAAATAATTGAGCATAAAAACCACCCGGCTGGCTTCATCACGGAAGCCCGACCAGTTCCAAGTCCTTTCAAACAGGCGCGCCCCGTGGAACAAACTAAAATCAGCGCGAGAACACCCACGAAATTAGACGGGCGAAAGTAGGCGTCTGGCCTTGGGAGAGCAGGCCAATGCGGAAGATTTTGGCGCTCGCCCACACGCAGCCGAGCATGAACAGGATCGTCATTACGACGCTCAAGGCGACTTCCCACCACGGCGGCCCTGGCGCAACCGAAATGCGCAACATCATCAGCATCGGCGTGAAGGGCGGGATCAACGACATGACACGGGAGAAAGTGCTGCCGGGCGACTGAATCATCGGCAAGAAAACCCACATCGGCACCAACATGCCGAACATGGCGGGCAACATCATGCTTTGCGCGTCGCGGATTTCCGAGCAGGCCGCGCCGACCGCCGAGAAAATCGAGCCGTAGATGAGCAGCGCGAGCAATTGAAAGAATAGAAACCAAAAATAGAGCGAAACCGGGATCAAGTCCGCCACACCGTATTTCCAGACCGCAAAGTACGCCGCGCCCAGATACAACACCGACAAGGTCATCGATAGCATCACTGCGCCGAGCAGTTTGCCCAGCATCAGATCGAAGGGTGACACGGAGGAGATGAGGACCTCGGCGATCTTCTGCATTTTTTCTTCCAGCACGGTGTTGAGCAACGTGGGCGCGCTGGACATCACCATCATGAAGAGCAGGAACATGGAGACGAACGGTATGCCGAACGCGGCCATTCGATTTTCCAGTTTGGCGTCCACGACCTTCCCGGTGTCACTGACCTTGACGAGGCCGAGCTTTTTCAACGGCACCAGGCGCGTCAGCTTGGCGATGAGCGAGCGATCCACGTTTGCCGTTTCAAAGCGCAGCCGCTTGATCTCCTCGTTCACCACGCCTTCCAGCCAGGTAGGCAGTTCAATGTCTGTCGGCGTTTCGGTTTGATACGTCAACTCGGAAACCTCGCCCGCGACGATCGGAGCGCTGGCATTGCCAATGATGATGAAGGCGAACAACTCTTTTTTTCGCACGCGCTCGGAGAGGAGAAGATCGGGACGCTCGGTTCCCGGCGGCACACGAAATTCCTCTGGGCGAAATGCGGGGCGGATTTGCGCGCCCTGATTGCCGCTGGTCCAGTCAAAGATTTCGCGCACATTGCGCTCTTTGGCCTTGGCCGCGATGACGGGGTAGAATCTCCCCGTGTAATCCAGCACAGCAAGGCGCCGGTCTTTGATGTCCACTTTGTTTTTCACCAGCGCCGGAATGACGAGGCCGGCAAACATCATCACGGGCAGCATGAGCACGCCGATGATGAACGCCTTGCTGCGGATGGCGTTCATGTATTCGGTGCGCGCGACGCGCAGGGCTTTATCCATGTTGAGCCTCCTTCGCTTCCGCCCCGGCAATGCGCACAAAAATGTCATGCAACGACGGGCGGGTAATTTCAAACAGATCGACCCGCGTCCGGGCGGTGAGCGCGCGCAGCAATTCCTGCGGATCGCCTTCGTGGCGCACTTCCTGATATTGGCCGTGGTCACGAAAACTTTTTACGCCGGCCAGCCCGTGAAGCTGGTCGCCGCCACCGGCGACACGCAGGCGGATCGTATCCGCTCCATAAGTCGCCTGGATGGATTGTAGCGTTCCGTCCAGAACTTTTTTCCCTTTGTAGATCATGAAAATGAAATCGCACAGTTGCTCCGCCATGGACATGTCGTGCGTGGAGAAGATGATCGTCGTCCCTTGTTTGCGCAGATCGAGAATGGCGGAGCGCAACACTTCAAGATTCACCGGATCAAGTCCGGAGAACGGTTCGTCGAGAATCAGCAATTGCGGTTTGGCAATGACGGCGGAGATGAATTGGATTTTCTGCGCCATGCCTTTGGAGAGCACTTCGACTTTGCGGTTCGCCCAATCTTGCAGCCCCATCCGTTCCAACCACGCATCAATGGCCTGCCGCGCCGCGGTGCCGTCCATTCCTTTGAGCGTGGCGTAATAGGCGAGGACGCGGCGCACGGACATTTTTTTGTATAGCCCGCGCTCTTCGGGAAGGTAGCCGATACGGTCATTCGCCGCGCGTGTGCCTTGTTCGCCGAGCACTTCGATCCGCCCGCTGTCGGGATGGAAGATGTGCAGGATCATGCGGATGGTGGTGGTTTTTCCAGAACCATTCGGGCCGATGAAACCATAAACCGAGCCGACGGGAACCTCCAAGCTCAGATCGTCCACCGCCTTGAGCTTGCCGAAGGTTTTGGTGACGCCGGTCAAACGCACCGCCGCGTTCGTGCCGTTACCAGATGGATTCGGCATAAGGCGCGCGTTGGGCTGGAAAAATCATGCGCTAGGGATGCCCGCGATCCGCTGGCAAATCAAGGAAAACCCGGAGCGGCGTAACTAACGTGCTCGTCCCACAGAACCGCAAGTTCCATTACCTGTCGAAGGAACGGTGAATCGTGCTACTTCGCCACGGTTGCCTTGCCCTCGAAGAGAGCTTTGTATTTTGGCCAAGTGAACGTGGCGATTTCACGACCGACTTTTAGGCCGACATCGTTGTCGATCGGGATGTGATAGCCACCCATCGCGCGGGAGAGCGCCGCCATTTCGGCGGTGGCCGAAAAGGTCGGCAACTCAAGCCTTACTTCGTCGCCGTAAACCTTCTCAGTCAACTCGCAACACTTGCGGACGGCGCAGCATCCGAATTTATCGCTGCCGGTGAAGAGTTCGAGCATCTTGCCACTGGCACCACTAGCCGTGGCATGGCCGGACGTGTAACCCGGGAACGGAGGCGTGATGAAGTTTTCGGGCGAATACGGATGCCATTCCTCGGCGGGCATTTCCTTCGTGCCGCCATCCGGACCAGCCCAGCCCGTGATTTTCTTACCGGCATAATAGTAGTGTACGAGCGTCCACGGACGGGAAGAATCATAGTACCGCTTGGTTTCCCAGCAGGAGATGAACGCATCAAACACGGTGTTGGCGATCAAGAAAAACACCTTCACGTCCTGATCGATCGTGTGATGATCGCGCTTGGAAACGTCTTGGGCGAACCTCAGCCAGTGGCCGGACTGAGCGGTGGAACGCGGCCCATCACGCATAAACTCCACCACCGCCTTTTGTGCCGGGGTCAGGGTGGCGTTGTATTTGAGATTCTGCGCAACCTGCTCTCTCAACAGCGCGTCGTTTTTCTTGGTGTTCGGCGGCGGCCCGGGCCGGAATTGTTCAGCCCGATCCAGCGCGAATGGCTTCACCTTGCCCCAATGCGGCGTGAGATAACCGGGCGTGAACTTCGTGCCGTCGGGCCGGGTGAACTCAATCGGCTGCCAGCGGTCGGGGTCAATAATCTTGTCCGGCGGATTGACCGGTTTGTAGCCCGTGTAGTCGGAATACGGCTTGCCGTTGCTGCCGGGTTCGTCGCCAAGCTGGTTCGCACCGTCGTGCAGGCGGTAGTCGATGACCGCCTTGGCGGCGAGATTACCAACACCGGCTGGAGTCTTTGGGTCGGTGGATTTATCCTCCGGATCGCAGCCGAATTTTTTCATCGCAGCGTCCAGAAAACTCTTATCGCCGGGAAACAAACTCAACAAGGCGCTGTAGGATGCGTAGCTAATCGCCTTCTGCTTGTTTTCCAGCGTGTGTTCCTTCTTGGGTCGGCGGAGCGTACCACCGAGGCGGGTTCCAACCGCCTTGGCATCGTAGGCCGCCCAAGCGTCATACATGCTAGTCGCCCAGATGGCATGTTGCCGCGAGATGATCGTCGGACGCGCACCCACTTTGTCGATTTCCCGGGCGATGATTTCCTGGGCGATGTTCAACCAGCGGTAGGCATAATTCTGCTTTTCCTCCGGCAACAGCAAATTGTGGACGTTGTCTTGGGCGCGGGCCGGAAGGGCGGGCAGCACACAAAGGGCGGCCAGGGTGACATAGGAAACAAGCGTGTTTGTTTTCATATTCGATGAAGCTACGGGACGGGTTCGGACCTGTAAAGGCGAACGGGGTGAACCGCTGGTTTTCGTGGGTGAAACGGTTTTTCGGAGTGGTGATTCACGCAGTGCACGGGGCGAAATATCAATGTCATCAAGCTGAATTTTCAACCACCCTCCAGCAATGTATTAAATATCGTTCACTCAAAAATAGAGCGTTGTCTGGACGAAAATATAGTTGGCGTCCTTCGAGCCAACCGCCGGGGCGGACAGAGATTGTTTGATGTAATCGCCTACGAAAAAGCGGCCGAAACCCCCGTGTAAGGTGGCATTTTTGCACAGCACAATCGTCGCCGTCAGATCCAGCTCTGAACCCACATAGTTGCCGTAAGTCGGGTTGATGCCAAAGCCCGTCCCCGGGGTCGGAGCGATGCCGCCGCGCCGCGCACCCGCCACGGTATAGAAATTGTCATGCGTGTCCGCAAGCCACAACATGTGAAAGTCCCCGGTAAGCCTCAAGCGCGGCAGCGGCTTGATCGAACTGGTCAACCGGATATCGTGGATGTTCTGGAGGGAGAAAAGGTCCATGGCTCCGAGGATCTTGTGGTTGGAGGGGAAAAGAGTTTCAAAAGTGTTATGTGTGCCGTCTTTAGAGTTGCTGTCGCCCGATGCGAAGCTGTATTCCAAGCCCACCCGCGGAGCAAACTTGGTTTCCTTCCAGGTGTAGCCACCCTGGAAGCTCAGCATGTACGCCGCCTGCTTCAGCGATTTCACCGGGGCGGCCGGGTCATTGAAATGACCAAATTGATACGCCGTTTCCACCGTGTAATCCCAACCAGCCAGGGCATCGGGTAATGATTTCCAGCGCGTCCCCACGGTGTAGATGTCGCGGGGAGCGGGGCCATTTAGAAAGGGTGGCAGGCCGCTGGCGGTCGTGGCCTTCGCAGAACCTTTGGAATCGTTCCGGGAGAGGAAATACACTTCCGTGGTCTGTTTGGGAATCAGCTTGGACGTGGCGTAAATCCCCGAGAACCAGTCGTAGTCGTTGGCGATGTTAAAGTTGTTGTCATCCGGGAACACCACACGGCTGGTGAAAAAATCCGCCGTGAACCAAGAATTTTCCCACCGCACCTTGGCGGCGTCGAACACGCGAGAATTGTTGAGCCAGTCCGCCGTCCCAACGAGTCGCTCATCCCCGTAAGCCAGCTCTTGCCGCCCCACTTTGAGGGACAACGGAAATTCCTTGAGGTTGCCCAGCGTGGCATAGCCCTGGTACAACGCCATCGGGCCGTCGGACTCGAAATTGGGTTGGCGGTCGTCGCCGGTGCTGTAGCTGCCGCGGCCTTCCACGAACACGCTGAACCAATCGGCCTTGTAGCCGATGTGCGGCTTAAAACGTTCCATCGTGAACGAGTTATCCGGGTTGAGTGTGATTTTTTTGAAATCGTTGGCGCCAGCGGCCGCCCCGCCAAACTGCGAGGTGCCGAAATTATCCTTCATCTCGTAGCGCATGCGAAACTGGCCGCCGATGTCCCAGGCTTTGAAATCGTCGCTTTGTTTGCGCAACCACTCGTTGACCGTGCCCGGGCCAAGCGGCCGCGGCGGGGCGTTGAGATAGCTTTGGGCTGACGCAGTCGCGGCGGCGGCGAACAAGAAGGCACTCGTGGCCAGTTTGATGGTAGGAGAGGATTTTATTTGCATCTGGGTTGGGTTGGGGAGTGGTTCATGGATTGCGATCTCAAGCGGCAATACAGCACGACCCGGTTTGGTAAAGAATCGTGAAGGCAATTTCATGTTGAGGGGACTTGTAGTGATAAAACTTTAACCTGCCTACCTTTCTGGGGTGAACGGGTATCATCCGGGGGCAAGCCGCCAGTTTCAGGCCGGAAAATTGGATCGTTCTAACAATGGCCGCTGGCACGACAACGCGACAACGCCATGTTTTCGAAGCAAAATTCATTTCGAGTTTTTCACGCCAGGTGCTAAGTTTTCCCCGTTACAAGAATGCATCATGGGCAAAATCCGACGCGGCGGTTACATGTTCCTCTGGTGGATTGGCGACCATGCGCCGCGCCATGTCCATGTGTTCGACAAGAACGGGCGCTTGCTTACGCGCGTGAATTTGGACACGATGCAACCGATGGACACGCTCAAAATTGAACGCAAGCTCGTGGAGTTGATTCGCGCTTTGCAACGCGAGGGCCGCCTATGAAAACCGCCGCCAAGAATGCCAAAGCCCCGTTCGGGAAGGGCAAGTTCGCCAAGATTAAAAACGTGCGCTACCTGAGCTGGGAGGACGCCTTCGACGTGGAGTTCGCGGACGGGCTGTGCATCTTGGAACCGCACGCGACCATCCGCCGCGCCAATAAGATTGCCGCCAAGGCCAAGTTCGCCCATCTGGAGATTGACGACTGGTGCCAGGCCGGCTTCGACATCCACTACGACAACGGCCAGGTGGCGGAAGTCTCGTGGGCCTTCATCCGCGAACTGCCGCCGAAGAAATGAGGAGAACCAAATCCATTTCGAACGTGAACCATCCGCCCGTGAGTGTCTGACATGATTTTTGGCGAACATTTTGAATGGGACAAGGCCAAGGAAATCTCCAATCTCGCCAAGCACGGGGTCGCCTTCCCGGAGGCCACCGCCGCCTTCGCCGATGTGCAACGTGTCATCCTGCCCGACCTCGCCCACAGGGGGACGAGCCACGTTGGTATTGCTTTGGGCGCATCGGCGATACTATCTTGACCGTGCGCTTTACCAAACGGGGCGGCCGGGTTCGCATCCTCGGCGCGGGCTACTGGCGGAAAGGCCGACAACTTTATGAAACGCAAAATCGCTTACACTGACCTGCGTGAACTCAACGGCGAACCCATCGGCGCGCCCGGCGCGCCCGTCAATCTGGATTTCCTCCCCAGTCCCGCGCAGGTCCGCCGCGCCTTCAAGACCGTCAAAGTGACCGTGGACTTGGAACCCGCCAGCCTGGACTACTACCGGCGCGAAGCCCGCCGCCGGCGCGAAACCCCCGCCCAAACGATGCGCCACATTCTGCGCGCATATGCCTTGGCGGAAGCGTGACATATCTCACCTCATGAAGAAACACATCACCCGCTTCCTGCTCTGCTCGTTGGGGCTGTTGGTTCACTTGGCACCGCTGGCGAACCAGACAACACACGCCGCAGCGCCTTCCGGCACGGTGGTCACTTGGGGGAGGATGACTTTGCCCTATGTGGATCCCGGAACCCGCTACACCAAAATTGCGGCGGGAGGCTATCACACGGTGGCCTTGAAGAACGACGGGACGGTCGTGGCGTGGGGATGGAACGGCTTCGGTCAAACGACTGTGCCCGCAGGCTTGGGCGGGGTGACGGCCATTGCGGCGGGAGTCTATCACACGGTGGCCTTGGTGGGAATAGTCCTCCCCGTTGTGCCCTCCATTACCCGCCACCCGACGAATCAAATCGCCAAGGTCGGAACGAACATCCTACTCAGCGCCGTAGCCCAAGGCTCATCGCCACTGAGCTACCAGTGGCGTCGCAACGGTAATCCGGTCACGGGCGCAACCTCGGCGAGTCTGCCGTTGAACAATGTCCAACTCACGGACGCGGGTGATTACTGGGTGGTGGTGACCAATTCCTACGGTGCGGTGACCAGCGCCGTCGCGCGGGTGAACGCCTACCTGCCTCCCGCCACGACCCAGCCCGCACCGCCGGCAGCGACGCCCGCCACTCAACCGCCCGCAACCAACCTGACCGCTCGTCCGATTGTGCCAAGCAGCACGCAACTGAAGGTCTTCACGGGCGGCGGCACGATCGACCGAAACAAAATGACCATCGTGATGACGCATGGGTGGAAGAGCAGTTCAACCGAATGGCCAACCGACATGAAGAACGCCTTGGTCGCAAAAGGCTATGACGCAAAAGCGAATATCGTTGCTTGGGACTGGCAACCGAATGCCCTCACGAAGTCGCCCTCGACTGCCGCCGCGCGAACATGCAGCGAGGGTGAGGCCCTGGGGAGCGCGTTGCTCAGCACTTTGGGCACGGGCTACAACCAGCCCATTCATTTCATCGGTCACAGTCTTGGCACACTCGTGAACTGTCACGCCGCCGACTATATCCACGGCGACGAGAAAAACAGTCCTGGCTGGATAGCAGGCTCGACACTCAAATTCAGTCCACTAAACACGCACGTGACGATGTTTGACGAGGCAGAATTGGTGTCGGCATTGAATGGCATTCACGTCTTCGCCGACTTGTTGCTCAAGCCAACCGGCGATACAACAGCGAACCTGGTCAATTGCACTTGGGCAAAAGTCATTCCCGAACAGTCGGCGTGGATAGACAACTATCTCAGCGAGGTCGGATTGCTGCATACGGAAGCAGCGAACGTATTGCTCTGGCGGGAGCCGACACTCAATCCCATCTATCCGCACGGCTCTGGATATCGCTGGTATTCCGGCACCGTCGGGAACCCGCTGGGCAGCTTGATGGGGCACCGCTGGTCTTTCGAGCGCGATTCGCTTGGAAGCGCACCGCAGCGTGGAAAGTATTTCCTGCAATCCTTGGACTTGAACCAGTCCGAACTCACGGTGACAGATGTGAGCGCTGCGGTGGCAGCGGGGCTGGCGGGCGGATACGGCGTTGGCCTCAATCGCACCGTGTTGCCGAGCGCGTTCAAGCCCTGATAAGCCTTCAGCGTCGGATACGCCACGATGCGATTGAGGCCAACGCCGTATCCGCCCGCCAGCCCCGCTGCCACCGCAGCGCTCACATCTGTCACCGTGAGTTC
>JBKJSC010000052.1:0-5395 GCA_046593035.1 Limisphaerales bacterium | reverse complement strand
GTCCACGTAGCGCGCGGGCAGTTCCACGTTGAGGAAGCGCGAGACCTCGCCACAAACCGATTCGGCGATCGCCCACGGCAGCAGCGCGGTCTTCTCCTCGAAAACGGGACGCCGCGGGCGGGGCGGCGTGCCTTTCATACGCCTCCCTCCACCAATTGAATCTCCTCTGGCGTCAGTCCGTAGAGGTCATAGACGAGCGCGTCGATTTGCTGGTCGGTGGCGGTGACGGCGTTTTGGAGCGCGGCGTGTTCCCGTTCCAACGTGGCCGCGCGTAGCTTGGGCATCAAGCCCAGCAGCTTGTCCACCAGCACCACCAGCGGTTGAATTGACAAAGCGCGGACTCCCTCTTCTCCATCGGATGGAGGAGAGGGCTGGGGAGAGGAGGCTCGTCGGCTCGAAGGTCGGAGCGGCCCCTCTCCCCGGCCCTCTTCCCCGCTCCTGCGTCGCGGGGCGAGGGAGACTGAAGCGCGCATCGCACCTCATGTATTTCCTTCCACGAGTTGAATCTCCCCTGGCGTGAGGTCATAAAGTTCATAGACCAATTGATCTATTTGCTGGTCGGTGGCGGTGACGGCGTTTTGGAGCGTGGCCTTTTCCGAGTCCGCCGTGGCCGCGCGTAGCTTGGGCATCAAGCCCAGCAGCTTGTCCACCAGCACCACCAGCTTGTCGTGCCGGGATTTGTCGGCGCAGATTAAGGAATTCATTCTATGGCTCGACACCGACAATCACCAGTGGCACAGCCGGAACGCCGCGACCATTGCGGATTATATTGTAAAGTTCACCTTCGTAATAACCCGGCCCAGATGACATACTTGATTGAAGAGATTTCATTGCAAGAATTTCAATGCCAACATCAATCTGGTCACGAACGTAAAATGCGAGATGCTTCACGAACAGATCGTAAGCCACGAAAGAGTATTTCCCGAATTGCACCTCAATCGCCACCCGATCTTTCACAAAGTCCGTCTGGTTATAACTGAATATTGGCTTCTCTCCGGCAGCCTCAATTTCTGCTTTCTGCTCATCAGCGGGCTTGGCAAGTGTTTGACGGATCAACCGTTCGCTTTTGGTAACCCAGTAGCTCACGCGGCTTTCAGACCAACCTTGTTCGGCAAGCAAATTTGAAAATGCCTTGTTCATGTCAATGGGGCTGTAAAGAACTTTCCCCGACATTGTTTTTTCTTTGCTTACTTTGGTTTTGCAAGCCGTTCCATCTACTGCCTGAATTACTCGCTGAACTTCGTTCCAAAGACCTTTCTTGTGAACAAGCAAGTACTCCAAGCCATTTAAATGTGAATATGTTTGGACAATTTTCATTTGCGGGTGCGGTATGGTGTTGTTTTTTCCAGAAGCGCCATTTGATCAATAGGCCGCTTTTCGGTCAACCAAGGGGCAGTAAGCAGGTTTCGGCCAGCATCTTTCGGATCAAATACCGGACGATCCATCGGCCTGACAGGAAGCTCGTCATGGGCAGCTAAATCAATTCTTGTCTTGGCAATCTCGATATATTTGCGAAGCAATTCCGCACCAATCCCGCGCCGTTGGTGGCGCAGTGCTGCAATGACGGAAGTTCCAGTGCCAAGAAACGGATCCAATACCCAATCTCCTTCGCGAGTAAGCGACAGCACCAATCTCTCAATCAATTCAACTGGAAATTGGCAAGGATGTCCTGTCTTCTCTACATGATTGCTTTTTACGTTGGGAATTGTCCACACGTCTCCTGGATTCTTACCTAGCGGATTGCAAGAATACTGCCCAGCCTTCGGCCCTTTGAAATATTTTTTACCGGGATATTTTTGTGGCACTCGAATTGGATCCAATTCAAACACATAGTCGTCCCCTTTGGTGAACCACATGATCGTTTCGTAACGCCCGGATAGACGGCGTGAGCAGTGAAGTCCGTGTTCAAAATGCCATACAATTCGATTTCGCATCTTCAAACCAAAACTGGCAAAAACAGGATAGAGAAGTGAATCAAGAGGGATAATTGCTCCATCATCAACATAGTTGCCCACTTGCCAGCAAATACTCCCGCCATCCGCCAAGACACGGACGCATTCAGCAATCACTTCGCGCTGCTGAGAGATGTAATCATCCAAATGAAGGTGGCTTTCGTATTCCTTCCCCAAATTATATGGCGGTGACGTAACAACCAGTTGAATTTCGCCATCGGGAACTTCTCGCAGCATTTTTCTACAGTCGCCCTCATAGACAACTGCGCGGGCGTTTGCTCGGAATTGTGGAGCAATTGTAAAACCGTTTCTCATATCAGTTGCGTCAGTTTAATTCGTTGCGAACGAACTCCGCAATCTTTCGTGTTTGATTTCTGAATTGTGAACCGCCGGCTTTCATGATGGGCGCGAATTTTACCGACCAATCGCCGGCGTGAACGCGCACGAGGTCTTCGGGCATCATCGAGAAATCGGAGGCGATGAGGGAGTTGAAGCACTTGATGTTGTCCTGCAAGGGCGGCAGCAGGGCGATCTCGGTCTCGTCGGCCAGCAGTTCGCGCTGGCGCTGAAGCGTGGTGCGGTTCTCGTGCTCCAGCATCTTGAGGTAGAGCGAGAGCTGGGTGACTTCCACGGCGGCGGCATCCAAATCCATGCCGTAAATGTTCTGCGTGAGTATCTGCCGCTTGAGCGCGACGGTCAGGTGAACGTCGCCGGTGTCGGGGTTCACCCAGCAGAGCGGGCGGTGTTTCTTTTCCCAGGCGGCGCGCAAAGTTCCCCTCTCCCTAGCCCTCTCCCCATCCGATGGGGAGAGGGAAGCAGACGTTGGCCGAGGTGCGGCGCGGTGCTCCGGCTCCCTCGCCCCGCGAGGCACGAGCGGGGAGAGGGTTGGGGAGAGGGGCGGCTGGTCCGCGCGGGGCACCTCCTCTCCCCGGCCCTCTCCTCCATCCGATGGAGGAGAGGGAGTGGAGGCACGGAGGTCGGCGGTGAGCCGCTTTTGCCAGTGTTCACAGACGCGCTCGAAGGCGCGGATGAGAAAGGAACCGGAACCGCAGGCGGGATCAAGCAGGCGCAGGGCAGCGGTGCGTTTCTCGAAGTCTTTGAGCGTAGCTGAAGCGGATTGAGATTCACCCCTCACCCCAACCCTCTCCCCTCCGAGGGGCGAGGGAGAAGCACCGGCAATCTCATCCAGCAATTTCCCGGCGGTCTGCTCGACGATGTAATCCACGATGTAGCGCGGAGTGTAATAGACGCCACCGGCCTTCCGCACCTCGGGCTTTTCCTCGACGGTGATGCCCTTGCCGTGCGGGCGCACCACTTTGCCAAGGAAGCGTTCATAGACGCTGCCAAGGATTTCGACGGAGATGACGTTGAACAGGTAGGGCGTCTCGTCGTCGCTCAACTCGCCGATGAACCCGGCCAGCCATTCATCGCCGAGGACGAGCGTTTCGCTGAAGTGCGGTTTGAACAGGTTGCCGTTAAAGAAGGGAACATGCGTGGGCGGGCGGCGATCCAACGCGCGGAAATGGCGGACGACAAAGCGCCAGAGGGAATCCTTGGGCGCGCGGAGTCCCCTCTCTCCGGCCCTCTCCCCGTCCGACGGGGAGAGGGTGCCCGAAGGGCGGGAGAGGGGATCCTCCCGGAGTTCCATTGGTTGCTGGTGCGCCCGACGGCCGGGGTCGTCCTTGTCGTAATTCTTGCGCCACGTCTCGACAATGCTTTGCAGCGTGGTGCCGGTGTCGATGTCGCGATCCTCGCAGATGCGGAGAAAGAGAATGCGGTCGAGGATGCGTTGGACGGCTTCATTCAGCTTGTTACCGTCGAGGAGTTCGGCGTGGTCGTTGTTTTTGTAAAGATCGGAAGCGAGTTCCTTGCGGGCTTCATCGAGGAATTTGAGAAATTCCGCATCCAGCGCCCGCGAACGGTCGGGCTTGATGAGCCAGGGCTGCGCGGCTCTGCCCTTGCCGGCGGGCTTCTTCTTGGGCAGCGCCTCAATCGCCTGATCAATCGCTCCGGCGGCAACCTGTTCGCGGGAGAGCAAATCCCAAAGTTCCCGCGCGAGGAGCGGATATTGGCGGAAGTTCCAGAATTTCCACTCGCCGACCTGCGGCTCATCCAGATACGGGCGGCTGCCGACGATATAAATTTTCATTTCCTCGAAGTCAGTGAGGACGGCAACTGGAAGGTCTTTGTTGTAGGCGTAGCGTTTGGCTTGAAAGGCGTAGCGGGCGGTGAGTTCCTCGGCGGGTTTCTTGGCCTCGCAAACGAAGCGGTCACGTCCATCGGTTCGGAAAAGATAATCCGCGCGCTTCTGGTGTCCGCCAATGGTGGTGCGGCTCTCGATTTCGACTTCGCGTTTCTGCTGAATCAATCCGGCGCGGTTTTCCATGTCCCAGCCGAGGGCGCGGAAGAAGGGATTGAGGAAATCGTCGCGCAACTGGGCTTCGGCATAGCCGGGCTGCTTGAGTTCCGCCAAACGCCTGCCGAAAGAATCAACGAGCCGGTTCAGTTCCTTTTCAAACGATTCAAACGTGGCGTCGCTCGGCATGGCGCAAAACTAGGGCATCGATTACTTTCGGTCAACGCGCGGCTGAGGCGGCGCCGCACAAACTATCGACTTTTCGCGCGCTTGGCCTATAACCACCGGCAGTTCGCGTATGATTCTCCTGCTGTTTTTTTGTTCCGGTGCGACGGCGCTCATCTATGAGGTCGTCTGGTCGAAATATCTCTCGCTCATTTTCGGCAGCACGGTGCAGGCGCAAACGGTCGTGCTCGCCGTCTTCATGGGCGGTCTCGCGCTGGGCAACCGCATCTTCGGCGGACGCGCCAGCCGTGTGCGCCAGCCGCTGGCGGTCTATGGCTACATCGAAGTGGTGATCGGACTGTACGCGTTTTTCTTCGCCTCGATTTACAAATTCGCCGATGTCGTCTTCGTCAGCGTAGGCACGAGCATTCTGGAACACAGCGCGCTGTTACTGCTGCTCAAGGCCGCGTTGAGCGTCGGGCTGTTGCTCGGCCCGACGATCCTGATGGGCGGCACGCTGCCGTTGCTGGCGGAATGGCTGCAACGCGAATCCACCGATGCTGGCCGTCGCTCGGCGAGGTTTTATTCGACGAACAGCCTCGGCGCGGTTTGCGGCGCGGGGCTGGCGGGATTTGTTCTCGTGCAAGCGCTGGGCATGGGCGCGACGTTGCAGATGACGGCGCTGGCCAATGTGCTGATCGGCATCGCCGCCGTCGGTTTGGCGCGCTACCAGACTCACCCGGCGCAACGTTCCGCCGCCACTCCGACTGCGCCAACGGACAACAAAGCCTCCGAGGCGAACTTTGCCTGGGCCATCCTGCTCGTCACGTTGACGGGCGCGGTTTCGATGGGTTTGGAAGTGCTCGCGTCGCGTTGTTTGTCGCTCATCTTTGGCGCGTCGTTGCAAGCGTTCGCCACGGTG
>JBKJSC010000040.1:0-31138 GCA_046593035.1 Limisphaerales bacterium | reverse complement strand
CCCTGAGCGGACTGGCGTTCAACCGGCTCGAAGTGCGCTCCGGCTTGCGCAGTTTTGAGGTGCAACGTGACCAGCCCAGCCAACCGTGGCGTCTCACCAAGCCCATGCAGACCCGTGCGGACAACCCCAAAATCAATTACCTGCTGCAACAATTCCAAACGTGGCAAGTGCAGCGATTCATATCGGACAATCTGCGCGAGGATTTGGAACCACTCGGATTGCAGCCGCCCGAGGCGGAACTAGCTTTTGGTCAAGGCACCAATGATTTGATCCGCGTGCAGTTCGGCACCAGCCCGACCAATCTTCCCGCGTTTGTTTACGCGCGCCGGTTGAGCCACACCAACATCGTCCTCGTGCCGCGCGAATGGCTGGAAATGTTGCAGAAACCGTTCACCGAGTTTCGCGACCGTCGGCTGCTCACGTTTACGCCGGGCGCGGTGAATCGGATCGAAGTGCGGGGCGCAGAATCGTTCACCATGTTCCGGCAGACCGGCAACGTTTGGCGTGTGGGCGAGCCACATAATTTCGCCGCCGACCCCGCGCTGGTCAACGATCTCATGGCCTCGCTGGGCGGATTGGAAGTGGTGGACTTCGTCAAAGACGTGGTCACGCCCGCCGACTTCGTCAATTACGGACTCGCCCCGCCGACCGGCCAGTATGCGCTCCTTGCGAGCATGACCAACACGGTCGGGGCAACGACCAACCAGGTGCTCGCGCAAATCGCGCAGGGTAGCAATCTCCAACTGGATAAAACCCTGGTCCGGCTTGAAGGGGAGGATTCCGTTTACGCTGTGGCGCGCGGCGAGATTGAACGGCTGCCCAAGGCCGCCTTTGAATTGCGTGAGCGGCGGCTGTGGAATTTTGCTGCGACCAATGTCAGCCGCATTAGCATCAGCCAGGAGGGTCGCGTCCGGAATCTGCTCCGCAACGCGAAGCAGGAATGGGAATTTGCGCCTGATTCCCAGGGCATCATCAATGATTTTTCGCTCGAAGAAACCCTGCATCGTCTCGGCCAGTTGCGCGCCGAGGAATGGGTCGCGCGCGGCGCGGACAAGCTGGCCGCGTACGGCTTCAAGGAAACCGCACACAAAGTTTCCCTGACCCTCGGCACAGGCGACAAGCCGGAAGTGTTGAGCGTGGAATTTGGCCGGTTGTCGCCCACCCGCCAGCCGTACGCCGTCATCATGCTTGATGGCCAGCCTGTGGTTTTCAAATTTCCGCAAGCCTTGTACGGAGATGTGCTGCGGGATTTGATCGCGCCGCCGCGAAACCGCCCGTGACCTATGCCGAAGATGGACAAGCAACGGCTGTGGCGAATCCTCCGGCGCGGCTTTCGCTGGTGCCGGATTGTTTTCCTCCTGTTGATTCTCCTGAGCGTCGGCGCGTTCATTTATTTGAACCAGGTTGGCCTGCCTAATTTCCTCAAGACGCGGCTGCTCGCGGAGCTTCGCTCCCACGGACTGGAACTGGAATTTCAACGCGTGCGGCTCCGCTGGTATCAAGGCATCGTCGCCGAGGGCGTCCGCCTCGGCCCCACCGGGCAGACCAACGGCCCGCAACTGCAACTCCAGGAAGTGCAGCTCCGGTTGAACGCGGATGCACTCAAGCAACGGCGATTACAAATCGATTCGCTGCTGTTGACCCAAGGCCGGCTCTTGTTGCCGCTCACGTCCAGCAATGCGCCCGCGCTGCCGTTGGCCATCGAGGGCATCCAGACCGAACTGCACTTCCGGCCCGGAGATCTGTGGGAACTCGACCAATTTCAGGCGCGATGTCTCGGTGCCAACCTGCATCTGACCGGAACCGTGACCAACGCCGGATTTCTGCGCCAGTTGTCGGCGGCTCGCGGAACCAACCAACCGGCGGTGGCTTGGCAAAACCCGTTGAACGAAGTGCGCGCATGGGCCAGCAAGTTCCACTTCCAATCGCCGCCGGATATTTTTCTCACCATCAACGGCGACGCGCGCGACACCAACAGCTTCACCGCCGACTTGAAGTTTGATGCCGGCCGGGCCGCCACGCCGTGGGGCGAGCTAGAAAAAATGTTGCTCACTTCCAGCTATCAAACCAACGGGATGGTTAGCGTCGACCTCAAGCTCAGCTACGATAGTCTCAAAACTGAATGGGGCCTAGCGGGCCCTGCGCGCCTCTCGCTCCGCGCCACGCAGTCCGTGACGAATTCGATTCCGTTGCAGGCCGACTGGGAGGTGCAGTTGCGCGACGCCCAAACTCGCTGGGGAAAAGCGGCTCAATTGCAAATCAGCGCACAATCCGCGCAGCAGACCAACGATCCGGTTTCCCTGAAAACCCGTCTGACCGTGTCCGCCGCAAAAGTGCAGACCGAGCAATGGGGAAGCGCCGATACCGTGCGGCTCTTCGGGACCATGACCCATGCGCCGACCAACTTCATTCCGTGGGAAGCGGATTACGACTTGACCCTAGGCCGGCCGCAAACTCCGTGGGCAACGTCTGAGCGCGCGCAAATCTCCGGACACTTCGAAAAGGCTGGCGCGGAATTTCGCGTGCAAGCCGATCCAAGCTGGGCGGGCTGGTCGGAACTGGAACCCTTCCGTCTGAATTGGGAATTCCGGTTGACGCATTTGGAAGCCGGGAAGATTCAAGTGCAGAAACTTTTTTTTTCCGGCCAATGGCGCGCACCCGAACTCGTCATTCCGAAATTTGCCGCCGAACTCTATGACGGCCATTGGGACGGCGCGCTGCAACTGGACGTGGCCACGCGCGCGCTGACGGTAAAAAGTTTTCTGGATTTTGATCCGCACCAGATCGGCCTCCTGCTGGACACCAACAGCCAGCACACGCTTCAGCAATTCACCTGGCAAGCGCCGCCCCGGATCAATGCCGCAGCCAAGCTCGTCCTGCCTGCATGGACGAACACCCAGCCCGCCCAGTGGACGGAGACCTGGCGTGAGGCTTCGCTGGAAGGCGACGTGAAGCTCGGCCCTTGCGGTTGGCACGAAATCAATTTGCTCTCCTTGTCCACGCTGTTCATCTACTCGAACTCCGTCTGGCGGCTGCCCCAACTGGCGATCCAACGACCGGAAGGCCCGACCGATTTGAGCTTCACCACGGATTTGGCCCGCGGCGATTTTCAAGCCAGCTTCCGTCTGCAGGTGGATCCGCAATTGGTGAAACCTTTTTTGAAAAGGGAAGACGCGCTCACGGTTTACGATTTCTTCCAATTCACCAGCCTGCCGGCGGTGCAGGGCGAACTTTGGGGCCGCTGGGACGATCTCGAACGTCTGGGTGTGAACGCGCAAATCGCCGTGACCAATTTTGTTTTTCGCGGCGTGGCGTTCAGCCGTTTCGCCACGGCGCTGCAATTCACCAATCAATACTTCAATTTCTCCGGCATCGACCTCGCGCGCGGCGAGGAGCGCATCACCACGCCCAGTGCCGGAATTGATCTCCGCCTTTCGCGCCTGTACGTGACCAATGTTCTCAGCACGATGAATCCTTACGTGGCCACTTCCGTCATCGGTCCGGAGACGCGGGCGGCCATCGAGCCTTACCGTTTCGCCAAGCCGCCCACGGTGCGATTGAATGGTTCGATGCACTTGAGCGACATCACCATCACCGACCTGCATTTTGAAATCGTGGGCGGGCCGTTCAGTTACTGGAAATTCAATCTGCCCGCCGTGACTGGCAGCGTCCATTGGGTGACAAACACGCTTTCCGTCACCAATGTGCAGGCCGATTTTTACGGTGGCAAATTGAAGTGGGACGGTTTCTTCGATTTCGCCAAGGTGGTCAGCACGGACTTTCGTTTCAAAGGCGATTTCACCGACGCCAAAATGGATTTGCTCATGAAGGACATCGTGTCGCCAACGAATCGCTCGGAAGGAATTCTCAACGGCTCGGTGAACATCACTGCCGCTAACAGCGACGATTGGAAGAGTTGGCAAGGCTATGGCTATGCCACGCTTCATGACGGCTTTCTGTGGGACGTGCCGATGTTCGGACTGTTCTCGTCCATCCTGAACACCATCCATCCCGGCTTGGGCAACAGCCGGGCCAGCCGGGGCACGACCACCTACACAATCACGGACAGTGTGATCGAAACTCGCGACCTCGAAATCTTTGAACCGACCATGCGGCTCAGGTACGAAGGCACGGTGGATTTCGACGGCGTGGTCAAAGCTCGCGTGGAGGCCGACTTGTTTCGCAATACCGGGCTGGTGGGCAAGGTGGTCAGCATTGCTCTGCTGCCGTTCACGAAGTTGTTTGAATACAAAGTTACCGGCACTTTGAACGATCCCAAGACCGAGCCACTTTATTTTCTACCCAGAATGATGTTGTTCCCGCTGCATCCTTTCCGTACGTTCAAGGGGCTTTTTGGCGGCGATGAAACCAAACCACCGTCCGCCAAGCCGAACCCAGCACCTCTTCCTTGAGACAACCTTACGTCTCCGTTGGGCGTCGATTACAGGAATGCCAAAATTAAAATCCCCAGTCCGAGGCGGTACCACCCAAAGGCGTTGAACGTGTGCGTCTGCACATAACGCAACAGCCACTTCACGGCCACGAAGGAAACCACCGCCGCCACCAGCGTGCCCAACACCACCAGCCCCCAGTTCTCCGGCGGTGCTGGGCTGGTGATTTCATGGGAGTGGCGCAAAGCTTTGAAGATTTTATACCCGCCCGCGGCGAGCATCGTGGGAATGCTGACCAAAAAAGAAAACTCCGTCGCCAGCGGACGGCTCAGGCCCAGCGCGAGCATCAGCAGAATCGTGATGCCCGAACGCGAAGTGCCGGGAAACACCGCCGCCACCAATTGTCCGAGGCCAACGGACAGCGCCACAATCCAGGTCACTTCCGCCCGCGCCGGTTTGCCGCGCAACCAGTATTCCACGAGAAGAAAAAGCGCGCCGCCGATCATCAAGGCCCACGCGATCGGCGCGGCTTCCTCCGGCAGTTTGAAATGATTTTTTTCCAGGATCAATCCTCCCACGCCGGTCAGGCCAAAGGCGAAGAGGATTTTCAGCAGGAAATCGCGCGCCGCCGGGTCGCGCCAGTGCGCCATGAATTTGAGGCGTGCGGAAAACAACGGCAGCACGGCGAGCACCGCGCCGGTTTGAATGACGATGTTGAACAGGTCGCTCTGCTTCACGTGCAGCCAGTGCTCGACGATGAGCAGATGGCCGGTGGAGGACACGGGCAAAAACTCCGTGACCCCTTCGACTATTCCCAAAATTATGACCGCGATCCAATCTGGCATCCGGTGTTTAGACGCGAAATGAATCCGTCTGACAAGGAATCTCTGGTTAAATGTCCCTTTTGAATCAGTGGGGGTGGCTCTCGTCGAGTCTCTGAAAATCGCAGCATTGCGGCGCGCGAATAGTTTGCTGCTTCAGTGCCGCTTCTCCAGCTTCAACAACTGAAATACAGCCGTTGCCAGCGCATTATGGCCGGCTTGGGACAGATGCAATCCATCGACCGTGTTGCTATCCAAACTGAATACACGCGTCATAAAACTCTTCGGTATCAGCGTGACCTTGTGCTGCCGGGCCAGTAGCCGTTGCGCGGCTCCGAACGAATTCTGAAAGGGGACGCTTGGCAGTTCAAACATAACAACCTGATTTGTTCCATCCGCCAGCGTGGCCAGTAACTTGTCCAGTTCGTGAAAGAATTGATTGGCGTCGCTGCCGCCGAGCAAATCGTTTCCCCCGATTTCGATTAGGATCAAAGCATCGCGACCGGAAACCCGCGGCGCCTGCGCGCGAGCGGATGCCACGGTGGCTCCCGGTTGGGCAAGATTGATCACCTTGAGATGAGTTAGATCACCCAAGACCAATGGCCAACTGCGATCCTTCGCGACCGTGCCGGCACTGATTGAGTCACCCAAGACAAAAACTGGTTGATTCAAGGAAACCGCTATCGAAGGGGGTCTGTGATAAGGCATCTCCATGAGGCTCATTGCGAGCGAAAATCCCAGGACTGCTGCGACGAGCAAGAATCTGGATCGCGACGACGGTGCCGACGAGACGCGGCGATTAAGAACGATCAGCCCCGTGAGGCAAAGGCCCAGCCATGCGCCGTAAACCCAGAAGGAAAGCGGTGTGGCCGAGAGCACCACCAGCACGATTCCCACGACCCAGAGGCAGGTCAGCAGCGATTTTAGGGCGCGGCGATTCTGCTGGAAGCAACCCGCTGTGGCGAGCGACACGAGTCCCAGTCCGATGAAGAAGGCATTGCCGTTGGCCAAATGCAAAAGGATTGGGTTCATAGGCGCGTCGGCCACAAATTAAGCGGGCATAAGTGAAAAGGCGATTCGATAGAACGGTCTTGTCCCTAAAAACCATCGGATTCGGTTTAGTGTTAAGTCAAATGCGTGTTCTGAACGTCCCAAATGCATTACTTCACCGGCGCGAGGATGCGCGAGGCGTGGTTGCGCTCGTGATGAATGCTGTTCTCGGCGGCCATGACTTGCGCGGGCCACTCGATGGTCAACGGCTCGCCGGTCTGCGGATTCGGCTCATACAACGGCGCGCCGTTGCTGGCCACGGTCACGCGGATGCGATGGCCGCGATTGAATATCTGGCTCAACGAACCGACGTCGAACGCGACCTTGTAAACCTGGCCCGGCTCCATCAGCACTTCTTTGTCAAAGCCCTCGCGATACCGCGCGCGGCGTGGATAATCCATGATGAGAATCGAGCGGCCATCGGGGTAAACATCGCTGACGCGCACGATGAAATCCGTGTCGCGCGCCGTGGACGAGACAAATAATTCCGCGCGCACCAAGCCCGTCCACTCGACCGGCTCGGCCAGCGGTTCGGTGGTGAACGTGCGCACGCTGGCCTGCTTTTCGAAGGCGCGGGCATCGCGCGCGCCGGGAAAGGACGTGCCCGGAATTTCCGCCGGATGATCGGGATCGCTGACGTAAACTGTCGTCGAGTCTTTCGCGGACGGGGCCTCCCGCGAAAGATTGCCCGTCTCGCGCAAAAAGTAGGATGTGTTCTTCACTTTCACCGGCCAGTCCTTGGTGGTGCGCCATTCGTTACCTGGGGCGTTGGTTTCGCCGGTCGCCCCCATGACGTAGTAGCGCACGGGCGCGTCCTGTTCCACGCCGTTATTGACGCCTTTCAAATAATGGTCGAACCAGCGCGTCATGTGGGCATAGACATCGAAGAAGGCGTTCTCCGGATAAACCATTTCGCCGATGCGGTTGGATTTGGGATAGCCGCCGTGCAGCCACGGGCCGAGAATCAATTGCTGTTGGCCCCGCGAGTTCGATCCGCCGCGATGTTGCCGGCCAATGAAACTCTGGATGGAGCCGACGCTCATAAAGTCATACCAACTGCCGATGGTGAAACACGGCACGTTCATCTTGGGAAAGTGGAGCGAACAATCTTCGTCCTTCCAGTAATTGTCATAATTTGGATGGGCAAACCAGGCTTCCAGCAGTTTCTGATTGTCGGCCGGATCGCGGCAGTCTTTCTCCAGACTTTTGAAACGGTTGGGCCGAGTGATGCCGCCGATGCGGTAGCCCTCCTGAAACAGGCTCAAGCCGGTGTCGGTCATGTATTGCGCGACCAGATGGGGCGGCTGCGTAACGGCGAGAAAGTTTTGCGCGAAGCCCGCCTGCGAACCGCCATACGTGCCGATCTTGCCGGTGCTCCACGGCTGTTGCGCCAGCCATTCGCAGGTGTCGTAGCCATCCTTCAATTCGCCCCACGCCAGCGCGCGGTAGCCGACCCAGGTGCCTTCTGAAAGATGGGTGCCGCGATAATTCACCATGCCGACCACGTAACCGCTCTCCGCCATTTTCGCGGCGGCTTTGCGCGACCCGACTCCATTGATCGCGGCGTAACGCTGTTCAAAAATCGCCGGCCACGGGCCTTGGCCTTCGGGAAAATAGAGATAGGCCGAGAGATGCTTACCATCGCGCATCGGGATCATGACGAGTTTCTCCGTCACCTTGCCAAAATCCAGCGGCGTCTCTGCCGCACGCGAGTTCTCCGGCAGGGCCAGGCTCGATCCAAGCAAAATGATTCCCAGCAAAATAGTTTGAGTTTTCATAGCGACTAATCTAGCCGGACGCCCCGAAGTCTCAACCGAAATGATTCGGAGATACGACCGCGCAGTCGGTGCTTTTAACAGGATGGACAGGAGGAACAGGAGGAAGAACGGATTGGATCCATTTGAAATCCTGTTCCTCCTGTCCATCCTGTCAAAATTTCTTTGAGGGCGACATTCTCCTTCCCCCTGTCCACAGGTTGGACTACTTTTTGCAATCACCGGCACATCATCAGGAACAAATTATGAGACCTCGCGTATTATCATCGCTCGCCTTTTTTATGTCTGTCGCTCCCGCGCTCCTCGGCGCTGATCTCCGCATCGGGATGATCGGTTTGGACACGTCGCATGCCCCCGAGTTCACGCGGCGGCTGAACGATCCGCTGGACAAGAATTACGTCCCCGGCGGTAAGGTCGTCGGGGCGTTCAAAGGCGGCAGCCCGGACCTTGAAACAAGCTGGTCGCGCGTGGAGGGCTACACGAAGGAGTTGCAGGAAAAATACGGCGTGAAAATCTACGACACCATCGAGGAGTTGTGCCAGAACGTGGACGCGGTGATGATCGAAAGCGTGGATGGCCGGCCGCATTTGCAGCAGGCACTGCCGGTGTTCAAGGCGGGCAAACCGCTGTTCATCGACAAGCCGCTGGCCGGTTCGTTGCGAGACGCGATCAAAATCTTCCAGCTCGCCAAACAATACAAGGTGCCGGTGTTCAGTTCCTCGTCGCTGCGCTATTATCCCGGCGTCATCGACGTGAAGCAGGCCGATTACGGCGAACTGCGCGGCGCGATCTCCACCGGCCCATGCTCGTTGGAACCGCACCACCCCGACCTCTACTGGTACGGCATTCATCCCACCGAGGCGCTCTTCACGGTGATGGGGGCGGGCTGTGAATCGGTGGTTCGCACGGCAACGAAAGACACCGATGTGGCCACCGGTGTCTGGTCCGGCGGACGGGTCGGAACACTCTACGGCATCCGGAACGCCTCGGCACCGTATCGCGTGACCGTCTTCGGAACCAAGGCGGTGGTGGATCAAAAATCCGGCGGCGACTACACGCCATTGGTTCGCGAGATCATCAAGTTTTTCCAGACCGGCATCGCGCCGGTGTCGCCGGAGGAAACCATCGAAATCTTCGCTTTCATGGAAGCCGCGGATGAAAGCAAACGCCAAGGCGGCAAATCCGTGAAGATTCGTGACGTCATCAAGAAGAACAGCAAGTGAGCTTCGGTGGGCTTCCTACGGCCGCTGTTGAATACACATCCCCAACCCGTATGATGATCGCGCTGCAAATGCCGTGCCGCCTATGACATGAAAAAAAATGCCACCATCCTGGTCTGGCTTGGGGTTGCCCTGCTCGGCGCTTGGGCGTATCTCACGCTCGCGCTTCATCGCGCGGAGGAAATCAACTCCGTGTACATCCTCATCGCCGCGCTCTGCTCGTATGCCATCGGCTACCGGTTTTACTCCAAATGGATCGCCGTGCGGGTGATGATGCTGGACGATCGCCGCGCCACGCCGTGCGAAGTCCTGGATGACGGCAAGGATTTTGTGAAGACGAACAAATGGATAGTCTTCGGCCATCACTTCGCGGCGATCTCCGGGCCGGGGCCGCTCGTCGGACCGGTGCTGGCGGCGCAGTTTGGCTATCTGCCCGGCACGCTCTGGATTTTGATTGGCGTGGTGCTCGGCGGCGCGGTGCAGGATTTCATCATTCTCTTCTGCTCCATGCGTCGCAACGGCAAATCGCTTGGCCAAATGGTGAAGGAGGAACTCAACACCACCGCCGGGGTCATCGCGCTGGTGGCCATCCTGGCGATCATGGTGATTCTGCTGGCCGTGCTCGGACTGGTCGTCGTGAAAGCGCTGGCGGAAAGTCCCTGGGGCGTCTTCACCGTCGGCGCGACGATCCCCATCGCGATGTTCATGGGCGGCTACATGAGATTCTGGCGCGTCGGCAAAGTGATGGAAGCCTCGGCTATCGGCGTGGTGCTGCTGCTCCTGGCGGTGTGGGGTGGCCAATATGTTCACGGCCATGCGGACTGGGCGAAACTATTCAAGTTCGAGCAGGAAACACTGGCGTGGGGCATCATTGTCTATGGCGTTGCCGCGAGCGTGCTGCCAGTCTGGCTGTTGCTCGCACCGCGCGACTATCTCAGCACTTTCATGAAGCTCGGCACGATTTTCGCGCTGGCGCTCGGCGTGTTCCTCGTGCTGCCAAATTTGAAAATGCCTGCCATCAGCCAGTTCATTGACGGCTCTGGTCCGGTGGTCGCGGGGAAACTGTTTCCGTTTTGCTTCATCACCATTGCCTGCGGCGCGATCTCCGGTTTTCACACGCTGATCGCCAGCGGCACGACGCCCAAACTCATCACGCGCGAAAGCTACGCGCGGCCCATTGGCTACGGCGCGATGTGTCTGGAATCGCTGGTCGCTATCATGGCGCTCATCGCCGCCTGCACACTGGATCCCGGCGTGTACCTCAGCATGAACATACCGGGCGAACCCTCCGCCACGGTGGCGAAAGTGACGGCCCTTGGTTTTCCCGTGCAGCTCGGGCAGATGCAGCAGCTCGCGAAGGAAATGGGCGAAGACACTTTGTTTGGTCGCACCGGCGGCGCGGCGACGCTGGCCGTGGGCATGGCGCAAATCTTCTCCAAGGCCGTCAACGGTCGCTGGCTCGATCTTTGGTATCACTTCGCCATCATGTTCGAAGCGCTCTTCATCCTGACGACGCTCGACGCCGGCACGCGCGTGGGCCGCTACATTCTTCAAGACGTGCTGGGCAATCTCTGGAAGCCGCTGGGCGACACCCGGAGCGTCACAGCGAATGTTCTCGCCAGCGCGCTGATGGTCGCGGGCTGGGGCTATTTCCTCATCCAGGGCGTGCGCGATCCACTCGGCGGCATCAATTCGCTCTGGCCGCTGTTCGGCATCGCCAATCAACTCCTTGCGGCCATCGCGCTGTGCCTCGCGACGACGGTGATTTTGAAAATGGCGTTGAATAATCCGCCGAAACGCTCGCCCGCGCTCGCGTTCATCACGCTGGTGCCGCTGATCTGGCTGCTGTCCGTAACGGTGACAGCGGGGGTGCAGAAGATTTTTCACGCCGATCCGCGCATCGGGTTCCTGGCGCAAGTGAAGACGCTTGATGGAAAACTTCCGGCGTTGCAACAGGCGCTCGCCACTGCGCAAACCACCGGCGAAGCGGCAGCGGTGGCGACGGCCAAGAAAGCGATCTCCACCAACCGAACTCTGCGGTTCAACAACCTTCTCGATGCCTTTGTCGCCGGCACATTCCTCACGCTCGTCGCGCTCATCGTGCTCCTGAGTGTACGCGAATGGATTCTGCTCCTCGCGCGCAAACGGCTGGCCGACCTGTGCGAAACCGAACCGGTCTGGCTGCCGGATTACGCGGTCGCGGAGGGCAAGCCGCTGCGCTTGTTCAGCTTGTTTGCGCTGGCGTTTGCCCTGGTCCGAGAACTTTCCGGCGAAGCGCAACTGGAGCGCGCGCAGCAAGCCGTCGGCCTGTGCGACTGCGCCCAACCGGAGCACTCCGCCGCGCAGAAACAAATCTACACGCAAGTCACCGAGCAACGCTTCAAAGGCGTGAACCGGTGCTGTTAGGAATTTTTGCCTGTCGCCGTTGGCCCGCAGCCGTTAGCCTTGGTTTATGGAACGCATCGGTTTGTTTGGCGGCTCATTTGATCCGGTCACGCTCGGCCACTTGCTCGTGGCGCAAGCGGCGCGCGAAGAAGTGGAACTCGCGCGGCTTTATTTCATTCCCACCGCGCAGTCGCCGTTGAAGCCCGGCTCCCAGCCCGCACCAGCGGCACAACGGCTTCGTATGCTCCGGCTCGCGTTGGCCGGGCACACGCATTACGAAATTGATGAGTTGGAGATCGCGCGCGGCGGCTTCTCGTACACCATCGACACCGCGCGCCATTACACCAGCAGCTTCCCCGAGGCCAAGCTGTTCTATCTGATCGGCAGCGATCTCGTGGCGCAGTTGCCCAAGTGGCGCGAGGCGGATGAACTCGCCCGGCTTCTGGAATTCATCGTCATTCCCCGACCGGGCGAACCAACGACGGAATTGCCACGCCCCTTCCGCGGTCGGGCTTTGAAAGGGTTCCCGCTCGGCGTATCCTCATCGCAAATCCGCCAGCGCGTGAAAGCAGGGCTTCCGATCGGCTGGCTGGTGCCGCCCGCAGTGGCCGAGGCGATTGCCAACGAAAGGCTTTATCTTTGAGCTTGTCTCAGGCATTCTCGGCCACAATGGAATCTAAAAAACTCGCCCAGCTCTGCCGGGAACTGGCCGACAATAAAAAAGCGGAGGACATCGTGGTGCTCGACGTGCGCGCGGTTTCCTCCATCACCGACTATCTAGTCATCGTCACCGGCACCAGCGAACCGCACATCCGCGCCATTGTGAACGTCATTGAGGATCAGCTCCGCGACGACCACGGGCTGCGGCCCAATGCCAGCCAGGGCGGCGAGCAGAACTCCTGGGTGGTGCTTGATTACTTTGATGTGATGGTGCATGTCATGCGCCCCGAAACTCGGTCGCAATACGACTTGGAAGGCCTGTGGAACGACGCGGCGAATGTCAAAACTCGGAAGAAACGAAAGCCGGCGGGCAAAGCGGCGAAATAGAAAGCGTCGCTGCGGCTATTCCGGGTCTTTCGGCGGGGTTTCCGCCGCGACTTTCACCATCTCGGCCAGCACCTTTTGAAATTCCTCCAGGCCGGTCGAGGGCACGATGATGTTGTCCCGCCGCCCACCAACATCTTCGGTGATGCGCAGAAAGCGCACGCGCGGATTTTCCTTGAGCGTAAACACGAAAGTCTTTCGCTCGATCTGGAGTTTTTCCGTTTTGATCGTCTCCTCAGCCACCGCTGGCTTGGGGGCGGAAGTATAATGGGGCCGATGTCCGTAGGGTGAAGGTCGTTCATTCGAGATCATACAACTCGCTTTCCATTGGGCGTCGGGAACGCCGTTGAATCCACTATTACACTTGTTCGGCAGTTGAGGTGGTTTGTCAACTCCTCTTTTTATCCGGTGGCGGTGGCGTTTTCGTGGGTGTTCGTGTGCGTTCTCCCTGCCTCACACAATCACACTTCTTTTGCCCACCAAATCGGGGCAAGGCCACGGGTGCCGACCTCCGACCAACCCGACTGGCAAAGATAAGTGCCGACTGCCTTCGGTGCGGTTGACCGCCAAAACCCGCTTGGGAACGGATAAATGGCTCAGACGTGGCTCAGTGGAAATATTTTTAACAAAGAAATGAAAAGGAGAACATCAATAAAACCCCTTAAAGCATTGAAGTTTTAATATGGTGCACGCGCATGGAGTTGAACCATGAACCTTCTGATCCGTAGTCAGATGCTCTATCCAATTGAGCTACGCGTGCAGCAAGGTGCGGGAATCTACAAACCGACTGCGGGGCAGGCAAGCGATTATTTGGCCAGCCCCACAAGCGATCCCCAGCTAGGAACGCGCGCAGAGATTGGCAAAACGTTGCGCACGCTCTTTGAAAAGAGTTTTCACCCGTTTGACATCGAAGCCGGCGGCTTGAAAATGGCCCGGCTTGTTCCACATGAGATAAAGTTCCGCCGCGTCCGGCGCGCGACCGTTGGCCGCGCGGAACCGGTGGACACGATCCTGCAAGACACGTTGCGCCACGTTCCAAGCGACCTCGGGATTGTCGTAGTCCCGGGACTGCGAGTATTGCCGCCAGACGTTGGGCATGATCTGAAAGCGGCTGACCTCGCCGCTCGCGCCGCGCATCTTGTCGGCCGCGCAGCGTTGCGGCAGGGTCGCGCCCGACTCGAACATGCCGAGTGATTCGCGCAACGGCAATGCTGTGGCGACGCTGACCAACGCAGTGAGAAACGCGGAAGTAATCACCAACCGAAGCAGGCGGACACCCAAACGCGGAATGGAGTCTTCCAGCATAACGTGGCGTAGGCTAGAAAGGCCGGCTGATTTGTCAAGTTAGAGATATTCACAATGATAAACGATACGCGCTGCCAGCGACGAGAAGACGAATCGCGCTATTTCTCCGCAGCCACGCCCGCTTCCAGCGCCGATACGATGCGATCCACATCGAAGACGCAGCCGCCCCACGTCCCGCCGCCGACGCGTTGCAGCGCGGCCCACAGGCGTGTGTCATCCGGCAGGGCGGGGTGCGCGGCGAGATCATTGCGGAGCGGACGCCGGCTCAGAATCGTTGCGCCTTCCTCCGCGCTGAAACGGCGGGCGCTTTCGCCGACAAAATCAACGCTGCCTTCGCCGCGATTGCGGTCGATCACGATGCGGATCATGTCCCCATCGCGCAGCTTGCCAATCGGACCGCCCGCCAGCGCTTCCGGCCCGACGTGGCCGATGCACGCGCCGGTGGAAACCCCGGAGAAGCGCGCGTCTGTAATCAGGGCGACGTGCTTGCCGAAGGGCAGGTGCTTGAGCGCGGAAGTGACTTGATACGTTTCCTCCATGCCCGTGCCCATTGGGCCGATGCCGGTGAGCACCATCACGTCGCCCGCCTGGATTTGTTTTTGCTTGATGGCGGCGATGGCCGCCTTCTCGCTCGTGAAAACTTTCGCCGGGCCTTCCTTGCGATAGACGCCGTCGCCGTCCACGACGCTGGGATCGAGGGCGGTGCTTTTGATCACGCAGCCTTCCGGGGCAAGGTTTCCGCGGGGAAAAATAACCGTACCGGTCAGGCCGCGCGCCCGCGCTTGTTCGGGTGAAAAAATTACTTCATCCGGATCCACGCCGTCTTGCGCGCGCAATATGTCGCGGAACTTTGCGCGGCGCGCGGAAAATTCCCACACATCCAACACTGCGGCGAGCGTCTGACCGGAGGCGGTCAACACGCTCGTGTCGAGCAAGCCTAGCCGGCGCAAATGCAGCATCACCTCCGGCACGCCGCCGGCGAGAAAAACTCGGATCGTCGGGTGATACACCGGGCCGTTGGGCAAAACACTCACAAGTCGCGGAACTTTCTGGTTCACGTCAATCCAATCTTCGACCGTCGGGCGCTTCAGCCCCGCCGCGTGGGCGATGGCGGGAATGTGCAGCAGCAGATTCGTCGAGCCGCCAAAGGCCGCATGGACCACCATCGCGTTGCGGATGCTCGCGTCGGTCAGCACGTCGCGCGATTTCAAGCCGCGCTGTTCCAGGGCCACCACGGCACGCGCGGAACGCACCGCCATGTCCCGCCACACCGGTTGACCCGAAGGCGCGAGCGCGGAGTGCGGCAACGACATGCCGAGCGCTTCGCCGACGACCTGCGCCGTGGCCGCCGTGCCGAGGAACTGGCAACCGCCACCGGGCGAAGCGCAGGCGCGGCAGCCGAGGTCGGCGGCTTCCTGCAACGAAATTAATCCGTGTGAATAGCGCGCGCCCAGAGTTTGCACCGTGCCCGCATCTTCGCCATCGGCGGGCGGCAGCGTGACGCCGCCGGGCACCAGCACGGACGGCAAATCGGGCAAGCCGGCGAGCGCCATCATCATCGCCGGAAGGCCCTTGTCACAGGTCGCGATGCCGATCACGCCGCTGCGGCAGGGAAGCGACCGCGCGAGGCGGCGGAAGATTTGCGCGGCATCATTGCGGTAAGGCAGGCTGTCGAACATGCCCGTGGTGCCCTGCGTGCGACCGTCGCACGGGTCGGAACAATACGCGGCGAATGGAATGGTCTTCAGTTTCCGCAACTCCCGCGCGGCGGCCTCCACGAGCAAGCCGATTTCCCAATGGCCCGTGTGGTAGCCGAGCGCGATGGGCTGGCCATCTGGCGCGCGCAAACCGCCCTGGGTGCTGAGGATGAGGAATTGTTTGCGGCCCACTTCGTCGGGATTCCAACCCATGCCGACGTTTTGCGTAAGGCCGAAAAGATCGCCGCTGGGACGGTTGAGCAACAGGTCTTCCGTGATCGGCAAGGTGCCCGCCGGTCCGTTGGCCTTGGTTTTAATTTGATAAATGTCCGGCGAGTCGGCGGTAAATATAGTTTCGGTCTGGCTCATAAACGCTGGCGAGCTTGCCGCAGCCAGCGCGCCGGCACACGCACAAAATCGGCGGGCCGAGAAGCCACTTGAAGCCGCAGTAAATTGATGGGAAGCTCTGGCATGTCTGGCATGATAAAATTACTGCGCTTCACTTCGCTGCTATTGATGGCGTTTTACGTGCTCGCGGCCTCGACCGCGCTGGCGCAGGAGAAGCGCAAGCCGAACATCCTTTGGATTTGTGGCGACGACCACGCGCCGTATGTCATCGGCGCGTACGGCAACACCCAAGTCCGCACACCCAACCTCGACACGCTGGCCGGTCAAGGAATGCGTTTCGACCGCGCCTACTGTAATTCCCCCGTCTGCACCGCATCGCGGCAATCCTTCATCACCGGCCGCTACCCGCGCACCATCGGCGTGACGCAGCTCAAAACGCCGTTGTCGGAAAAGGAAACCACGCTCGCGGGGATGCTCGCGGCGGCGGGCTACGACACGGCAGCCATCGGCAAAATGCATTTTAATAGCGACCTCAAGCACGGGTTCGATCTGCGCATCGACCAGCCACAGCACCAGGCGTGGCTGAAAGCGAAGGGCCAGACGCCGTTGCCGCCGGGCGTGGAAGTGCAGCCGCCGTGGAAGCCGTTCAACGATCCGGCCAGCGTCTGGTTGAACAGCGCCGCGCGGCCTTTCGGCGCGGTGGATGCCGACATGGCGGGAACTTTTTTTGCGCAGGAGGCGGCGAAGTTTTTGGCGGATCGGAAGGAGAAGCCTTTTTTCGCGATGGTCAGTTTCTATGAGCCACATTCGCCGTTTCACTTTCCGGTTGAATATCAAGGACGACACAAACCGGAGGAGTTCAAAGCGCCGCGCGTGTGGACGGCCGATGAGGGGCAAATCCCAGAAATCTTCCGCAAGCTGACGGACGCGGAGAAACAGGGAATCATCGCGGCCTATCACACGTCGGCGGAGTTTCTCGACCGGAACATCGGGCGGGTGCTCGACGCGCTGGAGAAATCGGGCCGCGCGCAGGACACGCTGGTGCTCTACACCGGCGACCACGGTTACATGCTCGGCCAGCACGGGCGATTCGAGAAGCATTGCGGCTACGAGCCGGCGGTGCGCTCGGCGTTGATGATTCGTTTTCCCGGCCAGGTGAAACCCGGACAGAACACCAAGGCGCTGGTGGAGTTCGTCGATCTCGTGCCGACGCTGCTGGAGTTTTGTGATGTGAAAATTCCGGCCAACGTCCAAGGCAAAAGCTTCGGACCGCTGTTGCTGGGCAAAACCACCACACACCGCGATCAGGTGATCATCGAATACTCGGAGAATGAAGAGGCCTATTTACGCACCGACCGCTGGAAATTTATTTACGGCACCGGCGAACGGCTGCGCGAGGATGGTTACGCCACCGGCCAGCCCTTGCCGGGACAAACGATCCAACTCTTCGACCTCGACAAAGACCCGGAGGAATTGACGAACGTCGCCAAGAAGCCGGAGAACACGAAGCTCGTCACGCAATTCATGGTGCAGCTTGCCGAGCATCTGGAACGCACCGCGCGGCAGCCGGAGTTGATCCCCAAGAATGCCCGACTGGATGAAGTGCTGGAGTTTTGCCTGCAACCCCGCGACTTGTTGCCCCCCGGCATGGCACCCCAGTTGAAACCGCCGAAGCCCCGGCCCGACGGCAAGCTGGTGCGCGTGCCCTTCAAGCCTTCGGCCACGAACCAGGCGGAGTACTTCAAGTTGAAGGAGCAGATCAAGAACCAGAAGAAGCTGCCTGAAGTGCCGGTGGAGGACCGACCGGTAAAGAAACCGTGAATCGGAAGGTAAAGCTCTTTTTCGGCCTCGAACTATTTGATTGGTTTTTCAACGGCGGACAATAAATTCCTCCCCAGTACTTTGATCACGGCGGATTGACTATGGAAAAAATCACCATTGTTTATGACACGTCCTTCCTCATGCAGGAGGAGGTTCCGGTGAGTTTCGAGGTGGTGTCCGAACCGAACCGGTTGTTGATCGGCGACGAGGAGCCGACGGTTTTATTGCACGTCATCCCCAAGCAGGTGAAGGAGGAGATTTTTCAAAAGATTGGCTCGGGGGAGGAGTCGAACGCGGAGCGTGCGCGGACATTGTGCTCCAAAATCATGGGCTTGCAGAATTACGATGAGGTCAGTCTGGAGCGCATCATCATCCCGCGCATCCACGAGGAATTCCTGGGGCCGAAATCGCCGGTCGATCAGAAGATCATCGGGCTGGCGTATCATTTGTTGAGCAAGTCGCCGGATTCGCCGGTCTATGTGGCGACGAACAACGGCGGCATTCGTTCGGAACTGTCGTTTCTCCGTTCCAAGAAAGGGATGAACATCTTCACCCCGTCCACCAAACCGCAACTGGAAGCCTGGCTCATGGAACGCGCGGCGGCGGAGCGTGCGCGACGCCGAGAGACGTTCGCGGAGAAGAAAGAAGAGGAAACTGATGACGCGAAGCAAATGAGCCTAGCGCGCAGCATCGCGTTCATGGCCATCTGCGGCACCATCGGCTTCGCCATGCTGCAATGGAAGCGGGGCGATGTGATGCTCTCGGTGCTGGTTGGCGCGGTGGGCGGCGCGGCCATCGGCTACTGGCTGTCCATCCAGGGGGAGAAACCGTAGGCGTTCTTGGCCGGAACTGTTTTTTAGCCACGGATGGAACACGGATGAAACACAGACAGGATCAGAGGTTGGTATAGGTGGCAGGTTTCGGATCAAACCCACCTGTCGGCGAGTCTCCCCAAGGATACGGCTCGTGTCCAGCGCGTCGGTAATCTGTGTTCCATCCGTGTTTCATCCGTGGCTCAAAAAAATCGTTTCGGATAATACATTCCCAGCCAAAAGAAAAAGGGACGGCGATAAAGCCGTCCCGGTGAAACTGAGGTGGAGGAAATGATTACTGCTGTTTCTGTTTGCGCTTCTTCTGGGCTTCGGCGCGAATCTCTTCCCACTTGGTCTGCTGTTCGGCGGTGAGGATCGGCTTGATCTTCGCGGCGATCGCTTCGCGAATTTCACGCACCTTGCCCTGCTTCTCTTCGCGCGGCGTGTTCTGATCTTCGAAGATCGCCTTCAGCTTTTCGCCCTCCTCCTTGAAGATTGGCTTGAGCTTTTCCTTCTGCTCGTCCGTGAGCTTCAGGGCTTCGGACATCTGTTGCAGGCGATCTTGAAAGCCGGGTCCCTTCCGTACGCCGGGAGGGGCTTCAGGCGTTTGTTCCTTCTTCTCGTCTTTCTTATCCTGGGCCTGGGTCATCGGGGCGAACGCCACGAGCGTGCCGAGCGTGAGGACGGCCACCAAACTGAGCTGAGTCGTTTTCATTTGTTCCGTTTGTTTGTTGTTGGCGAATCGGCCAGCCGACATGGCGGGCGCAATTGCATTTCCATTCCATGCCATAAGACGCCCCAAGCGCCAGAAGGTTACACGCCTTCTGGCTGGAGGATTGCATCCCTGTCGTGCCAGGAAAATCAAACGATAACCACCGAGTTTTCCAGCGTGCCGATGCCGGAGATGGTGATGCGAATGGTGTCGCCGGGCTGCAATGTAAAGTCGTCGCCGGGAACCACGCCGGTGCCGGTCAGCAGCACCGCGCCGTGCCGAAAGGACTGCGAGCGGAAGAGGAATTCAGCCAGGCTCTCGAATGAACGCTTGATCTGGCCGACGGAAGTTTCGCCTTCAAATACTGTCTGTGAGTTGCGTGAAATTTGAATCTGGATCGTCCAGCCGCGCGCGTCGGTTTCGCAGGCTGCGATGTTGATCCACGGGCCCAAGGCGCACGAGCGGTCGTAAATTTTTGCCTGCGGCAGGTAAAGCAGATTCTCACCCTCGATGTCGCGCGAACTCATGTCGTTGCCAATCGTGTAGCCGACGATCTCGCCGCGCGAATTCATGACCAGCGCCAGTTCCGGCTCCGGCACGTTCCAGCGCGCGTCCCTGCGGATGCCCACCGGCTCCCCGCTGGCCATGACTTTTTCCGGCATGGCCTTGAAGAAAATCTCCGGTCGCTCCGCCTCATACACGCGGTCGTACGCGGTGGCGCTGAAATCGGATTCTTCCATGCGCGCCTTCTTGCTCCGCAAATACGTGACACCCGCGGCCCAGACTTCCTGGTGCTCGACGGGCGCGAGCAGTTTTACCTCCGACAGCGGGAGACGCGGCGGATTCTGCGCCGCCAGCGCGGTCAACTTGGAAACGAGGGCGTCGCTTTCGAGCAACGTGTGCAGGCGGTCAACACCCACGCTGGTCAGATCAAGAATGCTCGCATCATCCAGCGTCAGGCCGATGCGCGTTTGGTTTTCTGCGTTTTGGAACCGGCACAGTTTCATAAAACAACTCGTGGCAATGTGAATTCACGGCAACCGGTACTATTCCAAGCATGACCGACTGGGCTTGTAAATCTTCACTTTGATTCGACTGGAAAAAATAGCCGTTCACAAGATCACGTTTTTCGAGGCCGTCACGTCGAGGGTGAAACGCCCGCCGTGAGTTTTCAACCGCACCTCTGAAGCGAAGGCCTGGGACAGCAAGTTTGAATTGAAGACGGTTCGCTTGGTTCCCGCCGCCAGCGCGCGGCCCGCCCGCAACAGGAGAACATGCGAAAATACCGGCATGATTTCCTCGACGTGATGCGTCACCAGCACGAGCGTGGGTGCGTGGTGTTGCCCGCCCAGTCGCTGGAGGAATCGCAGGAAACGCTCGCGCGCGACTGGATCAAGTCCGGCGCAAGGCTCGTCGAGAATCAACAGCCGGGGCCGGGCCATCAGCGCGCGGCCGATCAACACGCGCTGGCGTTCGCCCTGGGACAGGCAGCTCCACGGCCGTTCCGCCAGATGCGCGCACTCGATTTGTTTTAAGATGCGCCCGGCGCGCACGCGGTCGGCGGCGGTAATTTTCCTCCAGAGATCGATCATGGCGTATTTGCCGCTGACCACGGTTTCCAAGGCTGGCTCCGGCTCCGCCATCATCTGCCGGATGGAGGAACTCACCAGGCCAATATGTTGGCGCAGCTCGCGCCAATCGGCCTCGCCATAGTGTCGGCCCAACACGCTGATTTCGCCGGAGGTCGGCATCAAGTAACCGGTCAGCGCACTGAGCAACGAGGTTTTTCCGGAGCCGTTGGCTCCGAGCATGGCCCAATGCTGGCCGCGCTCAACCCGCCAGGAAACGTCCTCCAAAATCACCGTGTCGCCGCGGCGAATGCAGAGCTGGGAAATATCGAGAATCACTTTTCGCTTCATGCGAGGTCATGGTCGCCGTTTCAACGGTGCGAGCCAAGTAAATGAAAGTTGAAAATTAGTCCACACGCGCCAACGCCACGGCGCTCCCCATGCCGCCACCGATGCACAAGGTCGCCAGCGCCAGTTTCGATTCGCCGCGCGCAATGCGGTGAGCCAGATGCGCAATGAGCCGCGCCCCGCTTGCGCCGATGGGATGGCCCAGCGCGATCGCACCGCCATTCGGATTGACCCGGTTTTCGTCAAGTTTCAATTCCCGGAGGCACGCCAGAGTTTGCGCGGCGAACGCCTCGTTGATTTCAATCGTGTCGAATTGATCGAGCGCCAAACCGCTTTGCTCACACAATCGGCGCGTGGCATGAACGGGGCCTAAACCCATCAGCTTGGGATCGCAGCCGACCGACGCGCTGGCGCGGATCGTCGCCAACACGGGCCAGCCCTTTTCAATGGCGCGCTGGCGGTCGCAGACCACGAGCAGGGCCGCGCCATCGTTGATTCCCGACGCGTTGCCGGCGGTAATGGTTCCGTCTGATTTGAAGGAAGGCTTGAGCGTGCTGAGTTTTTCCGCCGTGGTGTCTGGCCGTGGATGTTCGTCAACGTCGAGTTCCCCGACACCAACCAATTCATCGGCGAAGGCACCGGCGGCTTGCGCGGCGGCATAACGTTGCTGGCTGCGCGCGGCGAAGGCGTCTTGTTCCGCGCGGCTGATGCGAAATTGCGTGGCGAGCCGCTCGGTGGACAGAGCCATGTGCTCGTGATCGAAGGCATCCACGAGTCCGTCGCAGAGCAGAGAGTCTTTCACGGTGGCGTCGCCCAGCTTGTAACCCGTGCGGGCGCGCGGCAGCAGATAGGGCGCATTGGACATCGATTCCGTTCCGCCGCAAAGCACGACCCGGGCATCACCCGCGCGAATGGCTTGCGCCGCGAGGATCACCGCCTGCATGCCGGAAGCGCACATCATGTTGACGGTGAAGGCCGGCACCGAGAGTGGAAGGCCAAGTCGCACGCCGATCTGCCGCGTGATGTTCATGCCCTGGCCGGCGCCGAGGACATTGCCGACAATAATCTGGTCGATGTTGTTCGCGCCGATCGTGCGCAACGCGGCGGCTCCGGCGTGAACCGCGAGGTCCACGGCGGTCTGGCTTTGCAGCGCACCGAGAAATTTTCCCTGCGGCGTGCGTTGGGCGGCGACGATGCAAACTTCGATCATGTTAAAATTCTTTCGGAGGTTCGAATGTGTGAGCCGACATGAGGCCGACCTGCCGCATCAACGGTCGGAAGGCCATCAGGTCGAGCACTTGCTTTTGCAGATCAATTCCCGGTGCGATCTCGATCAACTCGATTCCCTGCGGCGTCAGGCGGAAGACCGCGCGTTCGGTTACGTAGCACACTTCTTTCCCGGCGGCGCGGGCGATTTCGCCGCTGAAGGAAACTTGTTCCACCTGTTCCACAAACTTGCTGATCGTGCCCTCGCGGACGATTTGAAGCTGTCCTTTCTCCACCGCGATTTCCAATCCGTCCGAGGTGAACGTGCCGCAGAAGACGAGGCGGCGGGCATTCTGGCTGATGTTGACGAAACCGCCCACGCCGGCGAGGCGCGCGCCGAATTGCGAGACGTTTACGTTGCCCTGCCGGTCAATTTGCGCCGCGCCGAGCGCCGCGAAATCCAATCCACCGCCGTCGTAAAAATCAAATTGAGAAGGCTGATCCACAATCGCCTGTGGAAAATGCGCCGCGCCAAAACTCAGTCCGCCCGCCGGCATGCCGCCGATGGGGCCGCTCTCCACCGTGAGCGTCACGCGCTCCAGCAGTCCGCGTTCGGCGGCGATGCGCGCCACGCCTTCCGGCATTCCGATGCCGAGATTGGCAATCGCGCCCTCGGCCAGTTCATCGCAAGCGCGGGCCGCGATGATGCGACGTTCGTTCAGCGGCAGGGGTTGGTTGAGGAGGAATGTGTCTTCACCTTCGCCGTCGGTGCGCGGCGAGCAATACGCCGGATTGAACGGCTCGGCGAAGGTCTGTTCGTGTTCGTGAGGCGTGGCGAGAACGATGCGATCCACTAGAATTCCCGGCACACGCACGTCCTTGGGCCGGGCCGGATGATCGAGGAGGCGGCGCACTTGTGCGATGACGGTGCCGCCGCAGTTGTGGACAGCCTGTGCAATGGGCAGCACCTCGCCGATGATCGCCTCATCGTCCATGACGAGATTGCCACTGGGATCGGCAGCGGTGGCTCGGATCAGACCGACGTGAATGGGAAACGATTTGTAGAACAGCCACGTTTTGCCGCTGAGTTCCACGCGCTCGACCAATGGCTCGGTGGTCAACGCATTGAGCCGGCCGCCTTGGTGGAGCGGATCAATGAAGGTGCCGAGGCCGACGTGCGTGATACAGCCAGGCCGTCCTGCGGCGATGTCGCGGAGCAACTGACAGATGACGCCCTGCGGAAAATTGTAGGCTTCGATTTTGTTTTCCAGGGCAAGCCTGCCCAGGCGTGGGGCGAGGCCCCAATGCCCGCCGATGACCCGCCTTATGAGTCCGGCGTGCGCGAGATGATTCAACCCGCGCGATTGGCCGTCGCCCTGGCCGGCGGCATAGACGAGTGTGAGATTTCGCGGTCCGCCCGTTTGGAGGAACCGACGCTCCAGCGCGGCGGTCAAGGCTTCGGGATGCGCCGCTCCCACGAATCCGCCAGACACCAGCGTGACGCCATCGCGGATCAGGGCGACCGCGTCGGCTGCGGAGCAAAGGCGATCCGGGCGGGTGCGGCTCATCCCCACCAGCCTCCGTTGACGTGGAGCGTCTGGCCGGTGACATACGAGGCCAGGTCGCTGCACAAAAACAAAATCACTTTGCCGATTTCCTCCGGCTCGCCAAAGCGGCCGAGGGGAATCTGTTTTAACATTTCACGACGAATATCCTCGGAAATCGTCTGGCCCATCTCAGTCAGCACCACGCCGGGCGCCACCGCATTGACGGTGATATTTCGACGCGCAAGTTCCTTGCTTAACACCTTCGTCATTCCCATGACACCGGCTTTGGCTGCGGCATAATTCGCCTGGCCGTAGAAGCCGATGACGGCGGAGATGGAAGCCATGTTCACGATGCGCCCGCCGTCGGCGATACGCTCGCTGGCCGCGCGGCAGACGTTGAAAACGCCGGTCAGATTGGTATCGATGACCTGCTGCCATTCGGCGGCGGACATCTTTTTGAGCGAACGATCGCGGATGATCGCGGCGTTGTTGACCACAATGTGCAGCGCGCCGAAGCGGGCGATGATTTGTTCGAGCATCGCCTCGACCGCGGCGAGGTCGCGCACATCGGCGGCAAGGGCGACGGCGCGTTCGCCCAGCGTGGCGGCGGCTTCTTCGGCGCGTTGGCGGTTTAATCCTTGCGTGTCGTCGAAGAAATTCAGAACCACATTCGCGCCGGCCGCGTGGAGCAGCGTGGCCGTGGCGAGGCCCAATCCCTGCCCGCCGCCGGTGACGAGAGCGGTTTTGCCGGAAAGATTTACTTCGATCATAAGCGAAGGGCTATGCGCGGCCCGGCGTGGGGAAAGTCGTGGTTCAACATGCGCATTTGTTTTTTGAAACAATTGGGACGGACGGATGATTCACGTTGCGCGGGTTTAATTCAAGAGGATCGTGTGGGGAACGGAATTCGCCATCGCCAATGGGGTGGTTCACTTGATGAGAGGACAGGCAGGATTGAACTCCGGTTGGGGACGCTCCAGCCGAACGGCGATCCAAAGGATCGCGCGAGAGTTGCCACGGGTGACCAAAGGGAACCCGTGGTGATGGATTATCAAGGACAGCCGCCCCGGATGGGGCGGACGGCCCGTGGACAGTGAAAGGCAACGTTGCCTTCGGCACGTTTTGGCCCGATCCCGTTCGCCCCTCCGGGGCGCAATCCTCCGTGCATATTTTCCACGGGTTCACTGCGCTCACCCGTGGCTACTTTCGCTGGCTCCTGCGGAGCCAACCTGCAAAGCCACACACGACCTCGGTGGTTAAATGCGTGAAAATGTGATGCGCGCATCGTCGGCAGATCGGCAAAAAGAATCGACTTTTTACCGGAAGCAGCGAATAAGCAGTTCAAGCCTATGCAGACAATTACCCAGTTCATTATTTCATTCGCGGTCGCGTTTACTTTTTCCTCCGGACGCTGCGCCGAATTTAAGGTGGGCGAAACTGACACGCAGGTGCTCATCATTTCCTCCACGCTGGAGGCGGCGGTGACGAAGCGCGGCTACGTTTCGGGTGTCACGGGTGGATCGTTGCTCGACAAGCGCACCGGCTTTCGCGATCTCGGCTTCGGACTGGACATCGTGGATTGGATCATGGAGCCGGGCAGCGATGAGGCGTATCGCGACCAACTCAAGGGCGACCTCGTTTATCCGATCAACAATCTCTACCACGGTAAGACCCCCAAGCGCTCCATCGAGGGGCCGCAGATTTGCACGCAGGCCAAACAGGTCACGCCGCACACCATCGAGGGCAAGGATTTCGTCGCCGTCCAGATGCGCCACCAATACACCATCGCCGCGCCGGGGAAAAAGGCGGGTTCCATTTGGGATCAAACCCTCGTGTTTCCCGCCGGCAAACGTTACTTCATCTCGTCCGACAAGATCACCAGCGTCAACGCCAGCGACGCCCTGTTCCTGCGCATCGACATGCCGGGCCACATCAAACACCAGAATGGCGACACGTTCAGCGAAGTCTATCTGAGTTATCACGGTAAGATTCCGGCGGGCGAATTCCTGAAGGACTTTGCGCCGGACGAAAAATTCAACTATCGCCGCGACGTCCAGCCCGTGCCCAAGCGTTTCATCCGCGCGTATCATTTGCGCGATCCCAAGACCGGACGCGATGGCCCTTGGCTGGCCGGCATGACACTCGATCCTTCAGCGGTGTCTGAGGCGTGGTGCCATCAACGCGGGTACATTTGCATGATCGAGGAGTTTGGCGGACGGCCCATCCGGCCGGGCGAATCGTTCAGCGCGGCGTTCATAGTCGGGTATTTTGATTCCATCGCGGAGATGGAAAAGGTCTATGACCACTACGCCGGGAACGTGGGATTGGAAGCGAATGAACAGGGCTGGAAACTGGTGAAGGCGAGAGTGGGCAAGTCGGTGAAATGATTCGGATAATAGTTTGCCACACTACGCTTATGCCGCATTCCACAAGACCGGTCTTTTGGGCAAAACTCGTTGGAGTTCCTCTGTTGCTTGTCACGTCGTACGCCTATTACTTTTGGTATAAGATGCTCGTAGCTCGCGGCTATGGCTATTTGTACAACGCCATGAAGTATTCTGCGCCGTTCCGACAGGCGCGTTTCATTCTCCTGATCGCTCTATTTATCGGCCTCGTTACCTATGGACTGACGCGGCGCTTTTTGACAAGAGCGTGGCGCATCAGCTACGTAATTGTTCTAGGTCTGGGCATTGCCCTCTTTGTTGTCGATTGGATGGTTCATCAGTTTGGCACGACACCTTGGTGGCATCATCCATAGCACGACTTCTCGGAAGTTCGAACGCTCTAATTTCCAAACGCACACCGCATTTCATCCTAGCTTGCTTCGCCGTCGGGTTGATCCGTATGCTGCGCCAGGCCGCCGGGCTGAAATACTTTGCTGATCCTTTACACCATCACCATTTTTGTCAGCGCGGCGTTGCTGTTTCTCGTGCAGCCGATGTTCTCGCGGATGGCGCTGCCGCTGCTGGGCGGCTCGCCGGCGGTGTGGAACACGGCGCTGGTGTTTTATCAAGCGGCGTTGCTGGCGGGCTACGCCTACGCGCACGCGAGTACGCGCTGGCTGGGGGTGCGACGGCAGGCGGCGCTGCATTTCGCCCTGCTGCTGCTGCCGTTGCTCGTGCTGCCCATCGCCATCCCCGCTGGCTGGACGCCGCCGACGGATACGAATCCCAGCCTGTGGCTGCTGGGATTGCTGGCGGTGTCGGTGGGTCTGCCATTCTTCGCGGTTTCCACGAGCAGTCCGTTGCTTCAAAAATGGTTTGCCGCCACGGAACATTCCGCGGCCGCTGATCCCTATTTTCTATACGCCGCGAGCAACGCGGGGAGTTTGCTGGCGCTCGTGGGTTATCCGCTGCTGGTCGAACCGCACTGGCGGCTGGCCGAGCAGAGCCGATGGTGGGCGGTGGGCTACGGTTTGCTGGTGGCGCTGACGGCGGGCTGCGGGCTGTGGCTGTGGAAATCGCCACGATTAAATTCCGCGAATAATGCCGCGACGCCAGTTGTGGCCGGCATAAAAAATGCCGAAGGCGATTTTTTCCTCTCTCCCCGCGAGGAACGAGTGGGGAGAGAGTCGGAGAGAGGGGAAATGGATGAAAAAACGGCCTCCTTTCCCCAGCCATCTCCTCCTTTGGGGGAGGAGAGGGAGCCGAAACACGCGGCGGCACATGAGGCAGATTCTTTGCCGGCCACAACTGGCACGCCGTCCGCTCGACGGCGCGTGCGCTGGGTGCTGCTGTCGTTCGTGCCATCCAGCCTGATGGTCAGCGTGACGACGTATCTTTCCAGCGATGTCGCCGCCGTGCCGCTCTTGTGGGTGATCCCGCTGGCGATCTATCTGCTGACGTTCGTGCTGGTGTTTGCGCGGCGCGCGCTCGTGCCGGACGCCCTGCTGAAACGCGCGTTGCCCATCGTGCTGGTCGCGCTGGTGCTGCTGCTCGCGATGCAGGCCACGGAACCAATCGCGCTGCTGATGTCGCTGCACCTGCTGGCCTTTTTCACGGTGGCGATGGTCTGCCACGGCGAGATCGCGCGGGATCGTCCCACCACGCAACACCTCACGGAGTTTTATCTGTGGATGTCGGTCGGCGGCGTGCTGGGCGGCGCGTTTAACGCCCTGCTCGCCCCGCTGATTTTCACCACGGTCGCCGAGTATCCGGTGACGCTGGTGCTGGCCTGCCTGCTGGGCATTCGCGCCGATTCGGCGGAGGTGAACCGGCGAAAAATGTTTTTTGATTTCATCGCACCGGCATCGCTCGGCGTGCTGACGCTGGGCTTGATTGCGCTGGTGCCCAAACTTCTTTCGCCGGGCGATTCGCTGGCCGCCGGACTGATCTTCGCGCCGCCGGTGCTGGCTTGTTTCTTTTGTTCGCAACGCCCGCTTCGCTTCGGTCTGGGCCTTGCCATTATTTTACTGGCCGGCACGTTCCATCAGGGCGAACAAGGACGGTTGCTGCATTCCGCGCGCAGTTTTTTTGGCATTCACCGCGTGACGGTGGATGCGACGGGGCAATTCCATCTGCTGGTGCATGGCAAAACCATCCACGGCATGCAAAGCCTCGAGCCGGGCCGCCGTGCGGAACCGTTGACCTACTACCATCGCACCGGGCCGATGGGACAAGTGTTCGCCGCGTATGGCGCGGAGTTGAAATTGCCCGTGGCCGTCGTTGGCTTGGGCGCGGGATCCCTCGCGAGCTACGGCCAGCCGGGGCAAGCCTGGACGTTTTATGAAATCGATCCCGTAGTGGAGCGGCTCGCCAAAGACGCGCGCTACTTCACTTATTTACGCGACTCGCCGGCGAACGTGAAGGTCGTCCTCGGCGATGCGCGACTGTCACTCACGAGCGCGCCGAAGCAGAGCTACGGCTTGATCGTGCTGGACGCTTACAGCTCCGACGCCATTCCCATTCACCTCCTCACCCGCGAGGCGCTGCGGTTGTATCTCGACAAACTCGCGCCGCACGGCTTGCTGGCGTTTCACATTTCCAATCTGCATCTGGACTTGAAGCCGGTGCTGGCGCGTCTCGCGAACGACGCCGGTTTGGCTTGCCGCGTCCAGAGCGACACCAACCTCAGTCCCGCCGAGAAGGCCGAGGGGAAACGCGCGTCGCAATGGCTGGTCATGGCGCGCGCACCCGCAGACCTCGCCCGGCTGACGGCCGATCCGCGTTGGGAGGCGTGTCCGGCGGAAACCTCCAAGCAAGCGGTGTGGACGGATGATTACTCCAGCATTCTCGACGTGTTCACCCTGCGTTGAAGTGACGGCAACAGCATGGCATTTTGGTTCCGCTCGCGCTCCTGCCGTCATCGGCGTGGGTTTTTAAGGGAAATTAAAATTGATTCTGGCACCGAGCCTGCTACGGTTGGTGGGCGGTTGTAAAAGGCAACCTATTAACAAATCAGTCTCAATAACATAATCCGCCTTTTTGCACAGTTCACGCCGCAGATAGAGAAAGATACCCATGCAAACCAAAACCTCCCGCAAGTCCGGCTTCACGCTCGTGGAAATCATGATCGTGGTGGCCATCATCGGTCTGTTGGCGGCAATCGCGATTCCCAACTTCGTGAAAGCCCGTGCGACCGCGCAGAAGAACTCCTGCATTGCGAACCTCAAGCAGATTGACGGTGCGAAGCAGCAATGGGCCGTCGAAGCCAAGCAAGCCGCCACAGCGGTTCCGGCGGATTCGGACATTTACGGCGCCACGCTGTATATTCGCGCGCTGCCGCTCTGCCCCATCGGCGGCACCTACTCGTTGAACGCGGTCAGCGTCGCGCCCGATTGCACGAAGAGCGCCTCTCCCGACTTTCACACGCTGTAATCCCAGCGGTTAAGCCGGACGTTGCCAAAGCTTGGGAGCCTGCTTCCAAGCTTTCGCCTTTCCGTGGGGATGAATCCGTGCCATGTTCGCCGTTGTTCACCGCAACGATGAAGCTCGGTTAATGTGATTCGACCCGATTCAATGCAAAACCAGAATGGCCCGCCATGACCACACCCCTCCCTGACGTCATCTTCTATTCCGTGCCGGTCTGACTGCTCTGCCATCAGGCGAAAGAGTTTCTTTCGCAACACCAGGTGCCGTTCACCGAGGTCAACCTCTTCACCCACCCCAAGGCGATGCTGAAGCTGGTGTCCCGATGGAAACGCTTCGGCCCGACGATCGTGGTCGGCGACCAGGCGTTCGGCCCCACGGATCGAAAGCGACTGGCCAGCGCGCTCGGCCTGCCTGGCAGCCAAGGATAACTCCCATGAAACAATCAACCTGCCGTAAATCCGGTTTCACGCTCGTGGAACTCATCGTCATATTGGTGGTCCTCGGTGTCTTGGGAGGGATCGCGATTCCCAAATACATACAGAACCGCACCACCAAGCGGCGAAATGCCTGCACCGCCAACCTCAAGATGATGGATGGCGCCAAATGGTCATGGTCCGTGGAAACCAGGCAGGCCGGGACAGCGGTTCCGGCAGATAGCGATATCTTTGGATGGTCGCTCTACATGGGCTCCAAGCTGCTCTGTCCGCTCGGTGGCACCTACTCGCTCAATGCCATCAGCATTCGAACGACCTGCTCGAAGAGCGCGGCTCCCGATTTTCACACGATTTAATCCAAGCGCCGGAATCGAGGCTTGGAATCTCTCCCTCCAAAAGTGGCGCGCTACGCCTCCGCCGTTTTCAAAATCTGCCGGGCGGCTGCTTGCACGGCCTGCTTCAATTCCGGCGGCTGGATGACGCGGACATTGCCGCCCCAGCCCAGCACCCACCGTTGAATTTCCACCAGGCTCGAAAGTTTGAGCCGCAGTTCCACGCCGCCATTTTTCAGTTCGCGCAATTCCTGCGAGGGATGCCAGCGCTTCTCGCGGATGTAATCGGCGACTAAATCATCGAAGCGCAGCACGACTTCAAATTCCCCCTGCCCCGAATGGACGCCGAAGCTGTCGCGCAGCCGTTTCTCCACCGAAAATTTCTGCGGGCGCACGAAGGACTTGCCCGTGGGCCGCGCTGCTTGGATGCGCGCCGGGACGAACGTGCGGATGTCTTTGCGGAGATGATCGAACGCGAAGAGAAACCACTCGCCGTTGATGTTCGCGAGATG
>JBKJSC010000202.1:0-18867 GCA_046593035.1 Limisphaerales bacterium | reverse complement strand
CGGTCGCCGGTTCAATCCCGGCCATTGGCTCCAGCTTTTTCAGTCAAAGCTTCCAAGCGCGTGGGAATCCAGCCAGTCCGATCTTTTCAAAAGGAATCGCCTGAAAGCCTAGTTTCAACGCGGGTGAATTCAGCGGCAATTGATAATCGTCCTTGGCTGCGGCCTTGAAAAGCGGATCGGCGATGATTGAATTGCGGTCCATGCCCGCGGCCTGCCATTTCTCCCAGGTGCCGAGCGGCGTCAATTCGGCTTCCCGGAAAAACGGAATACCTTGGACATGCCAGATGAGATTGTTGTCCGTCTCCGCCAGCACTTGCGGCCGCCAGCGTCCGGTGTGCTTGAACAGCCCGGCCTTCGGGTCTTTGAACACCACAATGTTTTTGACAAAACGATTGCCGACACTGAACTCGTCTTTGACTTGATAGCGTAATTGATCGGTGGTGCCCTGCACAAAAATATTATTTACAATCACGTTGCCGCGTCCGCCGTTGATGCAGACACCACCCAGATCGTGCCGGGCGACGAGATTTCCCTTGATGGTGACGCCGCTCGCATAGTCGTCGAGGAGAATGCCGAAAGTGGAGCCAGCCAATGGCAGTTTGCCGTCAGGCACGGTTTTCAAACCGACGACGTCCAATATGCGATTGAACTGGATCACATCACCCGTTTCCTTTTTGTGGCGTCCCAGGATTTCCACCGCGCCGGACTCCGACGTTTCCTCGTTGGTGAAAAGCAGGTCGTTATACTCCACGACATTTTCGTGGGAATAGGTTTTGTCATCGAGGCTGCGCAGGGACACGGCGAAGCGCGGCATGTGCTCGATGCGGTTGTGGGCCACGCGCGTCCGGCTGGCCGTCAGGCAAAGCACGCCGGCGACCTGCTTGTAAATTTGTCCGCCGTGATGCATCCAGTTTCCCACAATCGAGTTGTCGAGCGGCTGCGCGGCCGTGTTGCCGAAGAGGAGCACGCCGCCCTGGCCAGCGTAGGCGACCTCGTTGCCGGTGAATTCGTTTTGCGAACTTTTATTTTCCAACCGCGCCGCGTAGCCGCCGATGTTGATGAACCGATTGCCCAAGATCACGCAACTGCGCGCGCCGGACAGCCAGATGGCTGCGTCGGTGGGCGTCGCGTTGACGATGGTGCGCGAATACGTCGTGTCGCTGAATTCAAATCCCTCGATCGTGACGCGATCCACCCATTGATTTTTTGCCGGATCACCGCGCAGATCGAAGATCCGGTCCAACGCTGGCGCGACCACGCCTCTGGTTTGAAATTCCGGCGACTTGGGCCAGTAGTAAAGCGTGGTGTTGGTGCGGCTCAAATACCACTCGCCCGGCGAATCCAATTCTTCGAAGACATTGCTGATGTAGTACCGGTTGCCGGCGCGAATCTCTTCCGAGGCGTTGCTGTTTTCCTCCACGTAGGCCACGCGATTGTTCACGTCGATGTTTTTGAGGAACAGGATGGAACTTGCCGCACCCGTGCCGGGGAAGATGTGGACTTCCGGTTCCAGCGAGCGAGGATAGCTCTTAATATCGCCCGGCCGGAATTGAAAACGATTTTTGTAAGCCGGGGTGGCGGTTTCGGGCACGCCCATTTCCTTGGCGAGCGATGCAGTGAAAGCTTCGGCCTGAACGACGATCATGCTTTTTCCCGCTGCGGGCCGTGGGCTGGCGGCGGGATTCCAGTTCAAATCATCGGACAATAGGAACGCGTCGAGGCTGATTGCTCCGCCTTTGTCATTTGTCCAGCGGGCAAAATGTTCGCCTTTGGTCAACTTGACCGTGGCCGCGCGCACCCAGCGAAAGGCCGTGCCCGTGTAAGCCAGATTGTCGAGTAGGACGGGCGCGCCGCCATCCACGCGTAATGAAGTGCGGCCCGTCATGTTGGTGTGGCCGGTATACAAAGCCCACAGCGCGTAATCCTCCGGCGTTTCCGGCACTGGCAGAGCGCCGGGCACGGGACGCGGCGCATTAGCACTGGCGGGAACCGTAATCTTCCATTCGAGCCAGTCCCCGACCGCATGGGTTTTGGTGATCGCCGCGCCAAACGCGCCCGCTTTGGGGCCGGTGTAGATGACGGAAGACCAGCCGCCTTTGAGCGGTTCCTTGGAATCCAAGTTCGGAAAGCGGGCGAGCGTTTGCAGTTCGTCGCCGACGCGGAGCTGGCGAAAATTCCACCGATTGGTGCGCATCTCTGGAATCAGCGCCGACCAAATATTTCCGTCGCCCTTGCGCCAGCCGGTGATGGGCCGCCCGCCGCTCAACACGGGGCGTTCTCCGGGGTAAGCCTGAATGTGCGTGCCGGAATCCACAGACGTCAGCAGCACTGGCGCGCGCAAGTAATAAGTCCCGTTCCGGACAAAAACCGTGCGCTCATCTTTCTCACCACGCACTGCTTCCAAAGCGCGTGGCAACGTCGCGAAGGGGCCGTCGGTTTTGCCGGCGTTCGGTTCGGCGAATCGTCCCGTCCAGGCGTCGTTGCCGGCGGTTGAAACGAAAAAGCGGCCTGGGCCAGGCTTCGCGTCGCCATCCTTGTTTTGCGCCAAGCCAGTCAGAGCGGCGATGAGAAACAGGCAGGCTAGTCCGCACTTTGTCAGGTGGATTTTCATAGTGTGATTCGTTGAAAAAGTTTCATGATAATTACAGCCGCCGTAGGAGTTTCTTAGCGCGCCGCACCCAAACCTTCTCCCGTTTGCGTTGAAAGGCCGGGGCGTGAACGTCGTCCGCCAGCACCTCTTTCACTTCCGCACGGGCGAGTTCGGGTTGATTGCTGGCGAGATACAACTCGGCCAGTTGCACCCGCGCACGGGCGTAGGCGTGGTGTTCCAAAACCTGCCGCCAGGTAACCATCGCGGCGTCCGGCTCGTCCAAAGCGGTCTGGGTTTCCGCCAACGCCATCAGCGAATGGCCGTAATCGTGTTTCGGATTTTCCGCACAGACTTTTTCCAGCAAGGGCCGCGCCTCAGCCAGTTGCTTCTGGCGCAGCAGGCATTGGCCCAGGTGCGCGCGGGCGTCGATGTCCTCGGCGTCCCGTTCCAGAGACGCGCGATAGCAGGCTTGGGCTTTCGCCAGCTTGCCTTGTTGAAAATAAACATCGCCGAGTTGCAAATGATGATGCGCCTTGTCGAGGTGATGAATTTGCGCTTCCAGTTCTTTGATCCGTTTCCGGTCATGCGCGCCGGGCAGCTCGAACCCGCGCGTGGCCGAAGGGGTGGCCCGATAGACCAGGAAGTAGTAGAGCACCGTGCTGATGATAAAGCCGAAGAAGATAAAGATCGCCCAAATCCATTCTTCGCGTCGCAAGGCGTCCACGAGCATCCAGATTTGAAATCCGATCAGCAGCAGGAGAAAGGGATTGGAAATCCAGTAATGATAATTCGTAAGATCGGAGACAATGGATCCAAACATGCGCGTGCCTCAAGCCCAGTGGTTCACTACATCGTGCGCCTCAAACGCGGGGTTCTTGGTGGCGTCGGGCTGCGGGCGAGACGCGATGAGCGGCACTTCGGGGTTTTTGAAATCAATGTTCGCCAGCGCCAGGTAATGCTTGAAGACGTCCGTGTTCTGGATGAAGCCGCGGAAGCGTTCCGCGCCGGGGCCAAGCGCCAGCAGTGGGACGTAATCCGACGTGTGCGCGTTGCTCGTCCAGCCGATGCCGACATGGTTGCCCATCAATTGACCCAGCTGCGCGACCACGGAATTCATGGTGCCGTAAAGGCACTGCCCCTTCTTCTCGATGAAGGGACGGAAGAAATTTGCCTGGCCCATCGACATTTCGTAGCCGGTGGCTTCAAGCACGATCTCTTTGATTTCCTCGGGTGATTTGAAGGCTGTGAAATCCGCCGGATTTTCCCCCGCGCCGAAGCGTTTAAGGATTTCCGAGAACGAACGTTTGACGGTTTTCAGATTGGCGAACAACGGCGAACTGAGGCCGTAAGCCATCCCGGTGCCGTTGAGGCCGGGATTGCCGTTGCCGTGATCGGTGGTGATGACCAGCAAGGTGTCGGGATGTTTTTTCTGAAACTCCACACAAACATCCAGCGCCTCGTCGAACGCGATCTGATCGTGAAAGGCCGCCGCCGCATCGCAAGTGTGGCAGGCGTGATCGACGCGCCCGCCTTCCACTTGCATGATGAAATGCGATTCGTTTTCCAGTTTGTCGAGCGCGCGCCGCGTCATGGTTGCCAGCGTGGGGACTGTCGCTTTCAATTTCTCATCCGACGCTTGATCCAGGGTGAACGGCAGATGACTTGCCGCGAAAACGCCGAGCCACGGTTTGTCTGTCGGCGCGGCCTTCAACTCCGCTGCCGTTTCCATTACCGCGTAACCTTGTGCAGGAAAGTCGGCGCGCAAATCACGTTTGTCCTTCCGTTGCTTCGGGTCAAAGAATTTCCGGCCACCGCCGAGCAGAACTTCAATCTTGCGCTCCAGGTATTGCACCGCGATCGCTTCGGCTGCTTCACGGTTGAGGCCACTGGCGGCGAATCCGGCGGGCGTGGCATGGGTAATCTCCGTCGTCGTCACGAGCGCGCGTTTCCAGCCGGTTTCGCCGAACAATTCGTAAAGCGTCTTCAACACGCGTCCGTCGGGCAGCACATTCACCGTGCCGTTGACGATGCGCGAGCCGCTGCCCCACGCGCAGGCCGATGCGGAGGAATCCGTGACCAGCGAATTGAGCGAGCGCACATTCATCGTGGCGGCTACGGCGCCGGGGTGGTTGTAAAGCTGCATCCAGGTCAGCCCGCGTCCGCGCAGCATATGCGAGAAATGATCGGAGCACGACAGCGTGCCGCTGCTCATGCCGTCGGCGACCAGATGGATGATGTGCTTCGGCTTTTGCCCCGGCTGCGCCACACCCGGCTCGGCGGGGCGGGCGATGTGGGGAGCAGCCAGTGTGGAAGAGGCCAGCAAACCCGAACGGGTGAAGAAGCGGCGGCGCGTGATCGGCATGGGGTAAAATTAGGACGGTAAAAGTGAATTGCAACGAAACATTTTGCGCGTGCGCCGGCTTCGGCAGGTTTCCAATAAGATTGATACTTCAACCCGGCTGCTTCATTTTCAAGCCATGCGAATCGTCACCACGGCGGCGGCCATGCAGCGTCTGGCCCGGCGCTGGCAAGGGCAGGGGAAGCGAATCGGTTTTGTGCCGACGATGGGCTATTTGCATGAAGGCCACCTGAGCCTCGTGCGGCGAGCGCGCCAACTCGTCGGCCCCAAGGGCGTGGTGGTGGTGAGCATTTACTTGAACCCCACGCAATTTGGCCCGCGCGAAGATTTGTCCACTTACCCGCGCGACCTAGCGCGGGATCGGCAACTCTGCCGCGCCGCAGGCGTGGATGTGATTTTTATTCCGTCCGACGCGAAGATGTATCCCGGCAAAGCGACCGACGACTACAGCACCTATGTGGTCGAGGAACAACTCTCGCAAACGATGGAAGGCGCGGCACGACCGACGCACTTTCGTGGCGTGACGACGGTTGTGGCCAAGCTGTTCAACCTCGTGTTGCCAGACATCGCCGTTTTTGGTGCAAAGGATTTTCAGCAAGCGGCGGTGATTCAGCGGATGGTGCGCGACCTGAACTTCCCGGTTAAAATCGTGGTGGCACCGACGCATCGCGAGCCGGACGGACTGGCGATGAGTTCGCGGAACAAATATTTGGAAGGAGGTTTGCGCGCGCAAGCCACCGTGCTTTGGCGGGCAATTCAAAGAACTCGCGCCGCAATCAGACGATCAGTGCGGCCGATTCGGGCGGCACGGTTGAAAGCCGACTTAAAAAGATTCATCGAACGCGAACCCGACGCGCGGCTGGATTACGTTGAATTGTTTGATGCAGACACCTTGCAGCCCGTCACTCAAGTCACGCGCGGCAAGCAGATGGCACTCGCGGTGTTCATCGGCAAAACGCGGTTGATCGATAACGCTCTGCTTTAGTCGTTGGGGAATGCAGCCATGAAGAACACGCTTAACATGAAATTCAAAGCCATTGCGTTCGCCTGTGTGTCCATGCTGACCATCTGCGGGTGTGCTGCTCGCACAAGCCATTCAGACATTGGCTATGACGTGCGTCAAACTCCTGTCACCACAATTCGGGTTCCAGCTCGTCTTGAGTCCATCTCCTACGACTGGGAGGTTTTTCGAGTGAGAGTCACTTTTTACAGGCAATCTCGAGGTTCAGCCTGGGTGATCACAGTCCGAGACTCCTGGGATATTTTTGAGCAGACAATTAAAGCGAAAGATAAGGTTTGGAGACAGTCAGACTCCCGCTGTTCATCGGAGGAATGTCTTCAAATTATTGATCGAAGTTTGCAAGACTTCCTGGATGAGCATCCGGGCGCAAGGTTGGAGTCTCTCCATATTGAAATGCAGGTGATCAGGGATCTGTGGGAAGAAATACAGGCTGGCGTAAGTCATAAAGTGGCGGCATTGCAGGGAGTGAAGAGTCACAATCTCTTTGATATTCCCATTGAAGTTAGTGATGAAATCCTGGGTGTGTTGGACAAATCCCCAACCATTGCAGACCTCAAATCACTTATGAGAAAGCGGAGCGAGAAGGTGGGGAGCATAACTCTTTCCCAGCAGGTCATGTTCAAGGACTCGTTAAGCGGAAGGAAGTGGTCCTATATTGCCACTTCACCAGGCATCGGAATTCTTGCACCGGGAATATTCGAGTTTGATTTGAGGTAACTGAATTTGACACGCCAACCAAAGCACCGGTAGTGCCATGAAAATAGACGCTGGCGCAGGTGAGGCTTCCCAAGCCGCCACAAGATGGTTGCCCAAGTATTGTCGTTCGCTTCGCGAATCGTGGTCTCGGTTGCGAACGTAAAGCCGCAGCCCGGAGTAATGACCAAGTTCAGGCGAGCATCAACTGCGTCCTTGCCAGCATCGAGCCGCTCAATCAGGCGTGAGCGTCACCTCTCCACGATTTTCTTGTAAGCCTGCAAGCCGTCCAGAATAGCGCGGGCGAGTTTCTTGCGATAGGACGGGTCGAGGATTTTCTTCAGGTCGCCCGGATCGGTCATGAAGCCGCTTTCAATCAGCACAGTCGGCATCTCCGGCGACTTCAAGACGGCGAACCGCGCGCGCCGCACGCCCCGGTCTTCCGCGCCCAGATTTTTCACGAGTGCCTTCTGCATCTGATACGCGAGCACCATGTTTTTATCATTCAGTTTGTTGCCCGGATACGCGCCCGTGCTCGCGCCCTCCCCGCGTGCATTGGTGGAGCTGGCGTGGGCGGGCGTGAGGCAATACGTCTCCACGCCCCGGGCACCGCTGCCTTCGGCGGCATTGAAATGCAGACTGAGGAAGAGGTCGGCGCGGCGTTTGTTGGCGCTGGCTGGACGGTTCGCGAGATGAACGAAAGTGTCCTCGGCGCGGGTCAGCACCACTTTGAAGCCGGCGTCCTTGAGTTGCTTTTGCAGTTCTTGCGCCAGCAGCAGCGTGAGTTTCTTTTCCTGGCTCTTGCCGGATTGGTTGCCGGGGTCCTTGCCACCGTGACCGGCATCAAGGCAGATGGTCCTGATCTTTTCACCCACAGTATTTTTCGGCGGGAACAACACCGGATGGATGATGGTCAGCAAATCCAGCGGCGAGACATACATCGTCCCGTTGCGTTTGGCGACGTTGATGGAGAGCCACACGGTTACGCCATTGATTTCTGCTTTGCGCGAATCGACGGTGAAAACCAGTTTGAACCCGGCGGATTTGACTTCCAGTTCTTCATCGGGCCGAAGCCATTTGAGATCGAACTTATTGGCCGCTGCCCAGTCGGCCACCCGCACATACTGGTGGCCGAAAAGGTCAAAGCGCTCCAGCTTGACCAGCGAACTTTGCGCGGGCACCGCCAGCACGCTGGTCAGCCAGAGGAGCAATGAAAACATGAATCGCATGCGCGCGCGAAATCTGCCCGGCGTGTCCCGGCAATTCAAGGCAAATGGCCGGGAGCTAAAAAATTTACGCGCGGAAAGCAGGGTGCGGTTGGCACTTGTCAGCGGGCGGACTTCGGCGGATTCTTCGCGGCATCGAACCATGCGCATGAAGCCAATCCAACGCTTGCTGACGGGCCTCGCGCTCGCCTTGGTTGCGGTGTCGCCGCGCGCGGCGGAGTTTCCCGTTCCCTACAACTCTGAACCCGACACCAACTCTGCGCCGATGCTGGCTGTCGAAGCGGTGGCCAAGTTCAAGGCGCCGCCAGGCTTCAAGGTCAGCGTGTTCGCCGCCGAACCGGACGTGCAAAATCCCATCGCGATGGCGTGGGATGCGCGTGGCCGGCTCTGGGTCGCGGAGAATTACACCTACGCCGAGCGCGCCAAGAGGTTCGACCTTCACCTGCGCGACCGCGCCCTCATCTTCGAGGATAAGAAAGGCGACGGTCATTTCAGCTCGCGCAAAGTCTTCACCGATGACGTGCAGATGCTGACGAGCATTGAAGTCGGCCACGGCGGCGTGTGGCTCATGTGCCCGCCGCAGTTGTTGTTCATCCCGGACAAGAATGGCGACGATATTCCTGATGGCGCTCCGGAGGTGGTGCTCGATGGTTTCACGGTTCCGCCGGAAAATTATCACAATTTCTCCAACGGCCTGCGCTGGGGGCCGGACGGCTGGCTGTATGGACGTTGCGGCGCGTCGGCACCGGGCGAGATTGGAGCACCGGGGGCACCGGCGAGGCAGCGTATCCCGATGCGCGGGACGATGTGGCGGTATCATCCGCAGCGAAAAATCTTCGAGGCGATCAGCAGCGGCTGCACGAATCCGTGGGGCCACGACTGGGACGAGCACGGCGAACTGTTTTTCATCAACACCGTCAATGGCCACCTGTGGCATGGCATCACCGGAGCGCACTTCGTCCGACCACACACGATTGACCCGAACCCGCGCGCCTACGAGCAGATTGACCAGCACGCGGATCACTGGCATTTCGACATCGGCAAAGGCTGGAACCAGAAAGCCGTCAACGATTCCCGCAACGTCAACGAAACCATCGACAAGCTCGGCGGAGGCCACGCGCACATTGGTGCGATGATTTATCTCGGCGACAACTGGCCCGCCGAATTCCGCGGCCACCTTTTCACTTGGAACATGCACGGTCGTCGCGCGAACCAGGAGATTCTCGAGCGCAGCGGCTCCGGCTACGTCGGCCGGCACGGCAAGGATATGTTGCTAGCGGAAGACCCGTGGTTCCGTGGCATGGAACTCAGCTATGGCCCCGACGGCGGCGTGTTCGCGCTCGACTGGAGCGACACCGGCGAATGCCATGATTCCACGGGCGTCCATCGCACGAGCGGGCGCATTTACAAAATTACTCACGGAGAGCCGAAGCAGTCCAACGTCAGCGATCTTACCAAACTCAGCGCGCGTGAGTTGGTGAAACTGCATTTGCATCCGAACGAATGGTTTGTTCGACAGGCCCGCTTGGAATTGGCGGGACGCGCGGTTGTCGGAGGGAACGTTGCTGGTGCCAAGGAAGGTTTGGTGGATGTTTTTGAACACGACGGCGACCTCGTCTACAAGCTTCGCGCGCTGTGGACGCTTTATGGCATCGGCGCAGTGGATGAGAAATTCCTTGGCGCACAACTTCATCACCAGAATGAGCACGTCCGCGCGTGGGCCGTCCGTTTGCTTTCGGACGCCTGGCCGTTGGACACGGTTCTGAGTCAACGGCCATCCGGGCCGGAGGGCAGGGGAGTTGGAACGGGTTCGAGTCCGCTCGGAGAGTTTGTGAAATTGGCCAAGACCGATTCCTCCGCGCTCGTGCGTCTCTCTCTCGCCTCCACGCTTCAACGATTGCCTGCAAGTCAGCGCGCCGTGCTCGCGGCTCCGTTGCTGGCCCACGCCGAAGATGCCCAGGACTACAATCTCCCGCTGATGATTTGGTATGGCCTCATTCCCGTCGCTGATACGGATCCGCTCGCGCTGGCGAAGCTCGCCGCGAAATGCGAATTACCGCGCACGCGCCAATTCATTGCCCGCCGCCTCGCGGAAGACATCGAGAAAAATCCCGCGCCAATAAATGAATTACTCAAGATTACCGCAACGAAGCCTGAAGCGTTTCAATCCGACGTGCTTCTTGGCGTTGTCGATGGCCTTGCGGGCTGGCGCAAGGCGAAGAAGCCTGCGACTTGGGAAGCGCTCGCCAGGAAATTGAATGACTCAACCAGCGTGAGAATACGTGATCGAGTGCGCGATTTGAACGTGCTGTTCGGCGACGGGCGCGCGCTCGGCGAGGTGAAGCGCATCGCCCTCGACGCAAAGGCGGACGTCAATACGCGTCGCGCCGCGCTCCAGACTCTGATCGAAAGCCGGCCGCCCGACTTGCGGCAAATCTGTGAGCAATTGCTCAACGTTCGTTTCCTCAACACCACGGCGGTGCGCGGGCTGGCGCAGTTCGACGATCCGGCCATTGGAGAGAAGCTCGCGAAGAATTATCGTAATTTTCACCATTCCGAACGGGCGGCAGTCATCGCGACGCTGGTCTCGCGTCCGGCTTTCGCCAAGGCGCTGTTGAGCGAGATGGCGGCGGGCAAAATCTCGCTGGCGGATGTGACTCCATTTCACGCGCGGCAAATCCGCAGCTTCAACGACCCCGCGCTCACGAAGTTGCTCGGCGAAGCGTGGGGCGAACTGCGCGAGAGCGCCGCTGACAAACGAGAGCTCGTCACGAGGCTCAAAGCGCAACTGACGCCAGAGGTTTTAGCCAAGGCCGACAAAACTGCGGGTCGCGTCGTGTTCAATACCGCTTGCGCCGCGTGCCACACGCTCTACGGCCACCGTGGCGCGGTCGGTCCCGACCTCACGGGAGCGGGGCGCGACGACCTGGATTATCTCCTCGAAAACATTGCCGATCCGAGCGCGGTGGTGAACGCGGACTTCCGTATGTGGGTGGCGAACCTAAAAGACGGGCAGGTGGTCAACGGCCTCGTGAGCGCGAAGACGGATCGCACGGTCACGTTGAAAACGATGACGGAAGTGCTCACTCTTGAGCGCAGCGAAATCAAAGAACTTCGGGAGTCGGCGCTTTCAATCATGCCGGAAGGTTTGCTCGAAGCGTTGAACGAAACGCAAACGCGTGACCTCATCGCGTATCTGATGCACCGCAGCCAGGTGCCGCTGCCTGCGGCAGCCAGATAAACACCCTGATTCGGCTGTGTGCCGGTACTATTTCCTTGCGCCGAGCACCGCTTGCACCGGCGTCGAGTTGCCAAAGTTTTTGAAATCCTTCCACATCCACACGACTTTCTTGTCCTTGGTCACTTCGATGAACTGCGGATTTTCCGGGCCGGCGTGGCAGTTCCCGATCATGGTGTTGCCATTAGGCAGGCGTTGGACACAGGTAACCCACGCAAGCGTGATGCCGGGCAGATCGTTTTGCTCGACCTTCCAGATGATTTCCTTCGCGGGCGTGACTTCGAGGACGCTGTGACCGTTGCCGGTGCCGATGAGTGTGTTGCCATTGGCGAGCCGCGTGGCGGAAAAGAGCGAATTGCCAAACGCCTCCGGCCCGTGGCCGCCTTTGCGCTCCTTGCCGAACAGCGGCACTTCGTACTCCCAAACGATCTTGCCCGCCTCGTCGTATTCTCGCACGAATCCATCGGCCTCGTGGGCGACGAGATAATGACCATTGGCAATCTTGCGGGCGAGGCGCGTGTCGCTATGCGCGTTGGGATGGTTGAGCTTGAGTTTGATTTCGTGGTGAATCTTTCCGTCCTTGTCCACCTCGATGATGCGGCCAGGGCCGGACTCGGCGATCATGGTGAGACCATTTTCGACGCGTTGAAAGGCGTGAACCTCGACGCGCTTGCCTTCGTTGCCGTTCATTTTGCCGGCGTCGTATTCCCACACGACGCTCTTGTCGGGTGCAACCTCGACAATTTTCTGAAAACCTTGCTGCAACAAAACATTTCCATTGGGCAACACGTGCGCGTCGTGGATGCCGCCGATTTTCAATTCCCATTCGAGTGAACCGTCCGGCGCGATGATGGCGAGGCGCTGGGTCGAGTCATCCGCGGCGAGCAAGCGGCGGGGTTTGCCGGTTTGCTCGGCGGAGAGTTCGAGCGTGGCCAAGGCGGCGGCGAACACCAGGAAACGGCCGGTTGATTTGATCATATGAGATGGATGACTGGGAGGGTGGTGGCGAAATTCAATTTTCCAAAACGAAGCTTAAGCTACATCTTCCACGGGCCGCGCATCGGCTGATGAATGTAGCTGTTGGCGTCCTGGTCGTTGATGAAACGCTGTTTCTTTGAGTCGAAGCGCAGCACCCGGCCGGTCTGCAACGCGGTCTTGGCCAGGTTCACCAACGTGCAGGAGCGATGGCCGTTGACTTCGTTCAAGGCAAACTTCTTCCGCGTCTTCACCGCCTCCACAAAGTCGGTCACTTGGGGTTCTGGGTCCTTCAATGCGGCGAGTTTCTTTTCAAGGTCCGGGATGTCGGACTGGAAGCCCTTCATGATTTTCCCGTTCGGGCCTTGCAGGAAGGCGGCATCTTTGTAGCGGTTTTCGCCGTCAAGGATGATTTCACAGCCGTCCTGGTATTTGAGCCGGATGCGTCGAAAAACACCGACGGCATCGCGATCCTGGGTGGGCGCGTCCGATTCGATTTCGACGGGGCTTTCGTGGTCCTTGCCGAGAATGTATTGCACGGGATCAAGGTAATGCTGGCCCATGTCGCCCAAGCCGCCGCCATCGTAATCCCAGTAACCGCGAAACGTGCCGTGGACGCGATGCGGGTGGTAAGGTTTTACCGGAGCGGGACCGAGCCAGAAATCGTAATCGAGTTGCGGCGGCACGGGTTGGGGCGTGAGGTCGGTGCGACCGACCCAATTGAACTTCCAATCAAAGCCTGTGGTGGCGCTCAACGTGACCTTGAGCGGCCAGCCGAGCAAGCCATGCATGACCACCTTTTTGATGGGTTGGACCGTGGTGCCCATCCCGTAGAAACCATCCTTGAAACGGAACCAGGTATTGAGCCGGAATATGCGTTGGTACTTTTTCACCGCAGCGACCACGGCTTCGCCTTCGCCAATGGTGCGGCTCATGGGTTTCTCGCACCAGATGTCCTTGCCGGCCCTGGCGGCAGCGATGGAAATCAGCGCGTGCCAGTGCGGTGGTGTGGGAACATGGACGATGTCGATGTCTTTTCTTGCCAGCACCTCGCGAAAATCCTTGTAGCCTTTGCAATCGGGACCGCCGACTTTTAGTGCTGTCTGAAGGTGTTGTTCATCCACATCACAAACGGCGAGCAATTTGCAAGCGGTGTTGATTGAATTCACATGCCCCATACCCATGCCACCGGTGCCGATGACGGCGCGGGTGGGGATCTCGCTGGGTGGCGTGAAACCTGGCCCGCCAAAAACATGGCGGGGCAAAATGGTGATAGTGGTGAGCGACGTGATCGAAGTCTTAAGGAAGGCGCGGCGCGTGAAGGGGTATCGAGTGTTCATAGTCGTGGCAGATCGTTGGGAAGAAAGACTAGGTCGTGACTGGAAATTCGCAAGGATTTGTCGTTCGGATTCGGCCGACCCCGGAAGAACCGGTGCGCTAGGGCAGAAAACTGGTGGGCTGGCAGGGACTCGAACCCTGGACCAATGCCTTAAAAGGGCACTGCTCTACCAACTGAGCTACCAGCCCACGAAAAGTGCGAATGAACCGGCAAGCTAGGGCCGCCCGGTCAAACGCGCGGCGAAAAATAGACGACGCTCCCCGGCGGTGCAAGAGTTTTTCTGGCCTTGCGCGGTGAAAGCAGGGCTGTGCGGGAATTCGCTTTGATACAGGTTCACTTCGACCACTTTTCGCGTGCGTTTCCAAAGACTGCTCCGTATCTTCGCCGCCACGTTTTTTATGGCGACGATCAAACCTTTTGCCGCGCTGCGGCCCAAAACCGAACTGTCGGAAAGAATCTGTGAACTGCCCTACGACGTGATGTCGTCTGGCGAGGCGCGACAGATGGCGGCGGGAAATCCTTTGAGTTTCCTGCACGTCAGCAAGCCGGAGATTGATCTGGCACCCGGAACCGACCTGTACTCGTCGGAAGTATATGCCAGGGGGAAACAAAATTTCGCGAAGCTGATCCATGATGGCGCGCTCGTGCAGGACTCACAGCCGTGCTTTTACGTGTACCGTCAGATCATGGGCGCGCACAGCCAGATCGGCTTGGTGGCGGCCGCGAGCTGCGAGGATTATTTACGGAACATTATCAAGAAGCATGAGTTGACACGGCCCGACAAAGAGGATGACCGCGTCCGGCATATCGAATCGCTCGACGCGCAAACCGGGCCGGTGTTTCTCACGTATCGCGCGGTGGGGAAACTGGACGAGCTGATGGCCAGGCTGACCAGAGAAACGCCGAACATCGATTTCACCGCCAAGGACAGCGTGCGCCACACGGCTTGGGTAATTCAAGATGCTGCTGCGATTCAGTCGATTGAATCCGAGTTCGCTCAAATCCCGTTTCTTTACATTGCCGACGGCCATCATCGCAGTGCTGCGGCGGCCCGCGTTTATCAGGTGCGCGCGGGGCAGGGGAGCAGTGGCCGGTTTCTCGCCGTGATTTTTCCGCACAACCAAGTGCAGATACTGCCCTACAATCGCGTGCTCAAAGATTTGAATGGTCTGACTCCCGCGCAATTGCTTCAGAAGCTTGACGGCATCTTCATCATGAAGCCCGACGGTGCGCCGACGCCGACGCGCAAACATGAGCTTGGTTTCTTCATCGGTGGTCAGTGGCACACGCTCCATTTCCGTCCGCAGTTTGCGGCCACGAGCGATCCGATTGAAAAACTCGACGTGACTTTACTCCAAAAGTTCGTGCTCGCGCCGCTCTTCGGCATTGACGATCCGCGGACGAGCAAGCGCATCAACTTCGTCGGCGGCATTCGCGGCACGGCGGAATTGGAAAAGCTCGTCAATGCTGGCGAATACGCGTGCGCATTCTCCATGTTCCCGACGAGCATCGAAGACTTGATGACCATCGCCGACGCGGGTGGCATCATGCCGCCCAAGAGCACCTGGTTTGAACCGAAGCTGCGCGACGCGATGTTCAGCCATCTGTTGGAGTCCAAGCTTTAGCTTGTTCCTGATCAAAGAGTGACGAGCAGAACAGCTTGAAGGCGGAACTCCTACGGGGATGCAAGCTTGGCGAAACCGTTTTGTTCGTGATTTAATTTTTCCGTGCCACAGAACCGCCTCCAACGCAGTTTGCGCGTGACCTTTCTGGGGTTGCTGGCCAACACCGTGCTGGCGGCGGGCAAATTGGCGGCGGGCATTCTCGGCCATTCACACGCGCTCATTGCTGACGCCGTCGAATCGCTCGCGGACATCTTCAGTTCGGTCATCGTCTGGCGCGGCATGGTGGTCGCGGCCGCGCCTGCGGACGAGGACCATCCTTACGGTCACGGGAAAGCCGAGCCGATCGCCGCTGCCTTCGTGGCCACGATGCTGCTGCTCGCCGCTGGCTGGATTGCCGTACAGGCCATGCACGAAATTATTCTGCCCCATCAAGGCCCTTCTTCGTTCACGTTGGTCGTGCTGCTTGTCGTGGTGGCGATCAAGGAACTCCTGTTTCGCTTCGCGCTGCGTGTCGCAGAAACGGTGGACAGCATCGCCGTTCGCTCCGACGCCTGGCATCATCGTAGCGACGCCATCACATCGCTGGCGGCGGGCGTTGGCATCACCGTCGCGCTCATCGGCGGGCAGAGATTTGCAGCGGCGGACGACATCGCGGCCATCGTTGCTGCGGGCATTATTGCGTGGAATGGCTGGCGGTTGCTGCGGCCCGCGCTGGATGAATTGATGGACGCCTCGCCCCACGGCGAGGTCGGCGCGCAAATCCGCGCGCTGGCCGGTGGTGTAACCGGAGTCCGCCGCGTGGAGAAATGCCTTGTTCGCAAAATGGGCTACCACTACTTCGTGGATATGCACGTGGAGGTCGATCCGCAAATGACTGTTCAGGCGGCTCATGCCATCGCCCACAGTGTCAAAGATGAAGTGCGCCGGCAGCTTCCTGCGGTTTACGACGTGCTCGTGCATATCGAACCGGCGAAGGAGCAAGGTTGATGACCTCGAATCTAACACGGTCGTTTTCTCCGCCCACGCTACTTATGAAATTCCATCCGCTACTGCTAGTCGCCGTGTCCCTTGCCTCGGCAGGGGAAATTCAGGCTCAACCTTCAGCGGATTCGTCGGTAAAGCTAAACCTCACCTCGCCGCTGGAATATCAAGTGTTCCAACGGCAGACCAAGACGCAGGGTGAGTTGATCATTTCTGGCAGCATCGCGCTCACCAGTCCGGAAACGCGGCCACCGGAGAAACTGGAGGCGCGCATTTTTGGCGTGCCACTTACTGGCAAGAAGCGTGTGGAATGGCAATCGCTGCCGTTTGACGCGCGCGTGGCTGCGTTTCGCGGCAGCCTACCCGTGCCGGCGGGCGGCTGGTATCAAGTGGAGGTGCGCGCCATGCGCAAAGGTGTCACCGTGGGAACAGCTTTGATTGAGCATGTCGGCATCGGGGAAGTCTTCGTCATCGCCGGCCAGTCCAATTCCGCCAATCATGGAGAGGAAAATCAAACGACCGCCACCGGCATGGTCGCGGCGTTCACCGGCACGCGCTGGCAACTTGCGAACGACCCGCAACCCGGCGCGTCAGGTAGCGGTGGAAGTTTTCTGCCGGCCTTTGGCGACGCCTTGCATGCCCGGTTGAAAATGCCGATCGGCCTTGTCGCCACGGGCGTGGGTGCCACGAGCGTGCGCGAGTGGCTGCCTCACGGAACGCGGATCGCAAATCCCCCCACGCTCACCGGTCACGTTCTCACCACCGGTCCCGGTCAATGGGAAATCGACGGCTCGATCTTCGACAATTTTGTTGCGCGTATCAAAGCGCTTGGTCCGCGTGGATTCCATGCCGTGCTCTGGCATCAGGGTGAATCCGACGCTAATCAGCGCGATGCGGAACGCACTTTGTCCGGGCGACTCTACCGCGATTACATGCAGCAACTCATCCGCGAGTCGCGCCAGGTTATCGGCTGGGACGTCGCGTGGTTTGTGGCCCTTGCGAGCTACCACACGCCCAATGACGCCGCATCCGCCGACATCCGCAGCGCCCAACGCTCGCTGTGGCACCAAGGTCGCGTGCTGCCCGGCCCCGATACTGACGCGCTCACTGGCGATCTGCGCGACAGCGGCGGCAAGGGTGTGCATTTCAGTGGCGAGGGTCTGCGTGAACATGGCCGGCTCTGGGCCGAGCTGGTCGGCAAGTGGTTGGAGAAATAGATCGGCGCGCACGCCAGCAAAATTCACGCAGAGTATTCAGCGGTGAAACTGGCCATCGGCTTTCCGTCGTGACGGAGAACCGGTCTCCACCCTGTCGTTGGAGTTCAAGCTTTAGCTTGTCCCAGGAACGGGCACGCTGAAGCGTGAACTCCAACGAAACACACCGGGACGAAGGGCCGGCACTCCACTCATTTCCGCTTTGCGTGGCCGCCGGTTTGCCGCTTTAATCTCCGCCACATGAAAATTGTTCTCGCTTACTCGGGCGGACTCGACACCTCGGTGCTGATGTCCTGGATCAAGGAAAAATATAACGCCGAGATGATCGGCTTCTGCGCCGACATCGGGCAGGAGGAGGAACTCGACGGCCTTGAAAAAAAGGCCCTCAAGACCGGCGCGTCGAAAATTTACATCGACAACTTGCAGGAAGAATTCGCCAAGGACTTCATCTATCCCATGATCCGTGCCGGGGCGATTTACGAAGGGCAATACTTCCTCGGCACATCCATCGCGCGTCCGCTCATCGCCAAGCGCATGGTCGAGATCGCCAAGAAGGAAAAAGCCGACGCCATCGCGCACGGTGCGACCGGCAAGGGCAACGACCAAGTTCGCTTCGAGCTCACCGCCGCCGCACTCGCGCCGGATTTGCAAGTCATCGCCCCATGGCGCGACGAACGCTATCGCGCGGAATTTCCCGGTCGCCAGGAGATGATTGATTATTGCGCCAAGCACAAGATTCCCGTGCAGGCCAGCGCCAAGAAACCGTTCTCGTCCGACCGCAACCTGCTGCACATTTCCTACGAGGCCGGCATCCTCGAAGACCCGTGGATGGATGCGAACGACTTGAAATATCGCGGCTCGTTCAACACGCTCTCCGTGTTCCCCGAAGACGCACCGAACAAACCCGAGTTCGTCGAACTCGATTTCGTCAAAGGCGATTGCGTCGCGGTCAACGGCAAGAAATTGAATCCGCTCGGCGTGATGAAAGCGTTGAACAAGTTCGGCGGCAAACACGGCGTCGGGCGCGTGGACATGGTCGAGAACCGTTTCGTCGGCATGAAATCGCGCGGTGTGTATGAGACGCCCGGCGGCGCGATTCTGCATTTCGCGCATCGCCAGATGGAATCGCTCACCATGGACCGCGAAGTCATGCACCAGCGCGACGCCCTCATCCCCAAGTATGCCGAGCTGGTCTATAACGGCTTCTGGTATGCGCCGGAACGTTACGCGCTCCAGGCCTACGTCGAGGAATCGCAGAAGAACGTCACCGGCACGGTGCGCGTGAAACTCTACAAGGGCAACATCATGGTCAGCGGCCGCAAATCTCCGGTGAGCCTCTACAACTCGCACATCGCCACGATGGAAGCCGACCCAACCAAAGCCTACAATCAGGACGACGCCACCGGCTTCATCCGTCTGAACGGCCTGCGCCTGAAAGTTGCGGCGAAGGTGCACGGGAAGAAGATGTAAACCGGACACCTTCGGGGCGTTGTGATAATATCCAATCATGAGCGCCGTAGAAAAAATCAAAGCAGAGGCAGCCGAGTTGAATCCCGACGAACAGGTTGAACTCTTCCATTGGTGGGTTGAATCCGACACGTTCAAG
>JBKJSC010000070.1:0-6193 GCA_046593035.1 Limisphaerales bacterium | reverse complement strand
GCATGTCAAACGTGCGGGTTGGTGCAGGAAGCGGACGACGCCCCCCCGGACGCGGTGAACAAATGTGCCCGCTGCCATTTTCATATTTCTCACCGGCGAGTGGACAGCCGCGTGCGCACACTGGCCTTTTCGATCGCCGCCTTGATTCTTTATGTTCCAGCGAACCTCTATCCCATCGTCACCGCCGAATATCAGGGGCAACACATTCAGACGACGGTTTTTCAGGGCATCAAATCGCTGTACTCGCACCACCAATATTTCATCGCGTCGCTGGTGTTTTGCACGAGCATGTTGACGCCCGGATTGAAAATCATCGGATTGATCTTCATAACGCTCACCCTCGACTGGCCGCACTGGAAAAAGGCGCGCACGTGGGCTTTCAAAATCATCCACGTCATAGATCCCTGGAACATGCTCGAGGTTTTTTTGCTGGCGATTTGCGTCTCCATGGTTGAACTGGGCGAAGTCGCCACGGTGCACCCTGGACGCGGCGTTTTTTCGTTCGCCGCCGTCGTCGTGCTGACGCTGCTGGCGACGCAGAGTTTTGATTCGCGCCTGATTTGGGATTCGCCCGCCGAGGAACAATTATGACTGAAAAAACACACGCTTTGCCAAAGGCTCAGGCCGGGAAAAGTCGTTTGAACTGTCTGTGGTGGCTCATTCCGGTTGCCGCCGCGCTTTGGGGTGCCTGGTTTGTCGGCCGGGACTACATTTTTGCCGGGCCAACCGTTACGATTTATTTTGAAAATGGCTACGGATTGCAGGAACAAAATTCCCTCGTGCAATATCGTGGCGTAAGAATCGGAGAAGTAAAATCCCTGAAACTCACCGAAGACCGGCAGTGCGTCCTGGTCAAAGCGCAACTGGATGCCTCCGCCGCGAACGTCGCGCGGCAAGGCTCGGTTTTTTGGATTGTTCGGCCCCAGGTCAAGCTTGGCTCGTTGATTGGCCTGCAGACCATCGTGAGGGGCAATTACATCACCGTCCAACCCGGCAACGGCGCGCGCACCAACCTGTTCATCGGTGCGGACAAAGAGCCGATCCTGGAAGTCCCGGCTCTGGACATCTTATTGCTCGCGCCGAAACTCGGCTCATTCCAGCCGCAATCGCCGGTTTTCTATCGGGGTATTCAAGTGGGGGAAGTGCTGGACAGCCGGCTCGGTGACGACGCCCGCAAAGTCCTCATCCATGCCCGCATTCGGGAAGAATATGCCCCGCTCGTGCGGATGAATTCACAATTTTGGGATGCCGGTGGCATCAAAATCCACATTGGCCTGTTCAGCGGCGCGAAAATCAGCGCCGAATCCACCGATACACTCATCAGCGGAGGCATCGCGTTTGCTACACCGCCCGACTATGATAAGGCGGCGACCAATGGAGCGGTTTTTGAATTGAATGAAAAATCCAAGGATGCATGGGAAAAATGGTCGCCGGCCATCCCGCTGCGTTCCGAGCGGAAGGCAGTTGCCAAGACAACTCCTTCGCCAAACTTAAATAATCTACGGTAGGGCCTTATTCAACTGGAGGCGGCCAAGGTCGCAGGCAACGATGTCGTGTGCCTGCTTGCTTGTCGGGGGTGAGTTGCGCTCGCGAAAGGGACTGAATCACCCCGAAATCAACGTGGGCATAAGTGCATTTTCCGAACACGACCGTGATTGCCTGAAGTTCGCGCTTTAATCGCTGGAGGCCCAAGAGGCCGGATCACCTGGCCGCGGTTTTCCGCCCACATAAGTCTCATCCACTTCGCAGATGCCGGAAGTGTTGCCGAGTTTCTGCCGGCGCGCAGGGTCTTCAGTCAACGCGAAGCGAATTCGATGCCTGAGGAACAAAGCCGCTTCAGCAGATCGGTCTTCACCCTGTGTTTCAACAAGCTCTTGTCCAAGTACACAGTGAAACGCTGCGTGCGCTGGTAGAATACCACCCGCCCGCGCGGCACGTCCAAATATTCCAAATCGCGCAGGTCGGGATGCTTCCGTTGAATCTGTGGCCACAAGCTCACATGGTTCTTAGGCGAATCTGCAATCCCACTAGTCACGACCGCAACATCAAGGCTGACCGGGGAGGCCAGGATATGCCCTTGGTGAACCCAGAAAATGCCGATATGACTCATTCGATGCACATAATACCGGGAAACGGGCCAAGTGTAAACTGATGGCGCATTTCGATCGGTGGCAGATTCCTTGCGGGGTTGATACCTAGAACTGGTTTCATAAGTCCATGCCGCCTTCGCAAGCCATTGAATCACAAGGCATCAATTTTGAGTTTTAACCTTATGAAACCGCTTCTAACCGAAAAGCTTCACCACCCAACAACCCGCCCGCCCCATCATCTCCGTGAAGAGGCGACAGGGCGGGAGATGGGCAAAGGCCAACAATTAAGCCGAGCGCAACTCCCGACAAGCCAGGTGTTCTCGTTGGGCGGCCAGGTTGTTGCACCATTGAGGCAGGCAACTGATCTCGTGCAGAATATCGGTGCCGAAGTATTCCCTCATCTGAACGGCCAACTGGGTTCGAACATTCTGCACCGTTCCCGCGCTCGCTTTCAACCTCAAGGCGATTTCGTTGATCGCAATACCTTCGGTTAGCCATTCGATCAACATTCTGGCCCGGTGGCTGATCGACGCCAAGAAGGTTTCCCAATCCAGTTTCCTCGCTGCTTTAACGGATGGATCCTCATGGTCGTTGGAAAACACCTCCGCCATCAAGATCGGTTCCGTTGATCCCCCTCGGTTGCAACAGGATCTTCAAACGCCGCCACCTTCGCGTTGTTTTTAATCTGACAGCGGGGATGCAGAGGCTCGACGCTGAAGGTTCCGTATGATCTGCGGCCGGAACGTGCGTGTTGGATGGCGAAGTAGGTGATATTCCCGGGCGTCACCTTCTTGCCGGCTTTCTCGGCGTTATCGTATAGCTTTGCCGCCATACAGATGGCGTCCTGGATCAACTCCTGGGCATCTTCGCAGCCCAGAGCCTTGGCGTTGTTCGGTATGGCAGAACGGAGGCGGGGGGCGCACACAATCTCCCACCTTCATGGATCTGGGACAGGTTTATTGTGAGGCGAGCTAGCTTCAACCACTGCCTGAAGTTTCACACTATCCGTAAAGTACTCGAGCGTGGAGTCTTTGGGTATCGGGTGAAACCCCCATAGCGCCGGCATTTTCCACGGTATATTCTAAAAATGTGAAACATCGAAAGCATTTGCCCACGGAAAGCCCCGACATCACTCCCCCCGCCGCGCCGGTGGCGGACTTTAACCCAAGCGGAATTGATTTCACCCCCAGCCCGGATGAGGTGGCAAGAAAAGCTTACTTCACCTATGTGAACGAAGGCTGTCCGCTTGGGTGCGAGGTGCAACATTGGCTGGACGCAGAAGCCACCCTGCTTCAGGAGCGCGACCGCACGCGTGTTCACGGGTTTCATAATCGAACTTAAGACCAACGCATCTGCGCAGATCGCGGCGAGCCGATTCGGGGGTTTGTTCGGGGAAGACCAACTAAAAATGGTTCCGTGACGTCGTGCTTGAAAGTGTGGACATCAAGAAACAGCAACAACTCAGACTGCAATACGGGTCACGGCTCAGTGTCTCGGCACGACTCCTATGAAACAATCACTCCATAATCATAATCAATTACACAAGTGTCCCACCGGCATCAAAGGCTTTGATCAAATTACAGAAGGGGGTATTCCGCAAAATAGAACAACCCTACTGTGTGGGCGTGCCGGAACTGGAAAAACCCTGTGGGGACTTGATTTCCTGGTCAAAGGTGCGACCACCTACAAGGAGCCAGGCGTTTTTTTGTCCTTTGAAGAAACCGAGGAAGAACTTTACAAAGATGTAGCTTCCATCCACTTGGACTTGAAGGGGCTTGTTTCACAAAAGAAGATTCAGCTTGAACACGTTGTTTTGGAGCGCAGAGATATACAAGCGAGCGATTTTAATCTTGAAGGAATACTCATTCGTTTGGAACACGCCATTGCTTCCATTGGCGCCAAGCGCGTGGTGATAGATTCCATCGAATCTCTCTTTGCGGGACTCACAGATGTTGGCATACTTCGCTTGGAGATCAAACGGCTTTTCCGATGGCTAAAGGATAAGCACGTCACAACAATCATCACTGGCGAGCCGGGACCAGATTCTTATACCCGTCATGGCCTGGAGGAGTACATTTCCGATTGCATCGTGTTTCTGGATAACAGAGTTAATGAGCAGCTTTCCATCCGCAGAATACGCATAATTAAATATCGCGGTTCAAATCATGGAACCAACGAATATCCCTTCGTAATTGATAAAGATGGACTTTCAGTAATCCCCATCACTTCTGCCGGCCTCGATCAACCAGGCACAAACAAAAGAATTTCGACAGGAATTCCATCACTCGATAAACTATTCCAGGGTGGGGGCTACACCCAAGGCAGTACCATACTCGCTTCAGGAACCGCAGGAACTGGTAAATCCAGCCTCGCGACCGCATTCGCAGTCGAGAGGTGCAAGCGTGGAGAACGGTGTCTTTTCCTGTCTTATGAGGAATCTTCAGGACAACTCATTCAAAACATGAGCTCGATTGGTTTTCAATTGGCACCATTCGTGAAAAAGGGACTCTTAAAGATTGTGTCCACCAGACCCTCCTTTTTCGGTTTAGAGATGCACCTGCTCGATTTATACAAGCTCATTGCCGAGTTCAAACCACAATCCGTTGTCATTGACCCCCTGACAAGTCTCATTGCAGAGGGAAGCCAGCGTGAAATCCAATCAATGGTTACCCGCATGATCGATCTCTTGAAGTCCAAGGGCATAACCGGTTTCTTTACCAGCCTCGTGTCTTCAACCGCCCAAAATTACACCAGCGGTGAAGTCGGCGTCTCGTCTTTAATTGACACTTGGATCGTGGTTCGAGAATTGGAAGAAGACGCGGGGAAAAGACGACTTCGTGGAATTTACATTGTTAAGTCTCGTGGCATGGGCCACTCCAGTGACGTTCATAAATTGATTTTGAGTGATGATGGAATTGACTTAGCACCCATGGATATTGTCAGAGGCTCCAATCAGGAGGCGAAGGTTAATAAAACTATTCCGCAGAAACAAAAGGACGGGTCGACGGTAAAAATATCAGGGAAGCAGGGGCGGTGACCTGGTCATGAAAGCAACACATCCAAACTTCATTGTCGGCATTGGCGGCTCAGCCGGGGGTCTGAACGCATATAAGGCGCTCTTGAATGCCTTGCCGTCTAATACAGGCATGGCGTTTGTCATTATTTCTCATATTACCCCCACGGCAAATAGTCAGTTAGCTCAAATCCTGTCGCGTCACACGGAAATGCAGGTAATGGTTGTCTCCAAGGCCATGCCGATCCTGGCCAATCATGTTTACGTGATTCCTGCGGACGCGGATCTGTTAATTAAAGGATATGTTTTCAACGTCGTCTCCCCACGCGCCAATAGAAACGAGCAAATCGACGTGTTCTTTACTTCTTTGGCGGGGGCTATGGGTTCGCGTGCCATAGGCATTATTCTTTCTGGGTACGATGGCGACGGTGCGGAGGGATGCAAACAAATCAAGGCAAAGGGAGGAACAACCTTTGCTCAAGACGTATCTGCCGAGGTAGATGGCATGCCTCTAAGTGCTCAGGCTTCAGGCAGTGTTGATTATGTTTTACCACCCGACAAAATGGCAGATAAACTGCGCCAGATGGTAAGAACTGTTAAAATTAAGAAGGCGTGATGCTGTGCATGAAAACGTAGCAAGCCGGGGGCGGGTGTTTGATCTTCGCTTTGTCTGTGTATTCGGATTCAATCCGGACAGGGTTCCGATTGCTGTCGGACACCGTTCCGATTTGATTCGGACAGTGTTCCGGGCTGAGAGCGGACAGTTTTTGGGCACCATCGGAATGGTGTCCGATCAGAAATGGAAGGGTGTCCGGCTGGACCCGGAACGGTGTCCGGTCTGGCCCGGAATGAGCCTGCCAAGGAGTGACGCGGCGCTGGAATATCTGCTGATACCCGCACATTACTCGTTTCCCTCCCTCTGGATCCTGAAGGAAACAAAAACGGTAAACCAATCAGTTCGAAACGATTAAAGGGAGTTCAACATGCCCATCCAACTCACGGAAGAAAAAGGCGGGAAATTACTCGCCGTTCACGTCAGCGGAAAGCTGGCAAAGACAGATTACGAGCATTTCGTGCCGGAGTTCGAACG
>JBKJSC010000127.1:0-19796 GCA_046593035.1 Limisphaerales bacterium | reverse complement strand
AAGGGAGCAGGGGAACCCACACCCGCTTCGATGATGCGGATCGGCTCGTCGTTTCCGGAAGGGTGGCTGACTTCCTCCAAATTGCGGCGGCGATTGTCCAGTTCGGCTTTGGTCCGGTCGGCGGACTCCTTGAGCCGGTCGTGCTCACGGATAATTTTTCCCGAACTCACCACCAGTACGCGCTGCTCTTCGATCTGCGGTTGATAACTGGCTTCATCTTTCTTCAACAGAGCAATGCGATCCTCCCGGCTTTTTTCGATCAAGGCCAGTTGTTCCTCCATTTGCTTGTCGGAGATTTCTTTGAGAAACTGAATCTCTTGAAGCATCTGACGGACTTCGCCGGCGAGTTTGACCATCACCGGATGCCGGGGTTTGAGCGTCGCTTTGAGTTGATCCAACTCACTTTCTTTCCGCCGTAAATTCAGCGTGAGCCGCGCATATTCCGCGCTGTTTTCAAACTTGCCCGGAGCACCGGGACCGGGGGACGGTTCGGTTCCTTTTTTCTCGCCGTCCTTTTTTCCTTTTTCTTCGGTCCGGTTTTTTTCCACCAGCAGAGTGTTGAGGATGTCGTATTTCGTCTGGTTTTCCAGCCGCTTGCGGAGGGTGGTGATATCGGTGGAATCGTTGACCAGCCGGTCCAGCAGTTGTTGGGCGGACTCGCCGATTTCCTTGACGCTGCCGATGTTGTGCTGGTTGAGGAAATCTTCGATGGCCTTGCGCTCTTTTTCCAACCGCTGCTCCAGCTCTTTGACTTCCCGGCTGATTTGAACAGAGGTGCTGCCGAGGATGTCCCCCTGCTTTCGGTTTTTGTAATTCAAGAATTCCTGCGGCCAGTATTTGGCGTATTGCTGGGCGTAATTGAATTCCGAGCAGACGACTTCCATGACAAAAGTGGAACCCTGACCTTTGCTGGGAGTGGCGCTAAAGCCGGGCGGCGTCGGTTTGCCCATCCGCTCGCGAATTTGCGCATGCACATCATCGCTGCGCATGAACATCAATTGATTTTCAATATAGCTGTTCATCTCGTCTTGGATCACTTCCCTCGTGTTGCTGAGCACAACCCGCCCCGTCACGCCCAACGTGGAAATGGCCTTGTAGCGGTCGGGGGTGTTTTTGGCCTGGTAACTGGCGAGACCGAAACCGATCGCCCCGCAGAGGAGCAGAATCCACCACCGCTGGCCGAGCAATTTGAAATATTTCCGGAAGCGGATGAAGACGTTCATCCGATCGACCAAGGAGGTTCCCTGGCGGATCTTCGGGTAGGGTGCTGGAGTAGGGGAATCGCTCATCGCCGGGCTATTTGAAAATAAAACCCTTTTCCGGCACTTCAATGTGGTCGCCGTCCTGCAGCACCTTGTCGTCCTTGCGGGAACCACCTTTCAACATCGCGCCGACATCAATGATGGTGATGTCCTCCTTGTTGGTGGCCGGATTAAACCGGAATAATTTCACCTTCTTGAAATTCGCGTATTCCGATTCTCCGCCCAGTTCTAGAATGGCTTTCATCACGGTCTTTTGTTCGCCCGGTTGCAGCGTCACCTGGCCCCGCATGATGCCGGTGACGTACACCTTGCCGGGTCGTTGAAACTGGTCGAACAACTTCAGATACACGGTGGCGTTCTGGTAGTAATCCGCGTCCAGTTTCGCTTTCAATTCCTTCTTGATCTCGGCGATGGTTTTGCCGCGAACATTCAGACTGATCGGGGTGTCGGTGCCGTGGCTGGCGTTGAACTGAATGTCGTACAGGGCCGACACATTGCGGATCTCGGGTTCGCTCCCCTTGTTCGGGTCTTCTTCAATGCGAAATAAAAACTTGTCCTGCGGATTGGGTTGATAACTTTCACCCGGGTCGAGCACGGGCGCACTGTTGGTCTGTGCCAGCGGCGGACGCTTGGGCGGCGATGGCTCCGCTGAATAAATCAGCGGGGCCAAGCCGAGGAGCACACCGAACAACAACCCACGACAATGGACTAATGTCTGCATTTTCTTTCAGTACAGTAAGCAGGCAGTGTAGCTGACTAGAATTGTCGGGTCAAATCCAATGTCAGCCGGTTTTGCGTGTAATCGCGGCCCGGCAGGCTGGAATTCTTCAAAGCAAACGCATATCCCACGCCCGCGTGCCACGCGCTCGAGAGTTTGAAGCTGGTGCCGACATTGAAAAGGTAACGTTCACCGGCCTCACCGCCCAGGCCGGAAGAGCGAAACGGCTCGTAGGCCAGGTTGGCGTTGACCGAGATGTTGCGCGAAAGCTTCCGCACCACGCTGTATTGAAGCGCATAGCTGTCCGTGTAATTGCTCCCGAAGCCCAGGCCGATCCCGCGGTTGAAGCGTACGGAATGCGACGTGCGGCGGTTAAGTTCCTGGCGGGCGGAAGCTGAAAAAACCACCCCAGAGAACTGGGATTTGTCCCCGACGGTGCCGGTTTGGTCAAAGTGGGAAACCCAGTAGCTGGCTGAGGCCTCGATATCAATCCGCTTGGTGACGTGCCAGGAAATACCCGGTCCGATTGACCAGCTATCCCCGCCATTCTGAATTTTCTTGGCGAATTCGGAAACCGTGTAGCCGCCGGTGAAACGCGCGCTCAGGCGCTCTGATGCTTGATACTCAACGCCACCGTTGAACGAGTGATCGTCCCGATTCAGGGAGGCGAAATCATCCGACAGGCCGCGGTCGATGATGTAATCATAACCGCCAAAAAACACCCAGCGCCGGACCGGTTGCCAGTCCGCTGATATGCCGGCCCCGTTGTGGAACCGGCGGAAATTGATCAACTTTCCCGGCTTGCCGCTGATTTCCTGGCGGGTGAGCGGGTCAGTCTGAACGCTGAACACGTCATGAAAATTGATACGCACCTGGCCGATGATGATCGTTTGATCCCAATGCGATTGCGTGGCCGGGGCCACGCTGATGGTGTTGATCGCGGGATGGTTGAGATACCACCGGTAGCCCACCTCCATGTCCATCTGCATGACGTTTTGCTCGGTGACCGGAAGCCGGAAACCAACCGCCATGCGCGCACCGATCGACAAGTCGGACTGTCCGTGACTCTCCGCGAGATCAATGTTGTCATTATATTCAACATCCACCGAGCCGGTCACCCGGGCCGTAAGCTTGCCGAACTTCAAGTTGTATTTGACCGGTGTAGGGGAAGTGTAAGGCAACTGCGGCGACGTGCGGCTGTACTGGGTGCGCTGTCCGGCCTCCGCCGCCGCGCCCACCGCGCTGGCCAGAAGACTCACGCCTGCCAGCCAACCCCAGCCACCAGTGCGCTGCCGCTTCCCTGTGGGGACCCGGTGCTTTCCGGCGGCTTCAAAGTGAATCACAGTTTAATTTAACGGATGACGCTGACCGGCGGTTGCTCAATGATGATCGGCTGTTGAATTGTGCCGGTCAGATTCACCTCGGGTAGTTTGCCAAAACCAGTGGCCGATTGCAACGATGCATCCTGGTTGAGAATAAAAGTAACGCTGGTACCCGGCGGCAGAACGGGTGTGAAACCGTCGGCAGTGACAATGCGCACCAAAGTCGTGTTGTCCCCGCTGGTGGTGGCGGTGATGATGCCCCGGCGAATTTCCATCACCCACGTCAGCTTTTGCCCTTCGGGCAGGTCGATGTTCCAACCAGCCAGTGCCAGAAAGGTGATGACATGATTCCCCGTGGTGGCCTCCAGAACCAGGGTTCCCCGCACCGGCTGTTTCACCGTCAGTTCGCTGCCATTCTGACCGAATAAAACTCGTTCGCTTTTGTCCAACAAGCTCACCGTGGCGTACTCGCCACGCACGCGGATAAGCGTCCGGTCATCACCCAACACGGTGATGGGCTGCCGGCTGAGGCCGCTAACGCCCGAATCCAAACCGCCCGCGCGGAGGGAACGGTCACTGGGGTGCAGCGTCGTTTCCGTGCCGGTCCGGGTGTTGTAAAGGGTCACCTCCCCGCCGGCGACGGTGACGGAGTACTGCGGACCATCTCCCTGGGCGAATTGCAGCGTGGCCTGCGTTGAAACACTGGCGAAAGTGCGGCCCGGCAGGACGAGGAGGAGCGGGCCGTCACTGGATAGATTCTTGATGTCAATTTGCCCCGGTGATCCGGTTTGTTCGCGGGTGCTCCACTGCATGGCTGCACTCTGGTCGGTCAAGCCATCCGCCTGCCAGCGGCCCGTGCCGTCCACCTTGAACTGGAAGTAGCCTTTGGCGACCACCCAACTCAACGTGCGTGTGTCCGAAGATTGCGTCAATGTCACTTCACTGCCGTTGGGCAGTGTCACGGTTCGCGGGCCGTCCACCGGCACTTTGACTTGCTGCGGGCCGACTTGGACGATCAACTCATCACCAAGCTGGCCCGAAATTTTCACCGGCGTGATCGGTGACAACTGCGTGGTATGCGTGCCACCTTTCGCATCGGTGGTGACCACCATTGGCCCGCCGGTCATGGGCGGTTGCAACGGACTGAGCACGAATTTTTGCCCGTCGGCATTGGTGGCCGTGACACTGCCTCGGCCAGCCAGATAATAGGTTTTGTCCTTGAACCAATCAAACCGCGCGGAGGAAGCCGCACCCAGTCCGGCCCTGGCACCATCCGGCAGCCGCAGGGCAATCGCCGCCTGATTCCCCCCCGGGGTGGCGATGTCGATGAGAACACGGGCGGGGTCGAAACGAAAAGTCACCGTCTGGCCTTTGGGCACATCGGCCTGCCAGTCGGGAATGCCGGCGGCGTTCACCGTGACCTCGGTCTCCCGGCCGGAAATTTTGAGCGTGGGCACTTCTGGGGTCAACGTCACGACTGCTGCCGACAACGAAACGCCCGTCCAGAGCAACGCCGCCAGACAAGGAAACCAAGCCCAAAGCACGCCATGCGGGCGATGACCGCTATCACCTGGTATTACGGTACCGCTCACTGTTGGTTCTCGGTTGGTTTTCATTGTAATACACACAGGCCAGACGGTTGGCCCATGTCGCTTCATCAATTAGTGGCCGAACCTACGCTTGGCACCAAAGAAAAGCCACTCGAAATATCGCCACTTCAGACTATCACCGTTCCTTTTCTGGTTGTCTTTGCCCGCCGCTTGGTCACATAACAGCCGGACTTTTCCACGCATGCGGTTTCTCATGCTCAACTGGCGGGACCCGAAAAACCCTTTGGCGGGAGGTGCCGAACGGGTCACGCTCGCCTATGTGGCGGCACTCGCGCGGCGCGGGCATGACATTTTCTGGTTTGCCAACCATTTTCCAGGCGCTGAACCTTCTGAACAAATCGACGGCGTGCAAATCGTGCGCGGCGGCGGTTTGGGCAGTTCGGTGCTGCACGCACGCCGCTGGTATCGACAACAACGGCCGTTTGATTTGGTCATCGATCAGCACCACGGAATTCCTTGGTACGCCCCGTGGTGGTGCGGCACCCGTTGCGTGGCCTACATCCACGAAGTGCTGGGGCCGATCTGGAACTCATTTTATCCTTGGCCGCTCTCGACCATCGGTCGCTGGCAGGAACGCTGGACGCACTGGGCTTATCGGCGCGTGCCGTTTTGGACTGCGTGCGAATCAACGCGCGACGACCTGAAACACCACGGCGTCCGTGACATCACGCTGATTCGTTACGGCGTGCAAACGGTGGCGTTGCCGCAACTCGACGCCAAACCGCTCGCGTTGCCCTTGCGGCTTGTCGTCGTGTCGCGCCTCGCGCCGAACAAACGCATCGACCACGCCCTCCAAACGCTGCAACGGCTCATCGCGCAAAACGTCGCGGCCAGCTTGACGATTATCGGCACGGGCGAAATGGAGCCGCAATTGCGTCAGTTGGTGGGTGAATTGAAATTGGCGGCGCACGTCACCTTCACCGGCCCGTTGCCGGAAGCGGAGAAGGACGCGCAATTGCAACGCGCTCATTTTCTCCTGCACACGTCGCAGCGCGAGGGCTGGGGCTTGAATGTAATCGAAGCGAACGCGATGGGCACGCCCGCCGCCGTCTATCCCGTCAAAGGTTTGATTGAATCCACCCTGCACGATCACACCGGCCTCGTGGCCGGCGCGGAAACACCGGAATCGTTGGCAGCCTGCCTTGCGGCGAGCCTCGCTGCGCCGGAGAAATACGAACGCTATCGTCACGCCGCCTGGGAACGAGCCAAGACGTTTCACTGGGACAAGGTCTTGCCGGAGGCGTGCGATTGGCTGGAAAAACAAGCGAGAGCGGGGAAGGGTTGAGCGCGATGCGAATTCTCATCATCCATAACACGCTCAATGATTCGACCTCCGTTTCCGGTGTCTTGAAGCACTACGCGTTCATGGCGAATGAATGGAACGCGGCAGGGCATCAGACCGATTTCGTCGTCGCCAAGGCGGGCTTTCCGCAACTGCAACAACTCGCGCCGCGCGCACGGCTCATCAGCAGCGACAACTTTTTCGACGCCACAAATCATCTCGCCCAAACGTGGCGGTATTTCCCCGCCTACGCCTGGCGGCTGGCCACGGCCCACACGCTGCACCTGCCCGACCGCTACGATTTAATTTATGCGTCGGGACAATTCATCGTTGAAGTCTATACCGCCCGCGTCCTCGCTAGGCGGCAACAGGCAAAATTCGCCGTTAAAATCCAGCATGTCCTGCACTCCCAGCCGAAGCGCCATGGCTGGATCAACCGGCTTTTCCTGTGGGCAGAGCGCGTAAGTGCCCGCAGCATTCACCGGCGCGCCGATGGCGTCCTTTGCCTCAGCCAAGTCGTCGCCGACGATTATCGCGCACTGGAAACCGAACTCGGCTTGACGCCGACCGCCACGAAACTGGTCGGTTGCGGCATTGATTTCGCGGCGATTGCGGCCACGCTGACCGGCGAAAAAAAGTTCGACGTGGTTTTCCTGGGCCGGCTGCATGAGCAGAAAGGGGTGTTCGACCTGCCGCAGTTCTGGCAAAGCGTCGTGGCGCAAAAACCCGCCGCGCGCCTGCTCATCATCGGCGAAGGCCCGCACCGCCGCGAAACCGAAACGCGGTTCCAACAACTGGGACTCCACGACTCCGTGACGTTCACCGGCGGCATCAGCGAAAACAAAAAAAACGAACTACTCGCGCAATCGCGCGTCGGCGTGAGCCTCTCCTACGAGGAAGGCTGGGGCTTGTCCGTCACGGAATTCCTGGCGGCTGGTTTGCCCGTCGCGGCGTACGAGCTACCGGTGTTCCGGCACATCTTCCCCGGCCAACTAGTGCCGGTGCCGCCGGGCGATTGGCGTGGACTGGCGCGGGAAGTGGCCGCGCTGTTGATGGACGAAACGCGGCAGCGCGCGATGGGAATCGCGGGCCGCCAGTTCGTTCAGCGTTACGACTACCGCCAGGTGGCGAAGGAAGAACTCGCGGCCTTGCAAGCCGTCGTGAACCGGCATTGAACGAACTCCGCGCTCGACGTTCCAATGCTTTGAGTCAGGTTAAGATTGCTTGTTTGGCGGCGGCCTTTTAGGTTAGCCCGCGAAATTCGCACGGAACTTACGGATATTTTTCAGCATGAAAGTGGTGATTCTCTGTGGTGGGTTGGGCACGCGGCTGCGCGAAGAAACCGAATACCGTCCCAAGCCGATGGTGCCGGTGGGCGGGCGGCCCATCCTCTGGCACATCATGAAACTCTACGCCCATCACGGGCACAAGGATTTCATCCTGTGCCTCGGCTACAAGGGCGAGATCATCAAGGACTATTTCCGCAACTACCATTGGAACACCAGCGACGTGACGCTGCGCCTCGGCCGCACGCCCAAGATCACTTACCACAGCCAGCACGAGGAAGAGGATTGGACCGTCACCTTGCTCGACACCGGTCAGGCAACGCAAACCGGCGGGCGTTTGCGCCGTGCGCTGCCGTTTGTTGATGCGGAAAATTTTCTCCTGACCTACGGCGACGGGCTGACGAACAGCGACATCAACGCGTCCATCGAATTTCACCAGAAGCACGGAGCAACCGCCACAGTCACGGCGGTCAATCCCACCGGCCGGTTCGGCGAACTGGCGATGGACGGCCACACCATCACCGCGTTTCATGAAAAGCCGGAGAAGGAATCCGCCTTCATCAACGGCGGTTTTTTCGTGTTGAACAAAAAAATCGGCGCGCTCCTCACCGGCGACGATTGCGTGCTGGAAAAACAACCGCTGGAACAGCTCGCCCGCGACGGACAGCTCAAGGCCTACTGCCATCGTGGCTTTTGGCAGTGCATGGACACGTTTCGCGAACAGGAGTTGTTGAACAAGATGTGGGAATCGGGCCAGGCCCCGTGGAAAGTTTGGTGACGCATGTTTGACGGCTACTACGGCGGCAAACGCGTGCTTCTCACCGGCCACACCGGTTTCAAAGGTGCCTGGCTGGGGCTGTGGCTCAAGGAACTCGGTGCCGAGGTTTGCGGCGTCGGCTTGCAGCCGCCCACGCATCCGAACCTGCACGAAATCGTCCAGAGCCATGCGTTCGCGCATCAGGTCGAGTGCGACATCCGCAATCGCGCGCAACTCTCCGAGGCCATCCGCCAGTTTGCGCCTGACTCGATTTTTCATCTTGCGGCACAACCGCTCGTCCGCCGCTCCTACGCCGAACCGCTGGAGACGCTTGAAACCAATGCACTGGGCACCGCAAACTTGCTTGAGGCCGTCCGTCACACCGAACTCCCGTGCGGAATCGTGGTCGTCACCAGCGACAAATGTTACGAGAACCAGGGCTGGGAATACGGCTATCGCGAACACGACCCGCTTGGAGGTCACGACATTTATTCCATGAGCAAGGCCGCGACGGAGCTGGTGGTGCAGGCCTGGCGTAAATCATTCTTTGAACCCAACTCCAAGCTTGGCAACCTGGCTTCCGCGCGCGCGGGCAACGTCATCGGCGGGGGCGATTACGCGGCGGATCGCATCGTGCCGGATTGCGTGCAGGCGTTGTTGGATGGCCGCCCCATTGAGGTGCGAAACCCAGTGGCAACACGCCCGTGGCAACATGTGCTCGATTGTCTGAGCGGTTATCTCTGGCTCGGTGCGCGGCTGGCGCTCGCGGGGAAAAACTCACCCTTCGCCGAAGCGTTTAACTTCGGCCCCGGCGTGCAGGCCAACCAGCCCGTGTCCGAATTGGTGCGGGAAATTCTGCGGCACTGGTCGGGCGAATGGCGCGATGTTTCCAATCCCGCTGCGCCACACGAAGCGCGGCAGCTCAACCTCGCCATCGACAAAGCGGCAGCGCGGCTCCAGTGGTTTCCCACCTGGAATTTCGCGGAAGCAGTGGAGCATTCGATCGCGTGGTATCACCAGCGGCATGTGCGGAAAAATCCCGATCTGCTTCGGCTTACCCTCGGCCAGATCGAAGCCTTCACGCGCGCGGCACAAGTAAAGAACCTGGCCTGGGCCAGGCCGGCGGCGCGATGAACCCGTCCTTTGAATGCCGTTCCTGTGGCGGTCGCGACGGCGGGCTGATCCTGGATCTCGGCCAGCAGCCGTTGGCGAATAATTTGTTGCGCGCCGAAGACCTCGCCAAACCGGAACCACGTTTCCCGCTGCGGCTCTTCGTCTGCCCCGCCTGCTGGATGGTGCAGATCACCGATCTCGTGCCACCCGTGGAATTGTTTTCGGAGTATCTTTATTTCTCGTCGTTCTCCGACGCGATGCTGCAACACGCCCGCACCGCCGTCACGCGTTACGTCGGCGAGTTTGGTTTGGGGAAGGAAAGCCTCGTCGTCGAGATCGCCAGCAACGACGGCTATTTGCTGAAGAATTTCGTTGAGCAGAAAATTCCCTGCCTCGGCATCGAACCCGCCGCCAACATTGCCCGTGTCGCCCGCGAACAGGGAATTGAAACCATTGTCGAGTTTTTTGGCGTGGCCCTCGCCCGCAAACTCGCCGCGGAGAATCGAACGGCAGATCTGATTTTGGGCAACAACGTGTTCGCCCACGCGCCGGACCCGAACGACTTTGTCGCCGGCCTGCGCGCCCTGCTGAAGCCGGCGGGACGCATCGTTCTCGAATTTCCTTACGGCGTGGACATGATTGCGCACGGCGAATTCGACACGATCTATCACGAACACGTTTTTTATTTCACGCTCACCTCGCTCCTGCCTTTGTTTCGCCGACACGGCCTCGAAATATTTCACATCGAACGGCTGCCGATCCACGGCGGTTCGCTGCGGATATTCGCCGGCCACGCTGGAGCACATTCCGTCCAAGCTTCCGTGGCCGCGCTACAGGAAGAGGAAATGCGCGCAGGCGTCGCCACAGCCCCATATTACGCCAGCTTTGCCAACCGCGTCGCGGAAACGAAACGCGCTCTGTGCGACTTGATCGACAGCCTGAAGCGACAAGGCAAATCCATCGCCGCGTATGGTGCCTCGGCCAAGGGCAGCACGTTGCTCAACTACCTTGGCTTTGGCGACGGTGTGATTGATTTCGTGGTGGATCGAAGCACCTACAAACAGGGCAGGCTGACTCCGGGAACGCATCTTCCCATCGTGCCGACCGAGCAACTCGCGGCCCGGATGCCGGATTACACGCTGCTGCTCACCTGGAATTTTGCGGATGAAATTCTGCGCCAGCAGGCGGAATACCGCGCGCGCGGCGGCCAGTTCATCCTGCCGATCCCGGTGGTGAAAATCGTCTGACGCCATGAAATTTCTGCCCACATCGTTCCCCGGCGTCTGGTTGATCGAAATGGAATTGCGCACCGATGCGCGCGGTTTTTTCAGCCGCACCTACTGCGAAAAGGAGTTTGCCGCCCACGGCTTGAACACGCGCTGGCCGCAAGGCAACCTTACCCGCACCCATCAGCGTGGCATGATTCGCGGCCTGCATTTTCAAGCCGAACCGACGCCAGAGATCAAATTGGTGCGCTGCTGTGCCGGGGTGATCTGCGACGTCGTGGTGGACATTCGTGCCGGTTCGCCCACGTATGGCCGCTGGGAGAAATTTGAACTGACCGGCGACGGCGGCCGCCAGCTCTACATTCCAACGGGGTTCGCACACGGATTTCAATGCCTCAGCGAGACGTGCGAAGTTGCTTACCAGATGTCGGAGTTTTATTTCCCGGATCTCGCGCGAGGCATCCGTTGGGATGACCCGACTGTCAATGTGCAGTGGCCGCTGCCCAAGCCAATCCTCTCCGAGCGCGATCAACACCTGCCGCCGCTCCCGCCCGCGCCGTGAAAATCCTGCTCACCGGCCCAACGGGCTTCATCGGCTCCGCGTTTTTGAAAATCGCGCTGGCTCACGGCCATGAAATCGTCGTGCTCGTGCGCCCAGAAAAACTGGCCACGGCCCGCCGACAAACCAATCCACGGCTGACTTGGCTGATCGGAACGCTCGCAGACGCGCCGTGGAGCGACATAAAGAAATTCAAGCCGGAACTTTGCCTGCACACCGCGTGGATCACGACGCCGGGCGTCTATCTCGAATCCCCCGAAAACGAGCGCTACGTGGAATGGAGCCTTGATTTTTTGCGGCGCATCAGCGACACGGGAGCGAACCGAATAACCGTGCTGGGAACTTGCATCGAATACCAAACCGGCGGCAAGCTTCTCTCCGAGGATCGCACTCCGCTCGCGCCAGCCACCCTTTACGCGCGCTGCAAGAACACCCTGCGAATCGCCTTGGAAAATGAAGCCGCGGCGCGTGGATTTGCGCTGTGCTGGGGCCGCGTTTTTTATCCGTACGGAATTGGCGAGCACCCGTTGCGGTTGTGCAGTTCGCTCATCCAATCGCTTCGCCAGGGAAGGAAGATCGATTTGAAAACGCCGGACAGCATCAAAGATTACCTCTACATTGATGACCTGGCGGCGGCGTTGCTGACCGTGGCTGAAAAAAAGTTTTGCGGCGCAATCAATCTGGGCACGGGCACCGGCGTCTCTGTTCGCGAAGTGGCGGAAACCATCGCGCGGCTGATGGGAAAATCCGGAGCGGTGAATTCATCCTCAACCGGTGCCGCCGTCACGGAAAACCCCGTGGTGGCCGACACCACCAAACTGCATGGCCTGGGCTGGCGGCCGCAGCACACGTTGTCGGCCGGACTGGAAAAAATGATTGCCGCCGCGAACGCGCAGCACGCCCCGTAAAACATTTATGAAACTGACCATCGACACGCTGGAGAAAACGCTCACCGAGGAAATTGCCGGGCAAAGCCGGCGGCTCGACCTGTATTCCAAGGAAGCCTTTGAGTTGATTTCGCAGCAATGGTTGAAGATCGGCTGGAACCAGAAATATCCGTACACGTTCTCCTGGATGGGCCGCCCGATCATCCAGATTCCCGAGGACATCCTCCGCATTCAGGAAGTGATTTACCGGGTCAAGCCGGATGTCATCATCGAAACCGGCGTGGCCCACGGCGGATCGCTCATTTTTTACGCGAGCCTCTGCAAGGCGATGGAGAAAGGGCGCATCATCGGCGTTGATTTGGAAATTCGTCCGCACAACCGCACGGCGATTGAAGGCCACGAACTGGCTTCGTTCATCACGCTGCTGGAAGGCAGCTCGACCGCGCCGGAAATTGTGGCGCGCACGCGGGCGTTGCTGAAACCCGGCGAGACCATTCTCGTGATCCTCGATTCCTGCCACACGAAAGAACACGTCCACAACGAGCTCGCGGCCTATCATGCGTTCGTGACGCCCGGCTCCTACATCGTCGCCACGGACGGCAGCATGAAAGATTTGCACGACGTGCCACGCGGAAACGCGGAGTGGACTTGGGATCATCCCACGGCGGCCGCGGCGGAATTTGCCGCGCAGCATCCGGAGTTTGTCCTCGAGCAGCCGGCCTGGCCTTTCAATGAAAGCGAACTGAGCCAGAACATCACCCACTGGCCGGGGGCGTTTCTGCGGCGGTTATGAAGCGTCCGTTTTTCTCCATCCTGCTGCCCACGAAGAACCGTTCGGAAATCGTGGGCGACGCCATTGCCAGCGCGCTGCAGCAGACCTTCGCTGACTTTGAACTGGTCATCTCCGACAATGATGACTCCGACACGGCGACGGCCAACGCCGTGGCCAAATTCACCGACGGGCGCATCCATTACCATCGCACCACGGGCAAACTGCCGATGCACGAGAACTGGGACAACGCCTTCGCGCATGCGACGGGCGAACACGTTCTGATTCTGGAAGACAAAATGCGGCTGGTGCCGAACGCCCTGGAGATTTTGCACCACTATCTGGCCAAACACGGCGACGTTCCGATTTGCTACCCCGTCAAGTTCGCGAAGGAAGCCACCATCGCCGGTTCCGCGCTTTTTCCCGCCGCCCATTTTCTGGACAGCCGGGAGACGATGGAAAAGTTCTGCCGGTTCTCCCAAGATTTTTTTGAGACGCTGCCGAAGGGACTGGATTCCTGTGTGCCGCGAAAAACGATGGAGCAAATCAAGGCGCGGAGTCCGACGGGATTTCTTTTCTCATACGTTTGCCCGGACTATTCCTTCGGTTTCATGCTGCTTTCACAGGTGGACCGCTTTCTCCGGGTCGAGGTGCCGTTGATTTACGTGCCGAACAATTGGATGTGGCGGGGGATGTATTCCAACGGCCAGTCGAGCTACAAAAAGGACAGTCAGGTGAGCCGGTTTCTGGGCGAGCTACCGGTGACAACCGAGGATATCACGAGCCGCGTCCCCGTCAAATCCCATTGGCTGTGGATCAACTGCGTCCTCTATGATTTCACCACCAAATACCAGCGGCCCGATCACCAACCGAAGATCGACTGGGTGCGCTACCACGGTTTTTGCCTGCTGCTGGTGATGATGGGCCGAAAGGTGGGTGGAGACATGAGCTTGGAAATGACGGCGATCAAGAAGTCACTTCGGGAGCAGGGCGGATGGTTCACGGCGCGGGTGCTGGCAAATTTCGCGGGGCGTCTAATCGAAAACGGTCTCGCTGTGGCGGCAAAGAAACTTGCCCGCAAATGACGCCAGTCGGCGGGTCACGCAACGGTTGAACCTGATCCCCTGACCGCAGGCGACTGGTGTTTGAAACCACGGACACGGTGATACCACTCTTCCGCCACCGCAGGTAGCAGCGAGCGGATACAGGATTTGAAAATGCGCCAGACAACCTTGCCCGCGTAATTCGGAGTGATCAAGCGACGATACTCGGCGCGACTCAACAAGAGTTTCAACAGCGGCCATTCAAACAAGGCAAGTACACCACTGCGGCGGAAGCACCCCGCCACATCCTGATACTCGGCGCTACAAAGCAGTTCGAGAATGTGCCGAAGCACTTCGCGTTGCGCCGCCCGGTCTCTCATGCCCGCCGCGCTGTAAGTCGTGTGATGCACGCGCATCACCGCCAACGGTTCGGGCACGAAGCAAATTCCGTGGCGAAACGACACGACACACATGGCAAACCAATCGGTGTGCCACTTCAAATCAAGGATGAACTTGCCCGCTTCGGCCAATGCCGCACGGCGCAACACAACGGTGTGGCCGGCGAAACGGAGTTGATTCTGCTGGATTAATTTGACCAACCTTTCCGGCGTAACGTGGCACGGGTGATTCGTAAAGTTTTCGCCGCTCCGCCAGAATGTGCCGGCTTCTGGATCCCACCATTCGCCCACCGCGCAGCACAGGCCGGACTGCGGATGTTCGGCGAGAATTTTCAGCGACTTTTCAAACAACCCAGGCAGCACTTTGTCGTCGGCGGCGGCAAAGTACAGGAATTCCCCACAAGCCAGCTCCAGGCTCCGGTTCATGCCGTGGAGTACGCCTTGGTTTTGTTCATTGCGAACGAGTCGGATGGTGGGATGCATGTTGGCGAAGCGCTTGATGACCTCGACGCTGTTGTCCGAGGAAGCATCGTCGATCACGATGATCTCCGTCGCCGGCACCGACTGATCAAGCAACGCCTGCAAGCAATCCGGCAAATAGTGGGCGTGGTTGAAGTTCGGAACCACCACCGTGAGCGTCGGCAAACTCATGCGGCGCGACGTTTACTTATGCCTACGCGCTTGACCTTGAGGTTCTGGATTCTCTGACTCACGGCCGTTGGTAGAGATACAGCACGCGCCCAGGAGTGTAGCTGAAGGTGTCACGGTATGAGTAATAGTCTAATCCGGCCCAGACGATCATCTCGCTGCCCGTCCAGACGACGGAGTGGCCATTACGTACACTGGGTGAGCCAGAACCCGGCGTGGCTGTCCAACTGTTGGACACGGGGTTGTAGCGTCCACCATCGTTAAAATTGGCGACTAGGTCGGATCCGCCCCAAATAATCATTTCTTCGCCCGTCCAAACTGCTCCTTGCGCGAGACGAGGACTGAGACCACGGATCGTCGAAGTGGGCAACCAACTGTCCGTTGTCGGATTATAGCGGCCACCGGTGTTCAGCGCCCGGCCGTCGTATCCGCCCCAGACAATCATTTCGATGCCCGTCCAGACTGACGATGGATAGGAACGAGCGCCGGGTGCGCCGATGCTTTGCGTCGCCGTCCAAGAGTTGTCGGCGGGATTAAAGCGACCGCCAGTGTTTAAGTAGCCGTCGGAATTCTTTCCGCCCCAAACCACCATCTCGTAGCCGGTCCAGACGGCCGCGTGGCCGGCGCGCGTGGCCGGCGCGTTCGTGGACTGGAGGGCGGTCCAAGTGTCGGTCGTTGGGTTATAGCGGCCACCGTCGTTCAAGCTGGTGCTGCCGTTGTCGCCACCCCAGATAATCATCTCGCTGCCCGTCCATACCGCGGTGTGATTACGACGAATGCTGGGCGCGTTCGTCATTTGGATGGCAGTCCAAGTGTCGGTCAGCGGATTGTAGCGGCCACCATCGTTGAGGATGGCGTTGCTGTTTGTCCCACCCCAAATAATCATCTCACTACCCGTCCAGACGGCCGAATGTCCGAAACGCATGGTCGGTGCGTTCGTGGACTGGAGGGCGGACCAAATGTCCGCAGTTGGATTATAGCGACCGCCATCACCCGCAGTACCGATGTAAACTGGACCGTTGACGATCAAGCCGCCCCAGACAATCATCTCGCTGCCCGTCCAGACGGTCGAGTGATAGGAACGCGCACTCGGTGCGCCATCGTTGTTGCGCGCCTCCCACTGCGTTTCTGGCCCCAGGAATGCTTTGCCGATCTTCACATAGCCTGCGTTGATCAAACTGGTGGCGTTGGGATCAGCCGAAAGAATAACGCCGCCGCTGGCCACACCCCCCAACCCGCCAGAGGCAAGATTGGCCGCCGCCGCACCCGCCGCCAACTTCGAGGAACCGATGGAGCCGTTGGCGAGATTATTTGGCTGGACGGCATTGACGGCCAGTTGCGCACTGCCGATCGCGCCATTGGGCACGCTGTTCGCCAGCGTGGCGACACCGGCATTGGCGGCTTGAATGGCGTAGGGCGTGGCGGTGATCGGCTGGCGGGGATTGAGGATGGTGTAAGCGTTCACACTGCCTTTGGGTCGAACGCCGATCTCAAGCCAGCGCGCCGGGCCAGTGAAAATGCCAGCCCCAAAATCCAACTGGACGGTGAAACGACCACTGGTCACCGTGACACCGTCAGCGGTCAACATGCCCCCGACCTGGCTCCCGTTGCTCTGGGCGGTGAGGACTCTGAACTGGAAAGAATAGTCGCCATTGGCAGGCCCGCCGTTGTCAGTAAGGCGACCCTGGTAAGTGAAGGCGGTGGTTTGCGCGGCGGCACTTGTTACCAACCAGCAAACAGCCAGCAGGAAACCGAGGAAGGCAAATGTCCTTTTCATACGCGATGGAATAGTGACCGGCGAAGATCGAAGCAGAGTTTCCGCGCCTATTCAATGCTTATTGTCGGCGCAACACTTACTTGTGCCAGGCGGCCCGGCACCGATGCCAAATCACCGTTTGCCAGGGAATGATGACACCTGCGACAACGAACAAGAAACCCGCGCCCACCCCGGTCACGCCGTGTTTCCGGCCGAGCACAAACACGAGCAGGCCGCACAGCAAGCTGGCCGTGACGCCCATGGGCATGAGCACTTCGCGTTTGTGCGCGCGCAAATAGGCGGAGAGGCATTGGGAAACATGCATCAGTAAATTGGCCGCGAGGAACAGCGCCAGCGGCAGCGGCGGGATCAACCGGTTCGCCTGCGGATACTGCCATTGATTGAGCAGCCACACCGCCACCCAGACCAGCACGGACGCCAGAAACAACAAGCCCAGCGACGTCAACGACACTCGTTTGAACAGGTGATCCAAGGCCGCAAAATCACGTTGTGCGATCAACGCGCCGAAGGTGGGAATGCGCGGCTGCAACCAGGCCAGCGCCACGAGGCCGAGCGTCGAAACTATGGCCCAGCTCATCGCCATGCGTCCCCCTTCCTCCTCGCCGTGATAATGAAAAATCACCAGCGTGAACAGGCCGAACCCCAGGTACCCGGCGAAGCTTTGCAACACGAGCCGCCACTGCATCGGCCAGATTTCAATCCGCCAATGTTCGGCGTGCGCCGGCGCCGATGATTGCAGGGAGCGAAAAAAGTTCTTGTACTTTACGAACAACAAAATTGCATTGGCGAGCAACATCGCGGCGGCACTGGCGGACAACGCCCACAAGCCGCCGTGGAAAATCAATACCAGCCAAGCGGCCAACGTCCCCGCCACCGCAGCCGCCAGGCGGAACGCCCAGACAGTGGTGACTTGCTGGCAACCTTCGAGCAGGGCGGTCAGCGGTTGCAGCCAGAGGTTCAAGCCAGCCAGAATTATCAAAGTCAACCAGGCCGCGTGCCAGCCCGACTCTGCTTTTTGCGCGAACAACACATATCCCGCCGCGCCGATGATGAGCACAAACAGCAGACTGGCGAGACCCGCCCAGCGCAACACCACGTCGTAGAGCGATTTCAACCGCCCCAAGGCTTCCGGCGCGCCGGAAAGGTTTCCCTGCGCGTCCAGCTTGAGTTGCGGCCATTCGTGGCTGGCGAGATTAATCATCAAGACACCCAAACCCAGATCGAACACGGATTGAAACCCCAACATGCCCTGAAACGCGCCGTAAAAACCCATCTGCCCGGCTGAGAGAAACAGGGTGAGCAACACGAACGTGACCGGCCCCACCAAGGCGGGCCAGACGCGTTGCGCCACCGCCAACGCGACGCCCGGGCTGATTTGCAGCCGGCGCAGCAAAACTAGGAGGCGGTCACGGAACACGCCGGGTTTTGGCTCGGTTGTCATCGCCTGCAGTTTCGCTTGCTGATCTGGCATCATCGGGTTCCCAGCCTACGTGGCATCACAGGTAATTTAGTTTTGCAAAGCGTCCCCAGAAAGCACCTAGATGATCCCACCAAAGATGCCGGATTCAGGTCGTGCCTTTTTCCCTTTTCGAACATCCAATGGCGAACAAATAGTGGGCCATGGGATAATAGCCGGTATGGACGATTTCGTCGTTCATTGAAAAGATAAAAACAGTGTGGAAAAAATTTGCCATCAACGCCTTTAAACTCGGTTGATCCTTGCAATTTACGTGGCCCTGCTTGCTCAAAGGAGACGCATAGGCTTGAGATTGAAGGGATGGTGAACCAATGATCATGACTCCATGGTCCTCCAAGGAGGCGCAAATATTGGCGAGAAAACGGTGCTCGTCTTGCACGGGGATGTGCTCCAGCACGTCCAGCGCATACGCTCCGGCGAATAATCCCGGCACGGGTCCGGCGAGCATATCGTGAGTTTGGCAGTCAAACTTCCATTTCTCCTCCATTCTTTCCAAAACATCGGTGACGAAGATCGGATCAAAATCGACCGCCAGTAACCGTCCGACTTCTTGCACTACAATCCGGGTCCCAAACGCGTCCGCGCAACCGACTTCCAACACGTTTGTCATGCCGCTCAACATCTTCGCGACGAATTTGTATCGGGCGAAAGTGAAGGTCAATCGTTTGGGATCGTCGTGCCAAGCTTGGTTGGTCATCAACCCCAACCGGGTTACCCCCTCCTTTTGACTGACCTCCAAACAGTGCTGGTATTGCGCCTCGCGTGTTACCACTGGTTTTGTGCTCATAGCTCGATCTTCTCAATTAGGCATCGGCACCAACATTTCATTCAAAATAAATAAACCCATAATCGCCGGTGTAGTCGCTCCGCTGGAAAAACCATTCCCATTCCCGCGGCGTGAAAAAAACTTCGCAGGTGAGCTGCCAGTACATCAGATTGATCCGCTCCCGGTCATTGCGGTAGGAATCCATCAGAATATATTTCTGCTTTTTCCCGACCCGCTCGATCTCCTTCAGCGCCGCGTGCAGATCGTAATTGTAGAGATTGTGCAGGGTGTTGATGGAAACCACTAGATCAAAACTGTGATCGGGATACGGCAGACTCACGGTGCTGCCGTGCTGGAGAAAAGGTTTCACCTCCTCTTTGGCGTGGGCCAGAGCGTATTTGGAAATATCCAGGCCGGCGATCTGCACCCCCGGAACCACCTGGGTAAATTCATACAGCAAGAAACCTTTGCCGCAGCCGATGTCGAGAATCTTGTCGCCCGCCTTCAGTTGGTAATGCTTCGCCATCACCTCGGCAACCGCGCGCCAGCGGCCATCGTAATGGTAGCCGCCGTAGCCATGCTTCCGGTCGCCGTCCCAATAATCCCGGCCGAACTGCTTGGCGATGACCGCGCATTCCGCCTTGTCCACGCCTACCACACGGTCGAGATAATTGCGCCGCGTGCTCGTGTGGACTTTCGTGATGAAGTCAATCTCAGCCATGATCAACGGGCGACGGCGGCCGGCAAGGTGGTGCGAATGGCGGAAATCAGGTCGGCATCGCATGGATAATACTTTTCTTCCAACGTCATGCTCATCGGCGTGTGGCTGTCCGGCAGACAAACACGCGCCGGGTTGGCCGCCAAATCGCGTTCGTCTGCGAGAAGCTGGGCCGCGA
>JBKJSC010000123.1:0-21516 GCA_046593035.1 Limisphaerales bacterium | reverse complement strand
CCGATCGTAAAACTTTTTCCATTGGGCTTCATTACGGTGGGCGATGAGCCAGGACTTCGTCGGGCTGGCGTCCATGTCGGCGAAAGCGGCGAAGGTGTTTTGCTCCAGGGAATCCGTGGACGGCGTTTCAGTGTCAGTCACGGACTTGGGACTGCCCAACGGCCAACGGTCGGGCGCAAAGTTGCGGATGTAGAGAAAATCTTTCGTGCGCAACCCGCGCATCGGGTAAGGCAGATTTCCTTCGCGGGCGCTGGCGACGTGGCGTTCACGGCCCACGACGACCCAGTCCCGGCTTACGTCCACAAGGCCACTCTGGTCGGACTTGAGGAGCGGCACGAGGCTCTTGCCGTAGAGATTTTCCGGCGCTTTCACGCCGCCGATTTCGAGAAAGGTCGGGCACAAGTCCGGCAGGCGCACGAGGTCATCGAGCACGCGGCCCGGTTTGCCGCCGGGCCAGCGCACGACGAGCGCCACGGCGGTGCCGTGGTCGTAGAGGTTGCACTTGCCGCTGGTGACGCCGGGCATCCCGTGGTCGCCGCTGAGAACGATGACGGTCTTGTCGAGTTCGCCCGCTTCCTCAAGTTTCTTGAGCAGCACGCCGACGTAGGCGTCCACGGCCTGGCATTCGCCGAGATAATCGGCCACGTCCTCGCGCACTTCCGGCACGTCCGGGAGGAATTTCGGCAGTTTGCCTTTCAACGCGTCTGGATCAAGGCCCCAGAGTTTTTTGCCGGAGCCTTTGACCCAGGTGCGATGCGTCGTCGTGGTTCCGAACCAGTAATGCCACGGCTGGCCGGGTTTGCGGTCGGCGAGGAACGCGTCGAAGTTCCCGCGCACTTGGGCGAGAATTTCATCGCGCGCAGCGGCGATGGCCATGCCTTTGGCCACGCGCGCAGTGACTTCCTCGGAGAAATTGTTACAGGCGTTGCCGGCCTTTTGATACGCGTATTGCTGGCCGCCAAAGCCCGCGTCCGCCGGCGTGCCGGGACTCCAGACTTTGAAACTCTTGCCAATATGATAACCCGCGTCGCGCAGCATCAGCGGGAAGGTGGGAATGGTACCGTCCCACACCGCGCCTTGGAGAATCGCGCCGCGTCCGGTCTGGAAAAAATAGCGGCCCGAGAGCAATGAACTGCGGCACGGCGTGCAACTCGGCGCGTTGACGAAGGCGTTGCGAAAGAGGACGCCCTCGCGCGCCACGCGATCCACATTGGGCGTGCGAATGATGTCGTTGACCGTCGGTCGGCCGTCCAATCCCCGGTAGCAACTTGCGTAACGGCCCCAGTCGTCGGCGAAGACGAAGAGGATGTTCGGACGGTCAGCGGCACGCGCGGGCGAAACCGCGAGGATCATGCCGAGGGCGAGGAACAACGAGTAGTGTTTCATGATTCAATTGGGATAAATCTGATCTGTTCGGGTCCGGAGCGCTAATTATTTTTGGAGCGTAAGATAAATCGCGCGCACATCCATGACGGATTCGCCGGGAATCTCCACCGCGCGAAGTGTGAGCAGGCCGCAGCCTTGCTCCAGTTTCATTGTGCCGAGATGCAGCGGGCGGAACTCTTTCATCTTCGATTCGGCGGCGGGGCGCGGGATGGTGTCCTGATTCGTGTAGAGCGGCGGGTTCCAGACGGCGAGGACTTTGCTGGCGAGTTTGCTGCCGTTGAAGCTGAGTTCCACTGTCGCGCCGGCCTCGGCGGCGGTGTGGAGAATGGTCACGTCGTAGTTGCCCGTGGTTTTCACCTCGATGTCCCACGTCATCGAATCGCCGGCGGATTTCCAGTTCACGAAGTAGGACGAGTTCGGCGCGCTCGCGCTGCGCTTGATCTCGCCGTGCGGAACGCCGTCGCGCGCGGGCAGAGGTGTCATCGGGAACTTCGCGTAGCCGACAGTGAACGGGCGGCTGTCGGGCGTCAGGCCGAGTGCCTTGGCTTTGCCTTTCAACTGGCCGACCGCTCCCGGTGCCTGGCCGAGCACATCGCGCCGCCAGTCCGCAACGGCGGCGGCGAACTTCGCGGCGACCTCGGGCTTCTCGGTTGCGATGTTCTTGGTCTGGCCCGGGTCGGCGACCATGTCGAAGAGCGCGCCGGAATTGTCGAAGCGATATTGCTGCGAGCGTGCGCTGACGTTTCTACCGAAGCAGTTGAAGATTGTGCGGTCCGGCCAATCGTGCCGCTTCACGCCGACGAGGAGGCTGGAAAGATTTTGCCCGTCGAGCGGTTTGTCGCCGACGCGCTTCACGCCGGCCATCGCAGTAAGCGTGGGCAGCAGGTCAATCGCACCCGCAATCTCCTTCATCACGGTTCCAGCTTGAATTCCGCCGCCCGGCCAGCGGATGAAGAACACAGAGCGCACACCGCCTTCGTCGGTCGAGCCTTTGCGGCCCTTCATGCCACCGTTCCAACGCCACGAGTTCGGGCCGTTGTCGGAGAAGTAAATGACGATGGTGTTGTCGGCGAGTTTGAGTTCGTCGAGGCGTTTGAGCACGCGGCCCACGTTCCAGTCGAGGTTCTCGACCATCGCCAGCGCGCAGCGAGTTTGGTCGAGTTCCTCGGCTTCGCCGGGATTCCCGCGCATCGCGAGCGGCTTTTCCTTGAAGCGCTGCCAGAATTCATGCGGCACAGCCCACGGCGAGTGCGGCGTGTTGTAAGGCACGTAGCAGAGGAACGGCTTCGCCTTGTTCGTCTCGATGAACGCGAGCGCGTGGTCGGTGAGGTCGTCGGAGATGAAGCCCTTGCCGCGCACCGGCTGGCCGTTGTGTTCGAGCGGCGGGTTGAAGTATTCGCCCCAGTGGCCGGAGGTGAAGCCGTAGTATTCGTCGAAGCCGCGCGCGTTCGGATGATACGGCCACTGCGAGCCGTTGTGCCATTTGCCGAACGCGCCGGTCGCGTAGCCCGCCGCCTTGAAGGCGTCGGCAAGCGTCTTCTCGTCGAGATTCAGCCGCTCCTGTCCGGTCGAGACGCCGCGCACGCCGCCGCGCGGATGGTAGCGGCCCGTGAGAAACTCCGCGCGCGTCGGCGAGCACACGGCGCAGACGTAGAAGCGGTCCAGCGACGCGCCGGCGCGGGCGATAGAGTCGATGTTTGGTGTGCGGATGTTGGTGTTGCCGCAAATGCTGTAATCGCCCCAGCCGGAATCGTCGGCGAGAAAGATGAGGAGGTTGGGTTTGCGTGTCTCTGCGGCCTGGCCATGCGGGAGGATGAGGGCGAGGATAGCGAGCGCAGCCAACAGTAGCGAGCGGGTTTGTTGCATGTTGTCGGCGGTAGGACTAGCCGTTGCCGTGTTTGTTTGCACGCCTAATCAAGCCATGCCTGATACTGAAATTCAACTTTCTGGTTAAGGGAATGATGCGCTCGCACCACGCATGGGCACACATAAACCTCAATGAACACAGAAGTGATATTCGTTTTGGAGTGGCGACAGATTCACAAGACGATGGCTGAGAACCATCGGCCTTGGAAATGATTCCACCACCATTGGAGAGCCACGGTGTTCGAATGACGTGTCTATGATGAGTCAAAAGTGGAAACGAATCGGCCGGGGATTGTTCCTGGCGTTCCTTGGTTTTATTGGCCTGGCGCTTTTCATCCTGTGCCTGTCGAATTTGTCGGCGGACAAAAATGGAATCGGATTTGGCTGCCTCGGCGGCGCCGTGCTGGCGCTGGTCGTTTTGGGGCGGCTGCTGACCCCATACCTGGATCGCCTCGCCTCCAAACAGCAACTCGTGGCGTTATTGGGACTCGCGCTGATCGCCGGGGGCTATGGGGTTTGGGAAACCGCGCTGCGGGAACAATACGGGGATCATATGGGCGAAGACCCTTCGACCCCGGGAGTGATCCACCCAAAAATGATGCCGATGGCGTTCGATTTGGAAGGGATCAGCCATCCCGTCTTCACCGCAGCTTCGCAAGTCCGCCTGCGCGATGATGACATGATGATTGGAGTCGTCGCCTTTGGGAAGGCCCACGCCTATCTGCGCCGTTCGTTGGCCAAGGGGCCGGCTTCTCATGTGGTGAATGACATGTTTGGAACCAATCCTGTCACCGTGACTTATTGTGATCGAACGGATCGCACCCGAGTTTTTACTGCGGATCAATCCAGCGTGCTGGAAGTCAGTTGTGGTGGTTGGCACATGGATCAAGAGATGGCGGTGCGCGTCGGTAAGACGATTTATTCCCAGTCGTCCCAAGAAATTCCGCTGACGGATGTTCCGTTCGTGCTGATGACGTGGCAAGCCTGGCACGAACAGTATCCGGATTCGGATGTTTATCTGGGTCTTGAAGGGTCGGAGGGACTAGGTAAGCCGATCGACACCGGAAAGCGTTGGATCATTGGCTTTGCGTTCCTCGCTGTCGGGCTTGGCGTTTTGGAAAAGGGCCTGAAAGCAGCATCTCCTTTGAGCAATCCAGCATGAGCAGACGCGAGGGAAACGAGCTTGCGTTCGTGGTGCGTGCCGACCTCTTGCGTTAGCGAGGGTGATCCGGTGATTCGATCCTTGGGCCGGCATTGCCGGTGTTCCTTCACTCCGGCGGCGGATTTCAGGCGGGGGCACCGGGAACCTCTGGGTGGAAGCGACAGACAAGCGGACTAATCCCCTCCATTAAGGAAACGGAAATGTGCATCTTCCCAGCGAACTTTGCTTGCCGCGCCGGAACGGTTCGGCTAAACCATTTCCAGCCCGGTGAGTGGGCCGCTAACTTTCAGACTTTTTCGGCGTCAGTTGCTAGTTGATTGAACGTGTTAATGACGATCATGTGGCCCGGATATTCAATGGATTTTTTCGCCTGTTCCCACTGGACGAGCGCGTTGACGCCTGATTAAACCAATCACCTGAACTTTCCGCATGTCTGACATTTTCCCCAAGTGGACGAACAAGCTGCCCGGCCTGGTGATCGCCGGGGCGCTGTTGGTCGGCACCACCGTGACGGCGGGTGTGTGGTATTACTTCACTCCCAAATACACGCGGGTTGGTTATCAACCGAAACAACCTGTCGCCTTTTCCCACGCCATTCACGCCGATCAACTCGGCATGGACTGCCGCTATTGCCACAACGGCGTGGAAAAATCCTGGTATTCCAACATCCCGTCGGCGGGCACTTGTATGAACTGCCACAATCAGGTGCTGAAGGATGATCCCAAGCTCGCGCTCGTCCGCGAAAGCGCGGCGACGGGCAAGGCGATTCCGTGGGTGCAAATTCACAAGACGCCGGATTACGTATATTTCAACCATTCCGTGCATGTGAACCGCGGGGTCAGTTGCGTGAAATGCCACGGTGAGATCAACAAGATGGACGAGGTTCGCCATGCCAAGCCGTTGAGCATGGGCTTCTGCCTGGAATGCCATCGCAATCCCGAAAAGCAAATCCGCGATCCCAAGGACGTTTACAACCTCAGCTTGGAGATCAGTCCAGAAAACCAGGAGAAAATGGGCAAGCAATTCGTCCATGACTGGAAGGTCAACTCCTCTCAAAACTGCTCTGCCTGTCACCGATGAAAACGATTCCTCCTGCTTGTCCTGAACCGGAAACTGGCCCAAAATACTGGCGCAGTCTGGAGCAATTGGCGGACACGCCCGAATTTCGCGCCTGGGCGGAACGCGAGTTTCCGGCCGGTGCCAGCGAACTCAGGGATGGCAACACTCGCCGCGACTTCGTCAAAATCATGTCCGCCTCGTTTCTTTTGGCGGGCTTGGGCGCGTTCGGCACCGGCTGCCGCCGCCCGGAGGAAAAGATTTATCCATTCTCGAAGCTGCCCGAAGGTTATACGCACGGCGTGGCGCAGCATTTCGCCACCGCCATGCCGAATCGCGGCAGTGCCGTTCCGCTGGTGGTCAAGTCGCACGAAGGGCGTCCAACAAAAATCGAGGGCAACGCTCAGCATCCCGACAGCAATGGGGCCACCGACACGTTCGCTCAAGCGTCGATTCTAAACCTTTACGACCCCGACCGCGCTCAACGCTACACCAAAGGCGGCAACACGGTTTCCCGCGAAGCAGCGCTTGATTTTCTGGTTCAGTCCGCCGGCAAGTTCGCGCAAAACGGTGGCCAGGGACTTTGTTTTCTGGTCGAGCGGAGCAGTTCGCCGTCACGCGCCCGTCTCCAGACCATCATTCGGCAGAAATATCCGCAATCCCGCTGGGCGGTTTACGAGCCGGTGGATTTTGATGTGCATCGCCAGGCCGCGAGCATCGCGTTCGGCAAGCCGGTAAATCCTTATTACAAACTCGATCAAGCCAATGTGATCGTGTCGCTGGACTTTGATTTCGTCGGTGGCGAAGAAGACAGTTCACGTTTGATTCGCGGTTGGGCGCAGAAGCGCAAAATCGCGAAGCCGACCGATTCGATGAACCGGCTTTACGCGGTGGAATCTTTGATGACGCTCACGGGAGCCAATGCCGATCATCGTTTGCGCGTGGTTCCCAGCCAGGTGTTGGCCGTGGCGGCGCAGTTGGGTGCGGAGATCGAAACGCGACTGGGCGGAACAGCGGGAAGCAAGCTGGCTGATTTGGGCGGCGTGGTGAAGCAACACGAGAAATGGATCGCCGAGTGCGCCAAAGACCTGATCGCCAACAAAGGAAAATGCCTCGTGGTGGCCGGACACCGTCAGTCGCTCGCGGCCCACGTCATCGCCCATAAGATCAATGCGGCGTTGGGAAATGTCGGAAGCACCGTCGTGTTTCACGATATCCCCTCTGCCCAAGAAGTAGCCATCGCCGAACTCGCGCAGGATTTGAAAGATGGCAAGGTGGACACGCTGGTCATCCTTGGCGGCAACCCCGCCTACAATGCCCCGGCGGATCTCGATTGGGCCAAACTGCAGACCCAAGCCAAGACAGTGGTGCGCCTCGGTTATTTTGAGGATGAAACTTTTGAAGCGGCCAAGCGCGCCAATGACTGGCACCTGCAGCAGGCGCACTATCTCGAATCTTGGGGCGACGCGCGCACGAGCGACGGCACGGTGGTTCCCATTCAGCCGTTAATCGAACCCTTGTTTGGCGGCGTCACGGAAATCGAAGTGCTCGCCCGCCTCGCTGGGGTGGACGCCACCAAGCCGCACGAAATCGTCCGCGAAACGTTCAAGTCATTGGCCTTGGCCGGTGCCTTTGAGGCCAATTGGAAAAAGTTTTTGCACGACGGCTTCCTCGCCAACAGCGCGCACAAAGCAGTCGCGGTCGCTTTCAACGCCGAGGCCGCCAATAAAATCATCGAGGCTGCCGCCGTTGCGCCCGCGCCCACCAAGGACAAGCTCGAAGTGGTTTTCCATCGCGATTACAGCGTGGACGACGGCCGTTACAACAACAACGGCTGGCTGCAGGAGTTGCCTGATCCCATCACCAAGATGGTTTGGGAAAATGTCATTCTCATCAGCCCGCAGACCGCAAAGGATCTCGGCCTGGACATCAAGGACCATGAGAACAACAATCTCCAGGTTCCTTGGGTGAAGATCGACTTGAACGGGCGTTCCGTCGAAGGACCAGTCTGGCTTTCGCCCGGTCAGGCGGATCACACCCTCGGACTCGCGCTCGGCTACGGACGCAAACAGACGGGCCGCATTGGCCGTGGCTCCGGTTTTGACGCGTATCGCCTGCGCACTGCGAGCAATTCTAATTTTGCCGGCGGCGCGAAACTCAATCCGCCCGCCCGCACCTACCAGATTTCCTGCACGCAGAACCATTGGTCGATGGAAGGCCGTCCGATCATCCGCGAGGCGAATTTGGAAGAGTATCGCAAGCATCCGGATTTCGCGAAGGGCATGAACATGCCGGCACCGCCGTCGAGCCAGCCGCTATATCCCAACCCGCTCGACCAGCTCAAGCAGAAGCCCAACGTCCTGCATCAATGGGGCATGTCCATCGACCTCGGCTCGTGCGTGGGGTGCTCGGCCTGCATGATTGCCTGCCAGAGCGAGAACAACATTCCCATCGTCGGCAAGGAGCAGGTCTATCGCAATCGCGAGATGCACTGGCTTCGCATCGACCGTTATTACACCGGCGACACGGCGACGAACCCCCAGATTATCAATCAGCCGATGATGTGTTTGCATTGCGAGTCCGCGCCGTGCGAAAGCGTCTGCCCCGTCAACGCCACTGTGCATGACGAGGAAGGCTTGAACGTGATGGTGTACAACCGTTGCGTCGGCACCCGGTATTGCTCGAACAACTGCCCGTATAAAGTCCGGCGCTTTAACTTTTTTGATTACAACCGCCGCCCGCTTGACCAGCTCGCCGGTCCGTTTTATCCCACGCCGATGACGCATACGACGGACGGGAAACTCGACCTGCTCCGTTGGTTCAAGGATCCCGACCGGGGCAACAAACCCACCGACGAATGGGATTTGCTCAAGCTGGTGAAGAATCCCGATGTGAGCGTGCGGATGCGCGGCGTCATGGAGAAATGCACCTACTGCGTCCAGCGCATTGAAGGCGCAAAGATCACGCAGAAGGTCAAGGCCGGTGCTTCCGGCGATGTGCGATTGACGGACAAGGCGCACACCACGCCGAAGACTGCCTGCCAGCAGGCCTGCCCGGCGGAGGCGATTGTGTTCGGGGACGTTTCGGATCCTGAAAGCGAGGTTTCCAAGCTGAAAGCGCAGCAGCGGAATTACACCGTGCTGGATTTCCTGGCCACCAAACCGCGCACGACCTACCTAGCCCGCATTCGCAACCCGAATCCCGCGATGCCGGACTACAAAGACATGCCTTTCAGTTCACAAGAATTCACCGCCAAGAATGGACACCATGCCGCTGAACATGAGGCTCCCGCCGCAAATCATGCGACCGAGGCCAAGAAGGGAGCGCACTAATGTCTGAACCCATCACCCAAGTGAAAGTTCACGCGCCTCCGATTGAACTGGAGCGCGTGCCGTTGGTGCAAAACCAGCGGTCGATTGGCTGGCTGTCCGACCAGATCGCCGGCGTCGCCGAGGGAAAAACTCCGACATGGTGGTGGTGCGCCTTCATCCCGAGCGTGTTGATGCTGGGAATGCTCGGCTATCTCATCCTTTATTTGATGTCCACGGGCGTCGGTGTCTGGGGTGTGGCCCATCCGGTCATGTGGGGCTGGGGCATCGTGAACTTCGTGTGGTGGATCGGCATTGGTCACGCCGGCACGTTGATCTCGGCGATCCTGTTCCTCTTGCGCCAGAAGTGGCGGACCTCCGTGAATCGCGCCGCCGAAGCCATGACGATCTTCGCCGTCATGTGCGCGGCCATCTACCCGCTGATTCACGTCGGGCGAATCTGGCTCGGCTGGTGGCTGTTCCCGTTGCCCAACGCCAACGACATCTGGCCGCAGTTCCGCTCGCCGCTGATGTGGGACGTGTTTGCCGTGTCCACCTATTTCACGGTCTCGGTGCTGTTCTGGTACATGGGTCTGATTCCCGACCTGGCCGTGATGCGTGACCGGGCGAAGACGAAGATCCGCAAATTCGCCTACGGCTTGTTCGCGCTGGGTTGGACCGGTTCCAACCGGCATTGGAGCAATTACGAAAAGGCCTATTTGATTCTCGCCGGCCTTTCGACGCCGCTCGTCTTGTCTGTGCACTCCATCGTGTCCCTCGACTTCGCCGTGTCGCAGTTGCCCGGCTGGCACACGACGATCTTCCCGCCGTACTTCGTCGCCGGTGCGGTGTTCTCCGGCTTCGGCATGGTGCTCACGCTGCTGATTCCGCTGCGCAGCGTTCTTAATCTCAAAGACATCATCACGATGCGGCACATCGATTTGATGTGCAAAGTCACGCTGGCCACCGGCTCGATCGTCGGCTACGCCTACGGCATGGAAGTGTTCATCGCGTGGTATAGCGGCAATTCCTACGAGCGCTTCGCCTTTTACAACCGCGCCTTCGGCCCGTTCGGCTGGTCGTATTGGATCATGATTGTCTGCAACGTCGTCATCCCGCAGTTGTTCTGGTTCAAACGCGTCCGCGCGCACATCGTCACGGTGTTCATCATCTCGATTTTTGTGAACATCGGCATGTGGTTCGAGCGGTTCGTCATCATCGTGACGTCGCTGAACCGCGATTTCCTGCCGGCCAACTGGAGCTACTTCAAGCCGACGCCGATTGACATTCTCACTTACATCGGAACCTTCGGTTTGTTCTTCACCTTTTTCCTGCTGTTCCTGCGCTTCATCCCGTTGATCGCCATCGCGGAAGTCAAAGGCGTCACGCCGCAAGCCGACCCGCATCATCCGTTGGGCGGTGCCAAGCCTGGAGGACATCACTAATGTCTGCCGTAACCCAATCCTACGGCCTCATCGCCCAGTTCGACAACCCGGCCGCCGCCATGCACGCCGCAGAGAAAGTCCGCGACGCCGGCTTCCGCAACTGGGACGTGTTCACACCCTTCCCCGTTCACGGCATGGACAAGGCGATGGGCCTGAAAAATTCCAAAGTCGGCTGGTTCTCGTTCTGCGGCGGCGTCACCGGCTATGCCACGGGCATGGTGATGATCTGGTGGATGAACGCCGTGGATTACGCGATCCCCGTCGGCGGCAAACCGATGTTCAGCCCCATGGCCGCATTCCCACCGTCGTATGAGCTTACGATCTTGTTCGGCTCCTTCGGCGCACTGCTCGGCATGTTGTTTTTGAACCGCCTGCCTCGCCTGCATCATCCGCTGCTGAAGAACCGCTGCTTCACCGCCGGGGCCACGCACGACAAATTTTTATTGGTCATCGAATGCAGCGACCCGAAGTATTCGGAAACCGAAACCCGCAAGTTGCTGGAAGCGACCGGCAGCAAGCACATCGAGGTCGTGGAGGAATAATGCGTTACTTCCTGCTCATTTTCGCCCTGGCCGTCGTGACCGTGCTGGGCATTGCCGGCAAGCGCGGGAGCCTCTCTCGCAAACCGCCCATCGAACTGTTCCCGGACATGGATCGCCAGCCCAAGCTGCGGCCCCAAGAGCCAAACAGTTTCTTCGCCAACGGCCAGAGTTCCCAGCCGATCGTTCCCGGCACCATCGCGCGCGGCACGCCGTACCAGGACACCCCGGTCAATACCGGACGGCTCACCGGCGTGACTAATTTCGTGGACACCATTCCGCTGCCCGTCGATGCGCAACTCATGGCGCGCGGCAAGGAACGCTTCGCGATCAGTTGCCTTCCGTGTCACGGCCCGCAGGCCGACGGCAACGGCATCACCAAGAAATACGGCATGGCCGTGGTCGCAAACCTGCATGATCCGCGCATCGTAAAAATGCCCGACGGCGAACTGTTCAGCATCATCACCAGCGGCAAGAATTTGATGGGCGCTTACGGCGCAACCGTTGCCATCAATGACCGTTGGGCGATCATCGCCTACCTGCGCGCGCTGCACTTGAGCAAGGTGGCGACCTTGGACGATGTGCCCGCGGATTTGCGTTCGACGTTGAAAAAGTAATTTATGAATTCGCACGCCCTCACTTCAACGGAACCGCGCCGCAGCGGTTGGCGCACGCTGGCCGCTTGGGTGGCCGGACTTTGCTGCACCGCCGTCCTCTTCGGCGCGTCGCCCGTCGCGACCGCCGCAGAACCCGTCTCAAAAGCAAAAGCTCCTGAAGCCGCCAAAGCCGGCCATGCCGAGGCCGCTGCTCCTGCCAGCCATGACGAGCCGCCTTCCTTGGTGAAGCGTTTTGCCTTCTCGTATCTGACGGCGTACATGTTTTTCCTCAGCCTTCCGCTCGGCGCGCTTTTTCTGGTGATCCTGCATCACTTGCTGGACGCCAGTTGGTCGGTGCCCACGCGCCGGTTTGTGGAACACATCGCGTGTTTGTCGTTTCCGTGGATGGCCGTCCTTTTCATTCCCATTGCCCTCCTCGCGAAGGAAATTTTCCCGTGGATGAGCATCGCGGATCCGCAGGCCGACCACGCCTTGCGCGCCAAGCTGCCGCTGTTCACGCCGACGATGTTTTACGTTGTCGCGGCTTTTTGTTTCGGAGTTTGGGGCTGGTTGTCGCACTCGCTCCGTCGCTGGTCGCTGGAACAGGACAAGACGGGCGCGGCCAATTGCACCTTCAAGATGCGCTCGCTGGCCTACTGGGGCATCTTCGCCTTCGCCGTCACACTGACTCTCGCGGCGATCATGTGGATGAAGGCCCTCCAACACGAATGGTTCTCCACGATGTATGGTGTTCAATACTTCGCCGCGAGCGTCTGGACCACGCTGGCCACGGTCTATCTGCTGGCCTGCCATTTCAAACGCGGCCCGTTGCGTGACGTGTTGCAGGAAAAACAATTCTACTTCATCGGCTCGTTGCTCTTTGCCTTCACCGTGTTTTATTCCTACGTGACGTTCTCCCAGTATTTCATCATCTGGAACGCCAACATGCCGGAGGAAACTTTTTTCTTCGTCGCGCGCGAGGAAGGCAGTTGGAAATATATCGGCTTTCTAATCATCTTCGGCCATTTTTTCCTGCCGTTCCTGACGCTCCTGCGGATCGATTTCAAACTCAAGCTGGAGATCATGTTCCCCGTCTGCGTCTGGGCCTGGCTGATGCATTATTGCGACATGCAGTACAACATCATGCCCACGCTTTATCCGCACGGCATCAGCGTTGGCTGGCTGGATTTGGTCTGCCTCGGCGTGATCGGCACGGTGCTCTACAAGGCGTTTTTCAAATCGTTCGCCGCGCATCCGCCCTTTCCGCAAAAGGACCCGCGCTTTGCTGAGGCGATGGATATTTATGTCGAGCCGGCCAGCAGCCACGCCTCAACCCACGGAGGTTCCAAGTGAACGCCAACATTTCCCCTTTTCAACTGACGGAGGTGTCTTGTGAATGACGAATCTTCCTGTTGCAGCGAGCGGTGCAAAACCACTGTGGTTTATTTCATCGGCCTCGGCGGGTCGTTTCTCCTCGTCGCTGGACTGGCGTGGATGATGAATTTTTACACCCAACCCCTGCCGGTAGGCCAGGGCAAGGCCAAGCAGCGCCGGGACAATCTGAAAGCGCACCAGGCTGAAAACACGGAAGCCCTGAACACCCTGGCCAAAGATCCGCTCAAAGACGTGGTGCGACTGCCGATCAACACGGCGATGGATCTGACCGTGCGGGAATGGCAGAAGAACTCCGCCGCCGCGCGCACCAGTTTGATTACCCGGATGGAAAAAGCCACGGCCAAACCGCCGGAGAAGAAGAGTGAATTCGAATAACCGCCGCCGGTTGTTCGCCTGAAGTTTTAATGAGCGCGCCGACGCCTTCATCTTTGCCGCAAGCCCTTCCCGCAGCCGCTGCCGGGAACGCCCCCGCTTCGCCCGCCGAGATCGATTCGTCCTGCCGGCTGCCGCTCGCGCTGCTGTTTCTCAGCAGCCTGCTCTGGTTGCTGCTCGGCACTTCGCTGGACTTGCTCACCTCGATTCAACTCCACCAGCCGGAGTTCCTGGCGCATTGCCCGTGGCTCACCTACGGACGACTTCATCCGGCAGCGATAAACGCGCTCGTTTATGGATTCGCTTCCCAAGCGGGACTGGGAGTTGCCCTCTGGCTCATCTGCCGCTTGGGCCGCGCTCCCCTGGCGCAACCGTTGGTGGTCGTGCTGGCGGCAAAATTTTGGAACCTCGGCGTGACGATTGGCGTGCTGGGAATTCTGGCGGGCGACAGCACGGGCTTTCAACTTCTGGAAATGCCACGCTACGCCGCGCCGATCCTGTTTGCCTCCTACGCCGTCATGGGCGTCTGGGCGCTGATCGCGTTTCACTTCCGGCGCGAACGCGAGCTGTACGTCTCGCAATGGTATCTGCTCGCGGCCCTCGTGTGGTTCCCGTGGATTTATTCCGCCGCCAATTTCCTGCTGCTGTTCCGGCCCGTACGCGGCGTCATGCAAACAGTCGTCAACGGCTGGTACGCCCACAACCTGCACACGCTTTGGCTCACGCCCATCGGACTCGCCACGGCGATTTATTTCGTCCCGAAAATTCTGGGGCGTCCGTTGCACAGCCGTCAGCTTGCCCTGCTCGGTTTTTGGACGCTGGCGTTGTTCGGCGCGTGGGGCGGCATCGCCGCCGGCTCGCCGCTGCCCGCGTGGATCATCAGTGTCAGCGCCGGCGCGGCCATGATGTTGAGCATTCCCGTGCTGGCGGTGGTCACCAATCTTTGTCTCACGGCGGAAAAACCGTCCCAACTATTGAACCAGGACCGGACGCTCTCGTTCATCTTCGCGGGCGTGGTCTTTTATTTCCTTGGCAGCGCGCTCGACATCCTTGGCTCGGTTCGCACTTTGAGTTCGCTGCTTCGCTTCACGCATTATCAGAGCGGCGTGACGCACCTGTTGCTTTACGGTTTCTTCGCCCTGACCATGTTCGGCGCGATTTATTACATCGTCCCTCGACTGGCCGGACAGGAATGGCCTTCCGCCATGCTGGTCAAAGCGCATCTGCTGGCTTCGGTGCTCGGCGTAGTGCTGCATGCGGTGGCACTGGTGGTTGGCGGGATCACGCAAGGACTGGCGATGGATTCCGGCGATGCTTTCATGGGCATTGCCAAGTCCACTTCACTTTTCCTGCAACTCGCCACCGTCGCCAACCTGCTGCTCGTCGCCGGACAACTGGCGTTGCTGCTCAATCTGGCCCAACTGTTGCGCCGAACCTGCGCCACTTGCTGCAATCTTTCGGCCTGGTGCGCCGTTGAAAACAAATACGCGGAGGGGGCGCGATGAAACACGGGCCGCTGATTTTTCTCGGCGTATTTTTCACGCTCGCCACGTCGTGGTGCGGGCTGATCTTTGCGCCACAATTGCAATTGGGCAGCCAGCAGCCGGTCAAGATTGAGGCGACCGGCCAGCTCTACCCTTCGGCCCGCCCCGGCCTCGCGCAACAGGGTGCGGAAGTATATCGCGCCAACGGGTGCGTCCATTGCCACAGCCAGCAGGTGCGCCAAGGCGACAGTGAATTTGACCTGATCCTCGCGGCGCTTCCCGAGGCCAAGGCGGATGCCGCCACGCTCAAGCCGGAAGATTTCCACAAGGCCGCCACCAATTATCTCGCCGAGGCCAACCTGCTCAAAGGCGATGCGAAGTGGTACGCCCTCGCCCGCAGCGCCAAAGGCTTCGCGTTGGCGGGCGATACCAAGCAGGCGCTGGCCCTCGCCAATCAACTGGTCGGTTACTGGAAGGCGATTGGCTTGAGCGGCATCTATCCGAGTCTCGTGATTTCCGGTGACACCGCGCAAGCTGAGGCCTCAATGACCGAGGCCTTCGCCGCTGTGAGAAAATCGGAAGGGGAAGATAAAGATGGAGCCTTCATCGAAATCGCCATCGGCTATGCCCTCGTCGGCGACTTCAAACGCGCCCTCGTCGTGGCGGCGAACACGCAGTCGCGCGACCGGACTTTTTCCGCCATCATCAAAGCCCTGGTCAAGGCGGGCCGAACCAAACAGGCCGTGACGCTGGCGGTCTTCGAGATCAAAGGTGGAACCTGGAGCGGCGCGGAAAAATTGGTGGCCTCCGCGCCTAAACCCGTCTTGAAAGGCGTGAGTAAAAAGGTCGCCAACGCCGCCCGGATCAAGATCGAAGCCGCGGGTGGCAAAGCGAATCCCGGCGTCATCCCCTTGGGCCGGGATCTAGATCGCGGCTGGGGCACCCGGCCCAGTGTCGCGCAGGATTTTCTTTATGATTACCCGGTGCAAATTGGTTCGCAACGCATCGGCCCTGATCTGGCCGATGTCGGCGCGCGCGATCCCAAACACTTTGCCTTTGCCTGGAAATTCCAATCCAAGACGAACCAAGTGGAAGAAACGACCGCCTGGCACTTGCTCCATCTCTACGATCCGCAAGCGGTCGCCGCCGCTGGCTCGCCCTCGACCATGCCGCCGTATCGTTTCCTTTTTGAGAAACGGAACGTGAAAACCGAATCGTCCTGGACCGAGCCGAAGCCGGAAGACTTGCTCAACCAACTGCGGCGCGACGGAAGATTTTCCCCCGCCAACGGGCTGGAAGTCGAGCCTAAGAATGAGGCCAAGGCGCTCGTGGCCTACCTGCTGAGTTTGCAATCCGAAACCTCGCTGCTCGAAGCGCCGACGGCCCGGCCGCTGCCGCCCCCGGCGGTGACCTCCACCAACGCCCCCGCGAAATGAAGGCGGATTCCAAAAAAACTTTACCGAGTCAGAACGCCAGCGACTTGGCGTTGATGGAACCGTCCGAACCGACGGTCGGTTCCGCGCGCCCGCCCATCTGGCTCTTCGTCCTGTTCGGCGTGCTGTTTTACGGCAGCCAGCTTTATGTCGATGGCCACTCCGGAGGATTCCACGCGCAAGTGTACGAGCCGTATCCGTCCATCGAGTTCGTGAATGATTTGCAGGTCAAGTCCGAGGACGAAGCGCTGTTCAGCAAGGGCAAGCTGGTTTTTGAACAGAAAGGGTGCGCCGCCTGCCATCAAAACAACGGCTTGGGAACGCCCGGCCAGTTTCCGCCGCTCGCCGGCTCGGAATGGGTCAACGCGCCCAGCCCCAACCGGATCATCCGCCTCGTGCTCGGCGGCATCAGCGGCCCCATCAAGGTCAAGGGCACGGATTTCAACAACGTGATGCCGCCATGGAAAGGCGTGCTGACGGACGAAGAGATCGCGGCCGCGCTGACCTACATCCGGCAGAACAAGGAATGGGGCAACAACGCCCCGGCGGTCACACCCGCCCAAGTCAAGGCGGTCGATAAACAGATCACGGACCGCACGGATCCGTGGACAGCGGATGAGTTGATGAAGGTGCCGGAGGGCAATTAGAGCGAGTCCAACTCATGTAGCGTATCGGGCGTCTTACAGTTCCGGCAATGAGTTGGTGGGGTTGAGCGCGAACTTGGGGAGGACGGTTTCGACGTGGCCATCGATGAAGGTCACGTTGCCTTTGCCATTGTGCCGGGTAGTCAACGGATTGAGGATCGGCACCCAGCGCCCGTCATTGAGTCCGTCCGGCGGGGCGTCGCGCTCTTCCTCGGCCAGCAGGATTTTCCCGGAGGGATTGCGGACGGAGGCGGCGTTGAACGGCAGATAATTCCCGGCGGAATCCAGCGCCAGGCTCGTGCCCTGGTTGACCTCATTGGTCACGAGATAGCTGGTCATCGAGTAGCTGTAAATATACGGATCGGTGCTCCGGTTGCCGCGTTCCAGTTCCCGCGCCGCGCCATCCGATGGGCAGCGAAACAGGTTGGTGGCAAAATAGCCGCTGGCCACATACGGGGCGAGCGCACTCTGTTTGGGATCGCGCGCGACCTGCCAGTAGATCCAATCCTCCGGCAGCGGCCCCATGAGCGTCTTGGAACCGGGTGCCGGGAAATTGCTATTGTTCTCATCCAGGTACAGCGTGAAGGCCAAACCTAATTGCTTGAGATGCCCCAGGCACGCGACGCTCCGGGCTTTCTCTTTGCTCCGCGCAAGCCCGGCAAACATCAAGCTGGCCAGAATTCCGATGATGCCGATGACGACCAGCAGTTCGAGCAAGGTGAAAGCAGCGCGGCGGGCAATGGAAGGTGGTCGAGGGTTTGTCATGGTGAGCCTGGTTCCAAACCACGAAGGGACACGAATAAACACGAATCACCAAAGACGTTTGGCGCGTTCCGTTCCCGCGGAAAAATGGCCCGCTTGGATTCGTGTCTATTCGTGTCCATTGGTGGTTGAAGTTCGGAGTTCGGATTTAGGTTTGGCCGGATCAATTTCATTCAGGACGTAATACCGCAACGACCCGTCTTCGAGCTTCAGCGTGTAATGTTCCTGGAGATACACCAGGATGGTTTTATCAAAAGTGCTCCGGTACACCACTGCCTGTTCCGGGCGGTAGCGCCGCAGGACGTCGAGGATTTCCGGCTGCGTGATCAATCCCGCTTGCAGCCGCTTGGCGGACAGCACCGCAATTTCCGGCGGCACGGGCAGGCCGGCGTAAAAGGGAATCATCACGTCGTCGGCAAAAACCCAGCGTGTACTCGCCTGCCTGGCTTTCATCAGCCGCACCACTTTCCAGACGGAACTGGGATCACTGGGATGCAGTTGCACCCATTCGCGCCGGGCGTGATCCGGCACGTCCACCGCCGCCAGTGACAGCAGCAACGAAAACACCAACAGCACCCCCGCGCCCTTGAACGGCGGCCTTTTGAAATCAGCCAGTTCAAAACTCAGCAGCCAATCCCAGCCGAGTTTCAGGGCGATGCCCGCCAGCCACGCCAGCGGCACGGCGAGGTGCAAATAATGATACGGCCAAAAAGGCCGGTGCCAACTGCGCACGATCAATTCCGTCGCCAGCCACGCCACGGGGAAAACCAAATCCCACCGCTTGCGCCACAGGACAAGTGCCACGCCCGCCAGCGCGAGCAGGTTGGCGCCTTGTTCCGCCACCAACATATTTGTGATCTGGGCGTTACCGGTGGCTTGAAAGGCCGTCCGGGTCGGTGCGCCCAGATGCGTGGCGACCAGCGAACTGGCATTCCAGCCCAGCGTGAGCGCGAGGAGCAGGAACACCCCGGCCACCGTCCCCAGCCACAAGAGCAACGGCGAGCCAGCCGGTAGGAGCAGGACGCGCCGCAGCGCGTCCCTACCTGGGTAGGGCGGTGCTGCCGCACCGCCACCGGCCACCGAACTACACCCAAAGCCGGCATCACTTGCTTTGCGCCGGGCGAGGAACAACTCCAATGCGCAGGCGGGAATCAGTAGCAGCGTGTCCAGCTTGGTTTGCATAGATAGGGCGAGGCACACGCCGGAGAGCAGCAGATACCCGCGCTGCTGATGCTCCCGGAAGCGCAGCAACGCCCACACCGCCAGCACGGCCAGCGCGAGCGACGGAATCATGATCATGGCCGATACCGAGATCTGCATGAAATTCGGCGAGAAAAGCAGCAGCGTGAGTGCGGCCCACGCGGCCAACGGCCCGGTTTTAGGACGTACGATTTGCACAAACGCCCACACCAGCAACGCGCCGAGGAACAACACGAGCAGTCGCGCGGCATAAATGGAGAACCCGAACACCTTGAACAACCCGGCGAGCAGAAACGTGAACAAGGGCGGCTGATCACTCCACACTTCCCGGTAGAGGCCATGCCCTTCGACCATGAGCAGGGCTTTCATCAGGTTGAAGCCTTCGTTACCGTAATAGCCGAAGGTAGTGCCAATGGGAGTCACATAGCTAAGAACCATCACGAACAGCAATGGCGTGCAGAGCGTGCCAACCCAAGCCGTCCAAGGCGCATTCGACTTGGCTCTATGTATCGCAGTGCTGGGGTGGCGTTCGAGTACAGGCGTAAGCTTGTCTCCATCGCCACCCGGAGAGCCTGAAGCCTGAACTCCAGTGGAACTTCGTGGTGCAGGCGCCCCCGCCGCTGTCATCGGCCGCCGACCGATGAGCTCCGTACCGGCACAACAATGCTTCGCAGACTGGGTTGCAATCAACACAGGACAAACTGGCATAAGGCTGTCTGGCAGCGACCGGGTCGAGAGCGCAACCATGAGTATTCGACAACGCTATTCAAATGGGTTCACGGGGCAGTTTGTTGTGAAGCAGTACGCAACATCCTTGCTACCACTCATGATCGGAGTCCAGTTAACACAATTAAAGACGCAAACGATGACTCCATATGCATTGGTTGCCACGGTGCACTGCCCGTCGGCTGTTCGGGAAGTAACGCTAGCGGTCGTAAATTGATTTGACGAAACATTCGACCCCGTATTGTAGGTGTTAGCAACACACCACGAGCCACAGGTGCCGTCGTCCCATGTAATCTGTATGCAATCGGAAGCGGGTGTAGGATTAACTACTATGCAATAATTGCTTCCTGGAATGGTAAGCGTGGCGTAGTTAGTAACGTAGTAATTCAGTAGTGTGTAATTAGTGGTTATATATGTGTGGCCATTATAAACGTTTGTGGTATAGTACGCAACATAGCCATTAGTTTGATAGTAAGTCATTACGACCTGGTTAGTGGCGGGAATGCTGTAGAGATTGCATCCAGCATAGGAGCTGACACCACCCGAGCCTATCTGATCACATTGATTTCTAAACACCACCGAGAAGACGCAGTTCGGATCTATGCTCTGAGCCAATAGTACAAGTGGTAACGCAATACAGGCGATGGCACAAAGCGCACGGTGCGTGACGCGTCCGGAATGTTGGGATGATGGGCGGGTTTGGTGGGATGATATGTGGGTTTTCATGGTGTTATTGGGACGTGTTAGTTGAGCGTGGTTTGCGAAGTAGTTTCCAACAGATTAACGAGAGAAAGGCTAGCAGGCTGCTGAAAAACCGGGTGTTTTTTGTTTGGACTGTTTCTTCATTGGTCAATGTGTTGCTGATCACTGCGGAGGACAGATGTTTAAGGTACGGATGACTCGCTGCTTCGTTTCAACTTGGGTCACTTGCCCGGTTCGTGCCGCCTGCTGACCGACCACTTCTCTCATCCGGCCTGCCTATTCAATCCCAGTTTGGTTATTCGCAGCAGATTGTAGGTCCCGGCAACGAAGTAAGCCCACGCTTGTGTCCGTTCCACTCCACGGTATCGGCTGCGCCGTAACCCGCCCACCGTTTTCATCCAGCCAAAGATTTCTTCCACCCGTTTGCGAACGCGTTGACTGGTGCGATAACCAACCCGACCCGTAGTGCGGCCATCCAATCCCGGTACTTGGATCCGATTCTTGCAGGCCGCGTGGGGCGCCACCGCCCGCTCCCGACATCCCGCTACGAACTTCTTTTGGTGATACGCCTTGTCTCCGCCCAGCGTCGTCACCCGGGCTTCGTGCAGTTGCCGATGTTCGTCCACTTGCGCTAGCGCCACCGTCGGCTCATCTTGCGCAATCGGATTGTGCACCGTAATGGCCGCACACAGTCCGTGCCGGTTCTCCATCAACACCTGCGTCCCAAAACACAACTTGCTGGCCTGTCCGTTGGCCTTCCGATACAGCACGCTTTCCGGATCCGTCGTGCTCTGGTGCGTCGCATTGCCCCGTTTCTCCCCGTGAAAGTTCACCGACGGATTGCCGGAGTCGTCGTCCTTGGCCGATTTCACTTTGGCCCGATCCGTTCCGTCCTTGCGCACAAAACTCTTCAGACTGGCCCACGCTTCCACCAGCGTCCCGTCGGCCGTGAAGTGTTGGTCGCTCGTCCAGCCTTCCGCCCGCGACAGATCATACACCTCCACAAAGAACAACTTCGCGGCGTCGGCCGAAAGCACACGCTCGTAATTGTGCGTAAACACCGTCGGATCGAAACTCCCTTCGTCCAGTTCCCGATCCAGAAACCAAAGCCACAGGAGATTGTAGGCCAGCTGCTCGCAGAACAACCGCTCGCTGCGCACCGAATAGAGGGCCATCAAGATCCGGCTCTTGAGCAGTTGCTCCGGGGGTATCGACGGCCGTCCTTCATCGGCATACAACTCATCAAACAAGGGCGACAGCTTCGCCAACACCTGATCCACCCGCTGCTTGATCCCGCGCAATGGGTGTTCGGCAGGCACGCGCTGGTTCAGGTTGATCGTCGTCAGAAACTCCGGTTGGATTTGTGGTTTGCCACGCATGTTTCTCTGACTATCTCCATTTACCGACATTCAAATATTTATCGGGTTTTTCAGCAAACTG
>JBKJSC010000067.1:0-4305 GCA_046593035.1 Limisphaerales bacterium | reverse complement strand
AGCCAACCTTCACGTCCATGCCGAGCGACTGCATTTCCTTCACGAGCACGTTGAACGATTCCGGGATGCCGGCTTCGAGCGAGTTGTCGCCCTTGACGATGCTCTCGTAGATGCGCCTGCGGCCCTGCACGTCATCGGACTTCACGTTCAGGAGTTCCTGCAACGTGTAGGCCGCGCCGTAGGCTTCCATCGCCCACACTTCCATTTCGCCGAAACGCTGGCCTCCGTACTGCGCCTTGCCGCCCAGCGGTTGCTGGGTGACGAGCGAGTAAGGTCCGACGGCGCGGGCGTGAATCTTGTCCGCGACCAAGTGGCCGAGCTTCATCATGTAGATGTAGCCGACGACGATTTCCTGGTCGAACTGCTCGCCAGTGCGCCCGTCGTGCAGCAATGTTTTCGCATTGTCCGGCAGCTTCGCCTCTTTGAGGTAACCGCGAATGTCCTTTTCCTTGATGCCGTCGAAGACGGGCGTCGCAAACCGCATGCCGAGCAGTTTCGCCGCCCAGCCCAAGTGCGTTTCCAAAACCTGTCCGACGTTCATGCGCGAGGGCACGCCCAGCGGGTTCAATACGATGTCCACCGGTGTTCCATCGTCCAGGTACGGCATGTCTTCTTCTGCCACGATCTTGGCGACGACGCCTTTGTTGCCGTGACGTCCGGCCATCTTGTCGCCGACCGAAAGCTTGCGCTTCGAGGCGATGTACACTTTGACCGACTTGATGACGCCGGGATCGACTTCATCGCCGGCCTCGGCACGGCCCATCTCTTCGTCGTGCTGCATTTGCAAATCATCAAACTTCTTCTTGAAGGTGCCGATGATCTCGTTGATCTTGTTGCGAATCGGCGACGGATCGATCTCGATCTTATCATACACCGTCGCCAACTTGCGTAGCAGAGTCTTGGTGATCTTGCGATTGGCTGGAATGATGATCTCGCCAGTCTCGGCATTCGTCACGTCGAGCGGGATTTTCTCGCCGAGCAGAATGTTGGAGAGCGCTTCGGTCAACTGCTCCCGCAACTCATCCATCTTGGTCTTGTATTCCTCCTCGACCTGTTTCGAGTGACGCTTCGCCTCGGTAGTGGCCGATTTCGTGGTGTGTTCCATTTCCTTCTTCGCGGAAACTTTCACGTCCATGATGATTCCATACGTGCCGGACGGAACTTTCAACGAGGTGTCCTTCACGTCCGCCGCCTTTTCGCCGAAGATGGCGCGGAGCAGACGCTCTTCGGGCGCGAGTTCGGTTTCAGATTTCGGCGTGATTTTGCCGACGAGAATGTCGCCGGGCTTCACTTCGGCACCGATGCGAATAACGCCGTCGGTACCGAGGTTTTTCAGAGCTTCATCGCCGAGGTTCGGGATGTCGCGCGTGATTTCTTCCGGCCCCAACTTGGTGTCGCGGGCACCGACTTCGAACTCATCGATGTGGATGGAAGTGAACACGTCGTCCTTCACGATGCGCTCGCTGATCAGGATGGCGTCCTCGAAGTTGTAGCCGTTCCACGGCATGAACGCGACGAGCACATTGCGGCCCAGCGCCAGTTCGCCGCCCTGCGTGCAGGGGCCGTCGGCAATCGCCTGGCCCTTTTTCACGCTCTCGCCCTTCTCGACCAGAATTTTCTGGTTGATGCAAGTGGCCGCGTTCGACCGCATGAATTTGCGGACGTGGTGGACGTAAATCCCCTCGCCCGGATCATGTTTGATCTTCTTCTTGCCCTCGGGCAATTTGCCGTCTTTCGTGATGATGATCTGGTCGCCGACAATCGAGGCGACTTTACCGGCCTCGTCCGCCACCAACACCGCGCGTGAATCCCGCGCCACGCGCTCTTCCAAGCCGGTGGCCACGAGCGGCGCTTCGGTGATGAGCAGCGGCACGGCCTGACGTTGCATGTTCGAACCCATCAACGCGCGGTTCGCGTCGTCGTGTTCGAGGAATGGAATCAAACCGGCGGCCACGGACACCAACTGTTTCGGCGAGACGTCCATGTAATCCACACGGGACGGCTCCACGTCAATGAAGTCGCCTTTGCTGCGGCACATGACCCGGTCGCTGGTGAAATGACCTTTGTCGTCAATCACCGCATTGGCCTGCGCCACGATGAAATTTTCCTCGCGATCACCGGTCAGGTAATCGATGTGATTGGTCACCCGGCCGTTTTCAACTTTGCGGTACGGCGTCTCAATGAAGCCAAAATCGTTTACGCGCGCAAACGTCGCGAGCGAGGCGATAAGGCCGATGTTTGGACCTTCGGGCGTTTCCACGGGACAGATGCGGCCGTAGTGGGACGGATGCACGTCGCGAACTTCAAAGCCCGCGCGATCCCGCGAGAGACCGCCTGGCCCGAGCGCCGACAAGCGGCGTTTGTGCGTCAGTTCGGCGAGCGGGTTGATCTGATCCATGAACTGCGAGAGCTGGCTGCGGCCAAAGAAGTCGCGCACGACGGCGGACAGGGCTTTGGGATTGATCAGCTTCGCCGGCGTCATGGTGTCGAGTTCCTGGTCGAACAGCGTCATGCGCTCCTTGACGAGGCGCTCAGTGCGCGCCAAGCCGACGCGGCACTGGTTGGCGAGTAGTTCGCCCACGGTGCGGATGCGGCGGCTACCCAAGTGATCGATGTCGTCCAAGCTGCCTTCACCTTTTTTCAGGCGGAGCAAATATTTGGTGGCAGCCACGAGGTCGTCTTTGGTCAGGATGCGAACCTCGTCGTTGCCCTTCATGCCCAGCTTCTGCTGGATTTTGTAGCGGCCCACGCGCCCCAAGTCGTAGCGCTTGGGGTCAAAGAACAATCGTTTGATCAACGCCTTGGCGTTGGCCGCCGTCGGCGGGTCGCCAGGGCGCAGGCGGCGGTAAATATCCTTCAAAGCCTCGTCTTGGTTCTTCGTCGGATCCTTTTTCAGGCACTTGATGACGATGCCGTCGTCCACGCTGGTATCGACCACGCGGATTTTGGTGATGCCCAGTTCACCGATCTGTTTGACCACCGCCTTGGAAAGCGGTTCGAACGCGCGCGCCACCACGATGCTCTTCTCCGGATCCACCGCGTCTTCGATCAACACCTTGTTCTGGATGTCTTCGAGCGCATCGGCTTGCTTGAGGCTCAGTTCCTCGACATCGTAGAACAGCCGGAGAATTTTCTCGTCCGTGCCCTGGGTGGTTCCATCGGTGTCTTTGCTCTTGCCGTCGCTGTCCAAAAAGCTCAACGCGCGGAAGAAGGTGGTCGTCAAAAATTTCCGGCGGCGTTTTTTGCGGTCGAGATAAACATAAAGCAGATCGCTCGTGTCGAACTGCGCCTCATACCAGGAGCCGCGATCGGGAATGATGCGGAAACTATGCAGCATTTTACCGTTCGGATGCTGCGTGGCTTCGAACGCGAGGCCCGGCGAACGATGGAGCTGGCTGACGATGACGCGCTCGGCACCATTGATGACAAACGTGCCTTGTGGCGTCATGAGCGGCAGTTCGCCCATGAAAACTTTTTCTTCCTTCGTGCCTTTGTCCTCTTTGAGCTTGAAAGTGACATGCAACGGCGCACCGTACGTAACCCCTTCGCGCAAGGATTCGAGCCAGTCAAGCTTGGGTTCACCAATGTCGTAGCTGTCGTAATTCAGCTCGGTCTTGCTGTCGTAGCTGGCGATCGGAAAGACCTCCTTGAACACCGCCTGCAAGCCCAGGCTCTTGCGCTTGTTCGGCGCCGTGGCGGCTTGCAGAAACTCCGTGTACGAATTGATCTGGATTTCGATCAAATTCGGCGGGGCGATGACTTCTTTGATTTTACCAAAGTTAATTCGTTCTGCGACTCGCGATGACATTGTGACCTTATGGGCTAGGTTGGCGACCACGCCAAACCGTTGGTTTTCTGACTCGACGACACAAGGCAAGTGTCCCCGCCGTTCTTCCGGCAGGAACCTCGCCCTTCACTCTACCGACTATGCGGAAACGACCGACGGCGAAAGTTCGACTGTCAATGCGTTCCTGTGTTTTTCCATGAATCGAAAGGGCGGCGGGAACAGCCCGCCGCCCCTCCTGAATTGCCTACTTGACTTCGACTTTGGCGCCTGCTTCTTCGAGCTTCTTCTTGGCGGCATCCGCGTCCGCCTTGTTCGCGCCTTCGAGGACGGGCTTGGGCGCCTCTTCCACCAATTTCTTGGCTTCCGCCAAACCGAGGCCGGGCTTCACTTCGCGCACCGCCTTGATGGCGGCGATCTTGTTCGCGCCCGCGCTGACGAGGATCACGTCAAACGCCGTCTGCGCTTCCGCCGCCGGAGCCGCTGCGCCCGCTGCGCCGCCTGCTGCTGCGGCCGCCACT
>JBKJSC010000030.1:0-11489 GCA_046593035.1 Limisphaerales bacterium | reverse complement strand
TCTGCATTCGATTCGAGTCAACGACCAGTGGCGAACACACGAAAGCAGAAGTGAATATCACCCGCGAACAGATGATTCAGTTGTTGAACGAGGATCTGGCGGGCGAATACCAGGCGATCATTGCCTACACCGTTTACAGCCAGGTGCTGAAGGGTGCGGCGTACACCGACATTGCGCGAGAGTTGGAAGCGCATGCCGGGGAGGAACTGGCGCATGCCATAAAAATTGCCAAACAGATTGATTATCTGGGTGGCATGCCCGCCGTGACGCCCAAGCCAGTTCTGGCTACAAATGACCCGGTCGCGATGCTGCGCGCGGATCTGGAAAACGAACGGGTAACGGTGGGGCGCTATCGCGAGCGCATCCGGCAGGCCGAGGCGATGGGCGAGTTTGCGTTAAGCGAAACGTTGCGCGCGATCATCGTGCAGGAGCAGGAGCACGAAATCGATCTGGCTTCGGCGCTGGGCATTGACGTACCGCCGGCTAAAAAGCCCGCAGACAGAAAAGTGGTCGCAACCAAGTAAAAGGCCGCTCTCTACTCTTCCCCCTCCAGCACTGCCATCGCGACGGCGTATTGCTGCGTGTGGCTGAGGGTCAAATGCAGTTTGCGACCGCCGCGTTGCTGGAAAAGTTTTTCCCCGCCATCATGCAGGATGACGAATGGCTCGCCAGATTCCTTGCGGCCAACTTCCATGTCCTGCCAGCCGAGTTGCGCGCCGATGCCGGTGCCGAACGCCTTGGAGATCGCTTCCTTCGCGGCGAATCGCGCAGCCAGATGCGGCGCGGGATTTTTGTGCGCGAGACAATAGGCAATCTCGCCCGGCCGCAGAATGCGTTGCAGGAAACGTTCGCCAAACTTCTCGTGCGACGCCTGGATGCGCGCCACTTCAATAATGTCGATGCCGGTGCCGAGAATCATGTCGGGTTCGCCATTTGGAAGGCCCGTCAACCGGGATATTTCTCCATCAATTGCAGCATCGCTTTCACCGCCGCCGCCAGCCCGGTCGTGACGGTGCGGCTGATGAGGCTGTGTCCGATGTTCAACTCGTCCAGATGCGGCACGAGATGGAGCACCGGAAGATTTTGATAATTCAAGCCGTGGCCCGCGTTGACTTTCAACCCCAGTTCATGCGCCTGCCGCGCGGCGGACACCAGCCGTTTGATTTCCAGGTTGCGCGCGCGCTTGTTATGAAAGTGCTCCGCATACGCGCCGGTGTGCAACTCGATGAACTGGCTGCCCACCCGCGCCGCCGCCTCGACCTGCGCCGGGTCGGGCGCGATGAACAAACTCACGTCGATGCCCGCGTCATTCATCCGCCGGCGCGTCTTGGTCAGCGCAGCAATGTTCCGCGCCGCATCCAGGCCGCCTTCGGTGGTCACTTCCTGCCGCCGCTCCGGCACGAGGCAAACGATCTCCGGTTTCAGTTTCAACGCGATGGCCACGATCTCCGGCGCATTGGCCAGTTCCAGATTGAGCCGCGTCTGAATCGCCTCGCGCAACTGCCACACATCCCGATCCTGAATGTGCCGCCGGTCTTCGCGCAGATGCGCCGTGATGCCGTGCGCGCCAGCGGATTCGCAAATCAGCGCTGCCGCGACGGGGTCGGGTTCGCCGTGTTCCCGTCCGCGATAGCGCGCCTCGCGGAGCGTGGCTACATGGTCGATGTTGACGCCGAGCTTGAGCATGGCGGCTACGGGTTGGGCGGAACTTCATGCTTCTTTTGCACTGGCGCAAAAGGCAGAAGCGGTCCGGCGGTGGGAAAGCCTGGGGACTCCAGCCATTTAACCAACGCCACCAGCTCGAAGCCGGTCAAGCCCAGGTGCGAGGTGCGCCGCAGGGTAAAATCCTGCGGCGTGGTTGCGAATATTTCGGTCACGCTGTTTCCTAGCAACGTTTTTTCGTCCAACGGCGAAAGCGCGGCCAGCCATTTTGGGCCGGCGGTTAAACCGGGGAGTTGTGGCAACTTGTCCGGTGTGAGCATGGAAAGCACCAAGTCGAGTTGCCGCCATTGACGCAGTCTATCCCCGGTGATCTCCCAGTCATAATAAACGAGGTTCGTGCGGCTGGTCAGTTGCGCGAGCAATTCCGGCGGCAGGGGCTGATTGCTGGGTGCCGCCGGAAAAATTCCCGCCATGAGAAAATCTCCCGCCGGTTCCGGCGCGGGATGAATCGAGGGAACAATGATCGGCAAGCCCTGCCACGCGATTTCAAGATTGTTCGTCAACTGGCGGATGTCTCCCACGGCGGGCCGGTTCGCGTTGGTTTTGGCCCAGGCCACCAGGCGCGGGGCCAGTTGGGTCAGTTGATTGGTTGCCTGCGGCGCGGGCCAGGCGGCGAACGACTGGAACGGAACATTCGCTTGTGCCCAGAGAAATAATTGGTTTGGTAACGGATCAATCGCGAGCTGTTGGACAAACTCCCTTTGCTTCAACCACGGCGCGATCCCGCGCAGCGCCGTGAAACTGATTAGCGGATCTTGAATCGTATTCGTCGGCACGCGCCAGGGATCAAGCGGCGGGTTCAGCGGCTGCGTATAATGGAGGCGCAGGTTCGACCGCAAGTCCTCGCCCTTGCCGATTACCGTGAGTTGCGCAAGGGGCCACGGCATGAGATTGGGCCACGACAGCAGCGCCGCCAAGCGCGGCAAATCTGCTTCGGCTTCGAGCCAGAATTCGTTCGTAACCGCTGGACGACCGGAAGCCGTGATCTGTTTGAGCGTGCTCCGCCACAACTGTTCGTCATCATTCGCGGCGATCACCAGCCAACCCCGCGCGCGGAGGCAATAAAATTTCCCGGCTCGAAATCCCGAACTCTTTTCGGCAGCGAACGGGCCGGGTGCGTCCACACTGGACAGACATTGCCACAGGTTTGTTTGCCAGAGCCGCGCCCGCTCCTCATTCAATTCAGCCGCGAGCGTCCAGGCGCCGGCTCCGTTGGTGATCGCGTGCAATTGGAACCAAGTCTCCGCGCTCAATAAATCATCCAGCAACGGCCGCAGCAGCGCGGGACGATTGGTGTTTGCGTCGTCCTTCGTCGGGAAGGAATGCGCCAGGCTGGCCGCGAGTTTGTCCAACGTCTGCGTGCGCAACTCCTGCGTCGCCGGCAGCGCCGCGATCTCATGAAGCTTGGCCGCGTTGGTGTTGCCCTCGAGCTTTGCGGTGCCCACGAAATGCCAGCGCAGCAGCGGCTCGGGCGCAAGCGCCGTGGCGGTACGCACGGTTGGGGACGGTTCCGCTGGCTTTTGCTGGCAGCCGAACCCCAGCCCGAGGGTGAACGTCAAAAAAATGGCAAACTTAAATCGCATTGCAGCGCTCTTGATTGCCAAATTGTCCCGCACTTAGCAAACCCTTAAACGCGGCAAATTAGGTCGTGTTCGTGCTGGCCACAGCGGTTTCCAGCGAAGGGACAAATCGTCCGCCCACCAAAGTCTGCGCTTGCTTTGATTAAAACCGGCTTGTTTTCATCTGCGCGTGCTGGGATGTCGCTCACTCCTCAAATACTGGCTGCCGGTGTTCGGCTGGATGCTGCTGGTGTTCTGCGCTTCCACTGATGTGATGTCCGGCCAGCACACGTCGCGTTTCCTCGGTCCGTTTTTGCGCTGGCTGGTTCCCGGCATCTCGGAAGAAGCCCTTCAATTGGTGCAACTCACTATTCGCAAGACCGGGCATTTGACCGAATATGCCGTGCTCGCCTTGCTGCTCTGGCGCGCGCTCCGTCAACCGGTTCCCGGCGATCCGCGGCCCTGGTCATGGCGCGAAGCCGCGCGGGCGCTGCTGATCGCCGCTTGTTACGCCGCCACGGATGAACTGCATCAAACTTTCGTGCCGTCCCGCGACGGCTCGGTGACGGATGTCCTGCTGGATGCGCTCGGCGCGGCGTTGGGTCTGGGGTTGCTCTGGGCCATCGGGCGTGCCCGCAAACGTTGGTGATGGTTTATGAAACGTCCGCTGATTCCAGTGGCGCTGTGTTATACGGGTGGCATTTTGCTGGCTCGTTATGCGCCAGCGGCACCGCCGCTCTGGAGGCTCTTCGCGGCGTCGCTCGGACTGGCGCTGCTCGCGCTCGTTTATTCGTCCTGCCGAGCCTGGGTGTTATTGCCGGTCGTGCTGTTCACCGGCTGGACCAATTTGGCGGCCCGCACCGCTGTCCTCTCGCCGCACGATCTCCGGCTTGTCGTCGGCGAACAGGTCGAACTGGTCACGTTGCGCGGTTCGCTCTGTGCCACGCCCACGCAACGAGTCTATGAGCGGGATGAAGTGGAATCCTGGCGCTCGCTCGCTCAAATACAGGTGAGCGCCCTGCGCCGCCACGGAGATTGGGAGCCTGCCTTTGGCCGCGTGGCCGTCACCGTGCCGGGCATTTTGGATCGAAAGTTTTTCGCCGGGCAGACGGTGGAGGTTACCGGTGTGCTCCGCCCGCCCAAAGGCTCGGCGGCGGAAGGACTCTTCGACTATCGCACGTATCTGCGTTGGCAGGGAGTTTACCATCTAATGCAAACCCAGAGTGCGGGCGACTGGCAACTTATCGAGGACTCACCGCGCAGTGCTTCGCCACCGTTGGGTGACCGTTTTTCCGACTGGGCGCGCGTCACGCTTGCGCGCGGTTTGCCGGTGGAGGACGAATCGCTGCGGCTGATCTGGGCGATGGCCCTGGGCTGGCAAACCGCGCTCACCAACGAAGTTTCCGAGCCTTTCATGCGGTCGGGTACGATGCACATCTTCGCCATCAGCGGACTGCACATCGCATTGATCGCCGGCATTCTGGTGAGTGTGCTGCGCGTGTTTCGTGTGCCGCGCGGCGCGTGCGGCGTGCTGGTCATTCCGTTGATCTGGTTTTACACGGCGGCCACGGGCTGGCAGTCCTCGGCCATCCGCTCGACGATCATGATGACGATCATCATCGCCGGCTGGTCGCTGCGTCGGCCCAGCGATCTGCTCAATTCACTGGCCGTGGCGGGATTTATCATTCTGCTCTGGCAGCCGGAACAATTGTTTCAAGCCAGCTTTCAATTGTCCTTTTTCGTCGTGTTGAGCATTGCCCTGTTGCTGCCGCCGTTTGAGGAACTGCGCCAACGGCTGTTGAAAACCGATTCGTTTCTGCCGGATGAATTGCGCTCTCGCTGGCAACGCTGGCTTGATCTTCCGGTGCGCTTTGTCACCACGAGCTTCGCCACGTCGCTGGCCGCGTGGCTCGGCTCGCTGCCGTTGATCGCCTATTATTTTCACCTCATCACGCCCGTGAGCCTGCTGGCCAATCTCGTGATCGTTCCCTTGAGCAGCCTGGCGTTGATGTGTCACCTGGGCAGCATCGTCTGCGGTGAATGGCTGCCGTGGGGCACTGAACTGTTCAACCACAGTGGCTGGTTTTGGATGGAAAGCATGATCCGCCTTTCCGATTGGTTCGTCGCGCTGCCGGCGGCCTATTGGTACGTCCGCGCACCGACGTTCGTTGAATTTGTCTTTTACTACGCGCTGGTATTTCTTGCCGTCAGCGGACGTTTGCTCGCTCCACGTTGGCGAATTTGGTCTGGTCTCGGCCTGAGTATGTTCGCTGTGTTTTGGATTTTGAATTGGCACCGTGAAAGCGCGGAGGTGCGGGTGACTGTGTTGAACGGAGCCAGCTCGATTTACGTGGACGTGCCGGGCCACGAAAAAGATTTACTGATCGATTGCGGCAACGAATCCAGCGCCAACTTGATCGTCAAACCATTTCTGCGCGGACAGGGTGTCAATCGCCTGCCCAACTTGTTGCTCACGCACGGCGACGTGCGTCATGCTGGCGGCATCGAAGTAATTGCGGAACAATTCTTCCCCGAACAAATCACCACCAGTTCCGTACGTTCCCGTTCCGCCAGCTACCGGGCCGTGACCGACAAAATCGAATCAGCACCGCAACGCTGGCGGCAGGTGAATCGCAGCGACACGCTGGCGGGCTGGAAGGTTCTTCACCCCGAAGCCACCGATCATTTTGCCCAGGGCGATGATAACGTCGTGGTGCTGCGTGGTGAATTTCACGGCGCACGGATTCTTCTGCTGTCCGACCTGGGCAAACTGGGCCAGCGGTCGTTGTTGGAACGGGAAAAAGATTTGCGCGCCGACATCGTGATCGCCGGTCTGCCCACGCAAGGAGAACCGCTGAACGAGGCGCTTCTGGATGCCATCCAACCGCGAGTGATCATCATTCAAGATAGCGAATATCCCGCAAATCGCCGCGCGAGCCGCGCTTTGCGCGAACGGCTGGCGCAACGCTAGGCGCCGGTGTGGTACACGACCACTTCCGGATCGCTGACGGTGCGGATCAATCAACACGGTTGGGAACTGACCACGGCTGAGGGACTGTCCTTTGCTCCGTGATTGTAAATCATTCGGACAAATTCTCACTTCACTCACTTCACCGACAGATCGTAGCACGCCATCTCGACGGCATTTCGCACCAGCAATTTGCCATCGGCAATGGCGGGATGATTCCACGTCTTGCCTTTGATTCCGGGGACGCGCGCCAGCTCCTCGTGCTTGTCGGGCGAGGCTTTCACGAGCGCGAGGTCGCCGTCGCCGCAGAGGATCACGAGATGCCCGCTGGCGAGCAGCAACTGGCCGTAACCGTAGCGCCCGTCCTTCCACTTGCGTTCGCCGGTCGCTAGGTCGAGGCAAACCAGAATGTCTTCGTCGAGGCCGTACACGTGGCCTCCGTACAGGACGGAACTGGTGAACTTGTTTTTCAAGTGCTTGTTGCGCCACAACTCGGTGGTCTTCAAGCTGGCACCGTTTTTGGTTACTTGAAACGCGACGCAACCCGCGCCGTAGCCTCCGGAAAGCAACACGCGGTCATTGCCGGCCAACACGGGTTGCGCGATTTGATTGTCGTATTGGACCGTCCACGGAAATTCCCAAAGCAACGCCCCGTCTTCGGGCGCGAGCGCCAGCGCGCGTTTCCCCGCGCCGAGCAACAACTGCGACCGCCCCGCCAGCGTCACGAGCATGGGCGAGGTATAGGCCTGTTTGTCGGTCTGTGATTTCCAGAGCGGTTCGCCGGTGGTTTTCTGGTAGGCAATAACTCCGCGGCTCCGGTCGTCCTGAACCTCGCCCATCGTCACAATGAGTTTGTCGCCTGCGATGAGCGGCGACGCAGCCATGCCGAATTGCAGCACGGTCGTTCCACTGTCCGTGAGCGTGTCACGTTTCCAGATCAGCTTGCCGCTGGCGGCGTCGAGGCAATGCAGTTGACCGCTCGCGCCGCTCGCGAAAATACGACCTTCATCCCACGTCGGGGTGGAACGCGGGCCAACGCCGCCCATGTCATACTGGTCGTTGAACTGCGCGGCGTAAGCGAAGCTCCACAGCTCGCGGCCAGTGGCGACATCGTAAGCAACGACTGCTTCCTGTTCGCGCCGCTGCTCGATTGTGAACGCGCGTCCCTCCGCCACGGCAAACGACGCATAGCCGCCGCCGCAAGGCTGACGCCACACGCAACGCAGGCCATCCTTGGGCCAGTTCGTGAGAATGGGTTGCTGGGTGTATTGGCCGTCACGATTCGGCCCCCGGAAACTTGTCCAATACGTCGAGCCGCCGGACGGTGCGACGACCGGGGCATTCTTCTGCGCGCGCCGGTTGGCGTCGAGGGCGTCGAAGTCTGGTTTGGTGCGACGATGAACCAGTCGTGGACCGAAACCGCCACTCCACTCGACCTCGGCGAGATGAAGTTTCACGAGCAGCACGCAGATCAGATAAACGTAGAGGAGCGAAATGGACGCCATGCCCAGGGTGCCGAGACATTTGCGCCAGGTCGCTTGCGGTGAACGCCAGAGCAATACCAGTCCGAGTGGCGGCAGCAGAAACATGGCGAGAAGGCGGCGACGGCGCTCGCCCGGTGGTTCAGTCGGCATTTCCATGTGCGGATTCTCTCCTATTTGGCGGACAGGCGCAATCGCGGATCGGCCAGATCGAGCCGGTACATGATCTGATTGTAGTTGTAGCGCGGCGTGGCGACGGAGTTGCCGGAAAATTCTTCCGTATAGGTTCCCTCGAAGAAAATATACCGCCCGCTCGCTTGCGCGAAGAACGGATGCTGGGCTGGATTGTAGAACGTGTACTTCTCATGGGTTACAATCTTTCGCGCCCGGTGCCACGGGCCGGTGGGCGATTCGGCTTCGGCAAACCAGATTTCACCCAAGTGTGAACTGCCGCCGATCTGTCCGGCAATCATGACCCAGTGTTTGCGAAACTCATTCCAACAAATCGTGGCCGTGTGCAATTCCACCGGTTGTCCTGTCTCCGCGTCGGTGATTTGGTAACGCGCATCCTCACTCCGCAGCTTCCCGGCGCGGATTAATTCACGCTCTTCCTTCTGGCTGGTGGGCGCGCGATCCGTGCGCCATTCCCACTTCGCCGCGCCATCGGCTTTCGCTGAAAAGCTCAAGGCTTCGTAGCTCGCCTGGTTCGTCAGACTGCGCCAGTCGGCTTTTACGCGCACCGTGGCGAAGGGCGCGGGAAAATAAAAGTAATCGCCGCTCGCATCTTTAATGCGCACCGGATGCGACGAAGGACGTCGCCACTGCTCTTTCAAATCGAACTCCACGAGTTTGTCGAACATTTGCGTCTCGTCGTTGAACACGATCAAACCGTGTTCCAGCATCTCACCGAGGCTTTTCATCCGCATGTAGTGAGAGACGAGCCGTTCGCGGCCTGTAGAGTCCGCGATCGTCAACAGGCCGTGAATCCATACGAGTCCTTGGTCGGCCAGTTTCACCATTGGTCGGCTGAAACCGTCGTCACCCGTCAAGTATTTCAGATCCACGCCGACGTTGGGATCGAGTCCGCCGTGGCCGGGCAACACGGAGGTCGCGCCCGCCGTGCCATAATGACCGAGCGGATACTTGGGCCGCAGCGTGTCGCCCCAAAACCAGTAAATCTTCCCGCGATACGGCACGACCATCACACTGTCCTGACCGGCGACCTGCGCGTTGAGCAACGGTTCCGCCAGCGGCGCGCGCCCGCCGAGCAACACGGTGTCGCGATAGATTCCCTCGCCCGTCACGCGATAGAGCCGCTCGGCGATGTTCAGACGCTTGATTTTCAATTCCACGCTGCCGCCGGGTTTCACCGCCAGCGTCTTGCCCGCGTAACCAAAGCCGTCCTTCGCAAACTCATAGCCGTGACTGCGCACGTGGAAAAAAACATCGCGGTTCATCAGCCCCGGTTCGAGAAACGCCACGACGCCCGCGCTGTCGGTGTAAAAGCGCAAATGATTGACCGTCTCCAACTCGACGAGTGGCACGCCGCGTCCGGTCTGGTCATCGACGACTTTGATTTGGAAGTACGGGTTTTCCGCCGCGCCGCCGCGCTCTGCCAGCAACAGCGCGGAGAAAAGCCACCACCGGCAAAGAATCGTCGCCACTGGTTTCATCATTCGAATCATTTCATTTCGCTGCTCCACTGATATTCCGCAAGACTCACTGGCTCAGATGCGCTGGCAGCGCGGACAATAAAACGTGCTGCGCGCCGCCTGCACGATGCGCCGGATCGCCGCGCCGCAATTCGCGCACGGCTGGCCGGCTCGATCATACACGCGCAGCCGTTCCTCGTAGAAGTCCGGCGTGTCTGCCGCCTGACCGTAGTAAAATAGACCGTCACGTTTGCCCTTTCCCGACCAGTCCAGCGGGATCGTGCTGCCGCAATCGATGGCTTCGGCGAGCACTTCGCGCACGGCCTGCCACAGGCGCGTGGCCTGCGCGGTGGTGATTTTTCGCGCCGACAGCTTCGGTGAAACTTCGGCCCGGAACAACGCTTCACTTGCATAAATGTTGCCCACGCCAGCCACGACCGATTGATCGAGCAGTTTTATTTTGACCGGTTGCGCCGAACGCCGCAACGCCGCAATGAAAGTTTCCGGTGAAAACTCCGCGCCCAACGGCTCCGGTCCGAGCTGCGTCAGTGCGCCGGTGTCGAGCGTCAAGCGCCCGAAGTAACGCGTGTCCTCATAAATAAAATCCTGCGCGCCGAGGTGGAAGATCACGGCGGCGTGCTTGGGCGGAGTTTCGCCGGCGGGCCGCAAATACATTCGTCCTGTCATTCCTAGATGGCCGAGAAGTTTGATGATGGTTTTGCGCCGGGGTGAACGCAGCTCGAACAGTAAATATTTTCCGCGCCGCAACAACGTGGTGAACTTTGCGCCCGCGAGGACGCGACTGAACTGCCGCCGCGAGGTGGGCCTCAGCACTCGGTCGCGTCGCACTTCGATCCGCCGGATCGTTTTGCCTTGGAGCAACGGTGCCAGATGGCGGACTAGCACTTCTACTTCCGGCAATTCAGGCATCGGCGGATTGGAACAACAAAGCCGCGCAGTGACAAAGGAATTTGTCTTCCGGCCACGAACAGCTTTTCCTTGAATTGCCCGGTGCTTCGCGGCAGGCTCTCGCTCCGTAACCCAACAACTCCGAGAGCAATTTTTTATGAAGCCTGAAACTCGCCCGTTTACTGGATCCACCCCCGAAAAATCCACCGCGATGAATCGTCGCGGTTTTCTCGCCAGCGCGGCCACCGCCGTTACCGCTGCGGCTCTTGCGCCGGTGACGCGCGCCGCCGACCGTGATTGGACGGGCAAGATTCCCACGCGCTATCCCGACCCGGACATCATCGCGCTCGACAAACGGTTTACGGCGAAGATCGGCAACACGCCCATCCAGCGGCTCTATCACAGCGACAAAATGCTCTGGGCGGAAGGCTGCGCGTGGAATGCCGTCGGTCGTTACCTGCTTTGGAGCGACATCCCGAACAACGTGCAGATGCGCTGGATGGAGGAGGACGGCCACGTGAGCGTTTTCCGTAATCCCGCCGGCAACAGCAACGGCAACACATTCGATTACGAGGGCCGCGAGCTTTCGTGCGAGCACGGCAACCGCCGCGTGGTTCGTTACGAGCACAACGGCGGCTTTACCGTGCTGGCGGACAAGTTCGGCGGCAAACCCTTCAACGCGCCGAACGACATTGTGGTGCATCCCGATGGCGGCATCTGGTTCACCGACCCGGGCTACGGCAGCCTGGGGTTCTACGAAGGCAACAAAGGCGAACTCCTCATCAAAGAGGCGGTCTATCGCATTGATGGCAAAACAGGGAAGATCGAGAAGGTGCTCGACGATATGTTCAAGCCGAACGGGCTGTGCTTCTCGCCAGACTACAAAAAACTCTACATCGCCGACACCGGCGCGTCGCATTATCCAGAGGCACCGAAGAATATCCGCGTGTACGACGTGGACGGAACGAAGGTCAAAAACGGGCGGGAGTTTTGCTCGATGAACATGAAGATGGTTGGCGTTAATTCGCTGGAATCATTTGCCGAACCTCTAAGGAAGCAGCTTATTGATCAGCCCGGTTTATTCGTAGAAAAAGCCGGTTTCGCCGACGGCATCCGCGCGGACGTGGACGGCAACATCTGGGTCGGGGCTGGGTGGGTGGGTGAAGGTTACGACGGCGTCCACATCTTCGCGCCGGAC
>JBKJSC010000044.1:0-9376 GCA_046593035.1 Limisphaerales bacterium | reverse complement strand
ACAACTACACGCTCAACACCGTGGACATCTGTCCGGTGGGCGCGCTCACGTCGAAGGATTTTCGTTTCCAGATGCGCGTGTGGTTTCTCAGGGAAACCAAGAGCCTTTGCACGAGCTGCGGCACCGGGTGCAACACCGTCATCGGCTCACGCGAGGAGAAAGTCTATCGCTACGAACCGCGGCAGAACGACGCCGTGAACTCGACGTGGATGTGCGACTCGGGCCGCTTGAACTACAAGTGGCTGAACCGCGAAGACCGGCTAAAGGACGTGCTCGTGAGCGGCGCGAAGTCCACGTGGACGACGGCCATCAAGGAAATTTCCGAGAAGCTCGTGAAGGCGCCGCAAGGCTCCATCGCCATCGTTGCCAGCGCGCGTCAGACGACCGAGGAACTTTACCTGCTCAAGAAACTGGCGACCAAACTCGGCGCGCTCACCGACTCCGTCCCACGCGAAGGCGAGGGTGACAAGCTGCTCGTCAATGCCGACAAGAATCCCAACAGCAACGGCGCGCGGCTCACGGGCATCGCGTTCACCGAGATGGGCATCAACCTCCCGAAAATCGCCGACGGCATCCGCGCAGGCCGCATCAAGACGCTCGTCGTCTTCGGCGAGGACGTGACGAAGTGCGGCCTCGGCGCCGACGTGCTCGCGAAGCTCGACACGCTCATCGTCAGCGACATTTTGCCGAACGAGACGACGAGGAAGGCGCACTACCTCTTGCCCGGCTGCGCGCACGCCGAGAAGCGTGGCACGTTCGTGAACGTGAAGGGCCGTGTGCAGAAGTTCATGAAGGCCGTCGAGCCGAAGGGCGATGCGCGGCCCGAGTGGGAATTCCTGCACGACCTCGTCGAGAACCTCACCGGCAAGAACGGCTACGCGAGCATCGAGGGCCTGTTTAACCAGATGGCGAAGGACGTGCCCGCGTTCGCCGGCCTCGAATGGGGCAAGCTCGGCGACACCGGAGAGACAGTGACGATTTGATTTCGATGGACTGGATCACACATTTTGTTTCCGAGCACGAGTTGGTCGTTTACGGCTTGTTGAAGATCGCCTGCGTCCTTGGGGCGGTGATGACGATGTTTGCTTACGGCGTGCTGGCCGAACGCAAGATTTCAGCATGGATTCAAGATCGCGTGGGGCCGAACCGCGTGGCGTTACCGCTCATCGGGAGCATCCCGATCCTCGGTCCATTTCTCACGCGGCTCGGCTTCTGGCAACCCGTGGTGGATGGCGGGAAAAGTTTTCTCAAGGAGGACTTTACCCCGGCGCACGTGCGCAAGGTGTATTTCTGGCTCGCCCCGGCTATCACGCTGATCCCGTCGTTCCTGGTCGTGGCCGTGATTCCCTTTGGTTCGACGCTTGGCGCGCAGAAGATGGTCATCGCCGATCTCAACGTTGGCATTCTCTACACGTTCGGCATCGTGTCGCTCGGCGTGTATGGCATCGTGCTGGCGGGCTACGCGGCGAACTCGAAGTATCCGTTCCTCGGCGGCATCCGCGCCAGCGCCCAGATGATTTCGTATGAAATCGCGATGGGGATGAGCGTCGTCCCGTTGTTCATGATCGTCGGCGACTTGAATTTGAGCCAGGTCATCAAATACCAAGCGGAACACGGCTGGCTGATTTTCTACGCGCCCATTTCGTTTGTGATCTTTTTGGTGGCCGCCTTTGCGGAAACCAACCGGCTGCCGTTCGATCTGCCGGAATCGGAAACCGAACTCGTCAGCGGCTATCACACTGAATACAGCTCGATGAAATTCGCGCTGTTCTTCATGGGTGAATACGCCAACATGATCGCCGCGTCGGCGATGATGGTGACGCTGTTTTTTGGTGGCTGGTCGTTCCCGTGGTTTGGCTGCGATCAACCGGCGACTTCGCTTCTGGGCGGGCTGGTGCACATCGGCATCTTTCTGGCGAAGGTGATCGCCCTGATGGTGGTGTTCATCTGGGTGCGCTGGATGCTGCCGCGCTTTCGCTACGACCAGTTGATGGATTTGGGCTGGCGGCGGTTTATTCCGCTGGCGCTGGCGAACATTTTGATTACGGCCGTGTGGCTGTGGTGGTGGATCAAATGATTAAATGCCAACCGTGTTGCGAGTTAAGGGTTATCGCTTCGGCTTTTTTAGCGCCGATGGCGATGAGCCGCCGCATGTCCACGCCAGCAAAGCGGGCAACACGGCAAAGTTTTGGCTCGACCCGGTGCTGCTCGCGAAAGACGCCGGATTCTCCCGGCACGAACTGAATGAGGCCCGCGAAATTTTGAGCGAACATCAACAAGAACTATTGAGAGCATGGCATGAATACTTTGGATGACATTCGCGTGACGCGCGTGCGCACCACCGCGGACACGATCAAGGTTGACTTCGATGACGGTCGGTCGGTGAGCCTGCCGCTCATGTGGTTTCCGCGTCTGTTCCGCGCCACGCCGGCGCAACGGGGTAATTATGAACTCATGGGCCAGGGCTTCGGCGTTCATTGGCCCGACGTGGACGAGGATTTGAGTGCCAAAGGACTCGCGCTCGGCAAGCCGTCCATTGAATTCATCAAGCAACAGCGGAAGCACGAAATCGCCGCATGATTGTTAACCGCAAAGCACTGACCTTCTGGGAGCGGCTTTACCTGCCGGCACTGATCGGCGGGTTCAAGGTCACGCTCCGCCATCTCGTCAACACCCTCAGTGGCAAGACCAAGGTCACGCAGCAATATCCGGAGGAGCGGACCGTCGTCCCGCCGGGCTATCGCGGCGCGCCGTATCTCGTGAAGGATCAGGAGGGCAACACCAAGTGCGTGAGCTGCCAGCTCTGCGAATTCGTCTGCCCGCCCAAGGCCATCAAGATCATCCCGCCGGGCGACAGCGGCCAACCCGCCGACCGCGCGAACGCGGAGAAGATGCCCAAGGAATTTGAGATCAACATGCTCCGCTGCATCTTCTGCGGCTTCTGCGAGGAGGTCTGCCCGGAGGAGGCGATCTTCCTGCAAAACGATTTTTCGCTCGTGGGTCTGAGCCGCGGCGAGATGATTTACAACAAGGAAAAACTCCTGTCGCTCGGCGGCACGCACGGCGGCATCCAGAAATGGAAACACAAGCTCGACGAGGCGAAGGAGCAGGAGACGTTTCCGGTGAAGATTTGAAATGAAATTGATGGTTAACACCTTTGAATTTCTGAAAACTCGTCCGCAAGGCGAATGCAAGTTGGCGTTATGTACGATCAACAAGTTGCTGTGCATTGGTCTTATGCGGTCATTGATGGTGCTCGTGATGCTCGTATTTACTTGCGGATGTCGGGCCGCGAGAACAGGCGCTGCTCAAGGGATTACTCCGCAGATTTTACAGACGGTGGAACGCGGCATTTCCCAGAAGCGACTTGAAGCCTTGTTCGGTGTACCGGCTCGGCATCAGTTCGAGGCTTCCCGTGACGAGACGACTACCCGCTGCGTCAGTTATTCCTTTTCTTCGTTTCATCTGAAGTATTACTTCGTGTTCACAAACGATGCGTTAAACAAAATCATCCTGCCGCCGCGATTCGAGCACGAGTTGAGTCCCGCAGAGCGAGGAGAACGCGCCGTATGGAAATCTTATGTTCCAGAGGAACGCATGAACGTGGTGTTGCAAGCGCCGGATCTCAATCAGCAAGGCATTCTAGCTTCCATTGAACGCAGACATCGACCGGAGAAATTTGATAACGCCCTGCCAGCCCTAATCATTGTGGGTGTAATTGCTGCCCCAGTTGCACTGGTCCGAGGCACTGTCGAGAATCGAAAAATCAAAACACTGGCGGAGAAGTTCAACCCGTATCGCTTGACATTGGGGATGACTGTGGAGGAGGTCGAGCAGTTGTTCGGAGCGCCGGTGCTGTCTGAGAAACCCGATGATGTTTCTGAAACACGCTATTATGGCTCGCCGAAATTAGGTACACACAATTCGCTTTTGTGGGTCTGTGTTGTTTTCAAGAACGAAAAGGCCGTCCGGGTGCTTAGTGATGATTTTTTCAACTACCGCAAGGTCGAGCAAGTGGTAAAGGACGGAAAGTAACTACATGGAATCCGTCCTTTTTTACATCTTTGCCTTCCTGACGCTGCTTTGCGGCTTCTTGGTCGTGGCGAATCCGTTCAGCCGCAATCCGGTCACGAGCGCGATGTTCCTCGTGCTGACCATCGTCTCGATGGCGGGGTTGTTCGTGCTGCTCCACGCGTTCTTTCTCGCGGCGGTGCAAATCCTCGTCTATGCCGGCGCGGTGATGGTGCTGTTCCTTTTCGTCATCATGCTACTCAACATCCGCGAGGAGGAACGGCGTCGAATCAAGGTGTTTGGCCTGGTGACCGGTGTGCTGTCCGTCGGCGCTTTGAGCGGTTTGCTGATGAAAACGATTTGGTTTTCCAGCCCGGGCGGGGTGGCCAACCCGCAACTCGAGGGGGCCACCGCGCCGCTCGGCAAACTGTTGTTCACTCATTACCTGTTGCCATTTGAAATCCTGTCCGTGCTGCTGCTCGTGGCGATGGTGGGCGTGATTTTGTTGAGCAAAAAAGATTTGAAATAACCAAACAAAACTCCACCACCATGTTTCTCGGACTCAGAACAGCCATCTATCACGTCGCCGACCTCACGGCGGCCAAGGCGTGGTATGCCGCGGCCCTGGGGGTCCAACCATACTTCGATCAGCCGTTCTACGTGGGCTTCAACGTCGGTGGTTTTGAGTTGGGCCTGCAACCTGCAGCCGACGCAGCCACCATCCGGCCGCCGGCGGGCGTTGCTTACTGGGGCGTTAAACCGATTGACTCCGCATTCGCCCGCTTGCTCGAACTGGGCGCTTCCAAGGTCGAAGAAATCTTGGAAGTGGGCGATGGAATCAAGGTGGCCACCGTGCGCGATCCGTTTGGTAACCTGATCGGCCTCATCGAGAATCCGCATTTCAAAGCACAATGAACGTCGGACTCGAACATTACCTGATCGTCAGCGCCCTGCTGTTCAGCCTGGGCCTGCTCGGCGTCATTATGCGGCGCAATCTGTTGGTGATTTACATGTCGCTCGAATTGATGCTCAACGCGGCGAACCTCGCTTTGGTCGCCTTCTCGCGTTTCAACGACAACCTGGACGGCCAGGTCATGGTTTTCTTCATTATCACCGTCGCCGCCGCCGAGGTCTCGGTCGGACTCGCGTTGATCGTGGCGCTCTATCGCAAACGGCAAACCGCCCACGTCGAGGACCTGGCCTCGCTGAAGCTTTAGCTCATGAACTCACCGCAGGAAATATTGCCCTGGATCATCCTGTTCCTGCCGCTCGCTGCGGCGGTGGGCATCACGCTGTTTTGCCAGAAGGACCGGAAGTTCAGCGCGCACCTTTCCATCGGCGCGATCGTGCTGTCGTTTGTGGCGAGCCTCATTTTGTTTCTCGCGCTGCCGGACGCGCCAGTGGAAGTCCAAATTCCCTGGCTTGAAGTGGACACCTTCAAGGTGCAACTCGGCCTGCTGGTCGATCCGTTGAGCGCGCTGATGCTGCTCATCGTCACCGGCGTGGGCGGCGCGATCCACATTTACTCCTACGGTTACATGTCCGAAGACCGCAGCCTGTCGCGCTACTTTGCGAGTTTGAGCCTGTTCACGTTTTCCATGCTTGGCATCGTGCTGGCGAACAACTTCGTGATGATGTTCATTTTCTGGGAACTGGTCGGCGTCTCCAGCTATCTGCTGATCGGCTTCTGGTTTGAAAAAGCCTCCGCCGCGGATGCGTGCAAGAAAGCCTTTCTCACAAATCGTCTCGGCGACTTTGGGTTCCTGCTCGGCATCATCCTGATTTGGGCGACGCTGGGGACTTCCAACGTCAACGGACTGAATTTTTTCGAGTTGAAACAAAAGCTGGCCGTCAATCCACAAGCGTTGGGCGGGCTGGTCACGGTCGCGGGCTTGCTGATCTTCTGCGGCGCGATGGGCAAGTCCGCGCAATTTCCGCTGCACGTCTGGCTGCCCGACGCGATGGAAGGCCCCACGCCCGTCAGCGCGTTGATCCACGCTGCGACGATGGTGGCGGCGGGCGTCTTCATGCTGTGCCGCGTGTTCTTCGTGCTTGATCTGCCCGGCTCGCACGCACTGGAAGTGATCGCCTGGATCGGCGGTTTTACCGCGCTGCTCGCCGCGCTGATGGCCGTCCAGCAAAACGACATCAAACGCATCCTGGCCTACTCCACGCTGTCGCAACTCGGTTACATGGTGATGGCCGTCGGCTTGCACGATCCGGCGGCGGGCATGTTTCACCTGACCACGCACGCCTTCTTCAAGGCGCTGCTGTTTCTCGGTGCCGGTTCCGTCATCGTCGCGCTGCATCACGAACAGGACATTTGGAAAATGGGCGGCCTGAGCGAGAAAATGAAATGGACGTGCGGCACGTTTCTCATCGGCACGCTCGCGCTTTGCGGCGTGCCGCCGTTCAGCGGGTTTTACAGCAAGGACTCCATCCTGGCCGCCGCGTTGCAGGCGAAACACGGCAGCGTGGCATTGTTCGTTCTGGCGGTGCTGGTCGCTACACTCACGACTTTCTACATGTTGCGACTGGTGTTCGTCGCCTTCTTCGGCCCGGCCAAATCCGAGGCGGCGGGCCACGCGCACGAATCGCTCGGCGTGATGACGTGGCCGTTGCGGATTCTCGCCGTGCCGTCGGTGCTGGCGGGCTTTTGGGGCATCGAAACGTTCATCGCCAAGTCGTTTCCAGCGGGGGAGGCCGTCCATGATTTCGCCTGGTATGACCAGTTGCTCGCGCCGTTCAACCACTCGCCGCTGGCGGCGTTGTTTGGTTTGCTCGCGGTGCTGATTGGCGCGAGCTTTGCGTTCAAACTTTACTGGAATGCGCTCAAAGATCCGCTGCCGGAAATGCTCGGCACCCTGTCGCGCGCGATGCGCAACCGGTTTTACTTCGATGAAATCTACGAGTGGATTATCGCTAGGACGCAGGACGCGCTGGCGGAAATTGCCGACTTCATCGACCGCTGGTTCATCGCTGGCCTGATGGTTCGTGGCACGCACGGAGCCACCGAACTTTTCGGCCGTGCGCTGCGGCTCGCGCAGAATGGCAACCTGCAAACCTACACCTTTCTCTTCGTCGCCGGCGTCGCGCTGCTGCTTTATTTTGTTCTCCTGCGATAACCCATGTCATTGCTCACCGCCATCATTGTTCTGCCGCTGCTGACCGCGCTGCTCTTGGTGTTTATTCCGCGCAATTACCGGCCCGTGTTTGGCTGGCTCACCTGGCTGGCCACGCTGGCCACACTGGTGTTGGCGTTGATCCTGTTCTTCACATTTGATGCCGCCGAAGCCGTGAACGGATTCAAATTCGACCACCAGGCGACGTGGCTTGGCCTCAAGGACGCCGGCATCGGTTTCCCGCTGGGCGTGGAATCCCTCGGCATCCGGTACCACGTGGGCGTGGATGGCATCAATCTTGGCTTGATCGTTATGGGCGCGATTGTTGCCTTCGCTGCGGCGTGTGTGTCGTGGGAGATCAAGACCCACGAAAAGGAATATTACATTCTGCTGCTCCTGATGATCGGCGGCATTCTCGGTGCATTTGCCTCGCTCGATCTGTTCTACTTTTATTTCTTCCACGAACTGGCGCTGGTGCCGACGTTCATCATGATCGGCGTGTGGGGCAGGGGAGAGAACAAGAATTACGCGACCTTTCAGATCACGCTTTACCTCAGCATCGGCGCGTTGCTGGCGCTGTTCGGCCTGCTCGCCCTCTACGTCCAATCCGGCGCGCACACGTTCGACATCGTGGAGTTGACGCGCCATCTCCAGGCCAAGCCGCTCAAGCTCGCGACCCAGAACTTCATCTTCCCGCTGCTGCTCTTCGGGTTTGGCATTTTGGTTTCGCTCTGGCCGTTTCACACTTGGGCGCCGCTCGGCTACGGCGCGGCCCCGACGGCCACGGCCATGTTACACGCCGGTGTTCTTAAAAAGTTCGGCGTCTATGGCCTCATCCGCATCGCGCTGCCGCTGATGCCCGAAGGCGCGCAAAGCTGGCTGCAAATCGCCGCGTTCCTCGCGCTCGGTAACATTCTGTACTGCGGTTTGGTGGCCATGCGGCAACGCAATCTGAATTTGCTCATCGGCAATTCCAGCGTCGCGCACATGGGTTTCGTCTTTCTCGGAATCGCGAGCCTCAGCCTGATCGGCGTTACCGGAGCGGTACTGGTGATGATTGCGCACGGTCTGCTCGCCGCGCTGACGTTTGGGTTAAGTGGCTATCTTTATCAACAAACCAACACGCTGAACATCGACGAAATGGGCGGCTTTCTGCGCCGGATGCCGTTCATAGGCGCGGCGATGGTGATGGCCATGCTTGCCGGTTGCGGACTGCCGGGCTTTGGAAATTTCGCGGGCGAAATCCTCGTGTTGTTCGGTGTCTGGAAAAGTCCGGCGCTCATGGGGCCAGAACAACACATCAACTGGTTTGTGGTGGTGGCGGCCTGGGGTGCGCTGGTGGTTGGCGCGGTGTACATGCTGCGCGCCGTGCGGAACATCCTGCACGGCCCATTGCCGGAGAAATGGACGCTGCTCAAGGACGCCAATGCACTGGCGAAAATTCCCTTTGTGCTGCTGCTCGCCGCGCTGCTGGCGCTCGGTTGCTGGCCGCGGCTGATGACTGAAAAAATTGAGCCGAGTGCCCGGCTGGTGGTGAACCAAGCCACCCGACAACCAGAGACGACCCTGGTGAAAAAGCCGCCGAAAACGCCGCTCAAGAAGGGCAAACTCGCGAATAATGCCAAGGCGAAGAAGCCCGGCAAAACCGTCGTCGCGCCGAAGTAATTTTTGTCTGCAATGAATGTCATGAGTTTGGAAATCGCCATCGTGCTCGCGGGCCTCGGCCTGTTGCTGCTCGATCTGTGGACGCCGGCCGAACGGAAGCGGCAGCTTGGATACGTGGCCGCCGCCGCCGTGGGCATCGTGCTGGTGTTCAGTTTCACCGGGCTGATCGACACCGGCGAAACCCGCGGTCTGTTCGGCGGGATGTACGTGCTCGACGACCTTGCGCTCTACTTCAAACGTTTTTTTCTTTTTGCCGCGTTGATCGTGCTCGTGATGTCCGTGGACTTCGCCGAGCGCTTCGACACCGGCATTGCGGAGTATTACGCGCTGATCCTGTTCGCGCTGGCGGGCATGATGTTCGCGGCCTCGGCCAACGATTTCACGCTGCTGTTCGTTTCGTTGGAATTGATCACCGTCACCTTCTACGTGCTAACCAGCTTTCAACGCCGCCGCCTGCAATCGCTGGAAGCCGGCGTCAAATACCTCATTCTCGGCGCGCTTTCGTCGGCGTTCCTCGTGTATGGCATCGCGCTGGTCTATGGGACGAGCGGCACGATGGACTTTGGCAAGTTGACGGC
>JBKJSC010000081.1:0-20848 GCA_046593035.1 Limisphaerales bacterium | reverse complement strand
TGCCCAAAGCATCTGGTTTTTGGCGACATGGAAACCCAAACCAGACACTCGTCCGAAGTACTCAGTAAAGTACTCAGTTAAAAAAAAGGGACCCCCATTAACGTGAGTATCAAACGTGGAAAAGCGCTTTGGTTTTACAGCCTTGTTCTTGTCAATCGTCTTGGTCTTGGTCCGACTTGGCCAGCCCGTTCCCGGCGCGTTTCCGTAGGAGTCCAAGCTTTAGCTCGTCCCCCGCACGCTGAAGCGTGAACTCCAACGTCCGGTCGCGATCTGGTTCTCGAACAAAGTTCCCCCGCCAGAAAGGAGAGCAGGACAGGCAGGATGCACTGTCCCACTCCATCAGTTCAGAATTTGGCCGTGGCCCCAATCCAGAAAGTGCGGCCGAGCGAAGGGAAACCAAGGACTTCTTCGTATTTGTCGCCGAGCAGATTTTCAATGCGCCCATGCAGGCTGAAGTTTTTGCAAATGTCATAGTTCAGGCCGAAGTCGCACTTCACATAGCCGCCGTTGGACGCCGGAGTGAAGACGAGCGGCGCGGTGTCGAGCCGTGAACTGATGAATTTGGCGCGGGCGAAAGTGGAGAAACTGGAGCAGAATCGGTAGTTCACTTCCAGACTGGCATTGTGCTCCGGGCGGCGCGGCAGGCGGTTTCCCGTGGCCACGTTCTCCGCAGTCAGCCAGGTGTAGCTCGCGCGCAGGGACAAATCCGGCAACGGCGTCCATGCGGCGAAGGTTTCCAGACCCAGCGTTTTGGCGCGGCCCACATTGATCGGAGTGGGGAATGGGTAGGTGATCAGGTTGCGGAATTCGTTCTGGAAATAGGTGACGCCGATTTGCACATCGCCGCCCGCCAGCGATTGTTCCGCGCCGAAGTCCCAGCCCAGGCTTTCCTCCGGCCGCAAGGCGGGGTTGCTGAAGCCGGGATAATACAGGTCGGCAATGCTTGGCGCGCGGAAGCCGGTGCCAATGTTCGCGCGCAGAATCGTCTCGGTGCCGGGCGTCGTGAATCGCGCGCCGAGCCGGCCGGTCGGCTTGGTGCCGAAGGTGGAATGATCGTCCACGCGTCCGCCTATCGTGGCGGTGAAACGCTCGTGCGGCGAAAATTCGTATTGCGCGAACACCGCCTTGTCGATGATCGAGGAGTCGATGGCACCGAAGGTGTCGTTGTACTTCACCGAGCTGTCGTCATACGCGCCGCCGAAGAGGAGCTTGTGTTTTTCTCCGAGCGTGAAGGTGTTTTGAAAATCGATCTGGTTGCGATCGCTCAAGGTCAACGCCGTGTAGTCGCCAAAGAAGAACGGCGGGTTCGGCTCTCGCTGACTGAAGAATCCGCGTTCGCGGGCATGAGACAGAGTGAGTTTGGCTTTCCACCACGGGGCGGGCTGGGCCTCAAACGTCAGCGCAAACAGCTTGGCTTCGTTTTTGATAAAGTCGTTTGGATCGTTCGTGAGGCGGTCGTTGGGTGCCCCGGCGTCGGACTTGGAATAGGTGGTCAGCAGGCTCATTTTGAATTGCTCGGAGAATTCATAACCCGCGCGCGCGGAAAGATTCCAAACGGAGTAATCGCTGTTTGGCCGTGCGTTCTCCGTGGTGAAATAACTGCCGGTGGCGGCGAGGGACAGCTTGCCGTAACGGGCGGCAAACGATTCGCGCGTGCGCAGGCTTTCGTGGGAACCTCCTTCGATCAGGGCCGAGCCTGAGGGTTTCGCGCCGCCCGTCTTGGTGACGATGTTGATGACTCCACCCATCGCTTCGGAACCGTAGATGGTGCTTTGCGGGCCGCGCAGGATTTCAATGCGATCAATGTTGTCGGTGCTCAGATCGGCAAAGTTAAATGTATTATCGAACGGGCGGTTCACGCGGATGCCATCGATCAACACGAGTGTATGGCCGCCGTTGGCACCACGCATGAAAAGCGTCGTCTGACCGCCGGGCTGGCCGGTGCGCGAGAGGTCGATGCCGGGTTGGTCGCGCAAAATATCGGCGACGGTGCGCGCCTGTTTCTGTTCGATTTCCTCCGCAGTGATGATGCTCGTGGCGGTCGGCGACTTCTCCAGTTCAATCGGGATGCGTGTGCCGGTGACCACGACCGCAGGCAGGACATGGTTCGTGGTGGTCACGGGTTCTTGGGCGGCGAGGCTCAACGCGAACACGAACAACGGAAGGAGAGGGGAGTAAGGGACGGTACGGGTGTTGACGGCGGACGACGGAGTGGCTTGGTGTAGGACGGTTTTCATGCGCTGATCTTTCATTGGTTACCGCGCGAAGGCGGGAACGGTTTTTGTTGAGAGACCAGCGGGAGCCAAAAAGCAAAATGCCTTCAGGCTCCGGCAAAACGGGGAATGAAGGCATTCTACGAATTCCGCCGGCAAACAGGCCGGCGGACTGGCCTCATCCTTCTCTTTGTCGGAGAAGTTGGTTTCGCGTGGGCGAAACCCTGACGAGCACAACCAAACCGGTATCCTGACTTCGGGCATTGCCTCGCTCCCGCCTTCCCGATCCCTGTGGAACCAGTGGCTGTGGGAGTTTGTAGCCCGTTACAGTGGCGCAACCGTCCCCGATTTACACGGGGTTCCCAGACATTTGACTGTGTTGAAATGGACACTTGTCCAGTGGACTTTCAAAGAACCGGACTTTGGTAAGGCAGCCCGTTGCAAATGCCAAGAAGAATCTCGGCCGCGAAAATTAGTTGTGAATCGTTGGCGACAGTTGTAGCGTGCCTGCCGTTTTCCGAGTTGGATTGCCGCTTCGGGCAGAATGGGTTTAGGGCGCGTTCCGCAGAGTAGCGGGATCGCCAACGTGGCCAACCGAGTTGTAATGATGGACACCAACGGCATTTTGCAAAAACACTGGATGGCGGTGGCCGCGCGTTTCGCGCTGGACGCCTTGATCTTCGCCTTGGCCTTCGTGCTGGGCACCTACCTGCGGCTGGGCGACGAGTGGACCACGTGGTTGATGTCGTACTGGCCGGGGATTCTGCTCGGCGCAACGGTGTTCGCCTGCGCCTGTTACATCTTTGGGTTGTATTCGCCGCAAAGCGCCAACCAGGAAATATTCAAGCGCTCGTTGACGCTCGCCTTCTGTCTGTCGGTGGCGATTGCACTGATGCTTGGGATCTTCTATTTGAAATTCTCCACGCGCATCGGCCGTGGTGTCATGCTGCGCAGCGGTTTGTTCACTTACCTTGGAGTTTTCATCCATCACGCACTGCTGGTGCGCCGGTTGCGATCCTACCGGGAACGGGTGGCGTTCATTGTCACTTCCGCGTTTGACGAGTCAGAAACCGGCGTGTTCCAAGCATTGGGAAGCCGGAATCTTGAGTTGGCCGGGCTGGTGATTGACAATGGCTATCAACCGACGGGACTCATGAAAGTGCTGGGCAATGTTCAAGATTTGCCCGCAATAGTCCGCCGTGAAAAACTCGGAAGAGTGTTGTGTACCAACACGAGCATCAAGGATCCCACGTTGTACCGGCATTTTTGTCAGCTTCGCTATTCCGGCATCCCGGTCATGCCGCTGATCGGTCTGTGCGAGGAGGTTTATCAGTGCGTCCCGTTGGAATTGGTCTCGCCGGAATGGTTGATGAGTGCCAGCGGTTCGCCGCATATGCTCTACATCAAAAAAATCAAACGGGGTTTTGACATCATCACTTCGCTGGCCGGGATTTTTTTTCTGGGGCCAGTCCTGTTGTTGGGCATGATTTTGGTGCGGCTGACTTCTCCCGGGCCGATTATCTATCGTCAAACCCGTGGCGGGCGTTTTGGTCAGCCTTTCGAGATGTTCAAATTGAGGACGATGCGCGTGGATGCCGAGAAAGACGGCGCGGTCTGGTCGCAACAAAACGATCCGCGCGTGACGCCCGTGGGCAGATTTCTGCGCAAATACCGCATCGACGAAATCCCCCAGCTCTTCAACGTGCTGCGCGGCGAGATGTCCTTCGTCGGGCCGCGCCCGGAGCGGCCGGAATTCTTCGATGAATTGGCCCGGCAGATTCCCTTGTTTCAAGAACGGTTGATGGTGCAGCCTGGCATCACGGGCTGGGCGCAGGTCAATTATCCCTACGGTGCCACGGTGGACGATACGCGGCGCAAGTTGGAGTTCGACCTCTATTACATGAAGAACATGAGCCTGTTTCTGGATCTCTTCATCCTGCTCGATACGGTGCGCATCATCCTGCGCGGTGGGCTGGACGAAACATCCAAGAAAAACGCCCCTCATTACGCGGCGATCCTGGAATGGGGCCGGCTGCGCGACAATCTCCGCGTGGACGATGCGCCGGCGAACCGTTAGACAGCAGTGGGTGCGGATTTCGGCTGGCGCTGTTGAAACCGATGTCGGCGAAAGCTTCATCCCCAAGGCCAACTTGTATTCCCATGCTTGGGACGCCTGCACCTTGCTTCGAATCGTTGTTCGCCGTGCCGCCGTTGCCACGCCGTCGCAAAAATCTTTACGTTGGCCCAAAAATCGGTTCGGGTTGAAGGGTGTTGTGCATCGATGCAAGAAGTAGCTCATGAAAAAAGACCCTCGAACTATCGAGCGACTTCGTCACCACTATGAAGTTGAAAAGACTCTCGCGGCCAGGCTGCTTGCATCCACACGCGCGGAACGGCCTCAGTTGTTTCGCAAGATGTATGGCGAATTATTCGCGCAGGTGCCCGACCATCCCCGCCTGATGCGGCGGGACGAGGCCGCCTCAAGTCAACGGGCGGTCGCGTCACAAATGGCGCTGTTGCACGGCCAGTTGGCGGGCGTGAAGTCGTTCCTGGAGTTCGCTCCGGGTGATTGCCGGCTGGCCTTCGAGGTCTGCCGACACGTGGACAAAGTGTACGCCGTGGACATCTCGGATCAATCCGGCGAGGCCAAGGAAACGCCCGGCAATTTTGAATTGATCGTTTACGACGGTTACAACCTGGCGGTTCCGGATCAAACTATCGACCTCGTCTTCAGTTACCAATTTATCGAACACCTGCACCCGGAAGATGTCATTTTGCATTTTCAACAGGTGAAGCGGATTTTGAGGCCCGGCGGCGCGTATGTGTTTTCCACGCCGCATCGGTATTCCGGGCCGCATGACATTTCGGGCCTGTTTTCGGACACCCCGCAGGGATTCCACATGAAAGAATGGACTTATCGGGAGATGGGAGAGGTTTTGCAACGGGTCGGTTTCTCCTCTTGGTGCGCCTATCGGTTTGACCGGCCCAGGCCGAGCGCGGTAATTAACGGCCTGAATCTGGCTGCGGAATGGGTGCTCGGCGCATTTCCGATCAAACTCCGCCGTACTCTGAGTGCGCGTTTGTTTCAAGGGGTGACGATGTGGGTTAAAGCGTAAAATCCGTCACCCGAACCCGCCCATGGACACCCGGAAACTCAACGAAAAGGAATATCACGACAAAGTCTTCGCCGATGGCACCCGATCGGTGGTCGGCAAATACTACGCCGTGACCCGCAAGAGCGTTCGCTTTTACCGCGATTATCTGGAAACCCATTGCGCCAACAAGACGGCGTTGGAATATGGATGTGGCCCCGAAAGCTATGCCTTTGTCATGGCCCGCAAGGGCACCAAAGTCTTCGGCATCGACATTTCAGAGACGGCGATTGAGCAGGTCAAGGAACTCGCGCAGAAAGAGGAAGCGGGCAAGAACACTTCGTTCTTCGTCATGGACGCGGAGGCTTTGAATTTCGAGGCGGCGCAGTTTGATCTGATCTGCGGCACCGGCATTTTGCACCATTTGGATCTGTCCAAGGCCTACTCGGAGTTGGCGCGCACACTCAAGCCGGACGGCAGCGCCATTTTCGTCGAACCACTGGGCCACAATCCCTTTATCAGGCTGTACCGCCAGTTGACCCCCAAGCTGCGGACTGCCGACGAACATCCATTGCTCATGCGCGACCTCGAATTGTGCCGGCAATATTTTGGCGGCATTGAGACGCGCCATTTCCACCTTTTCAGTCTGCTGGCGGTACCGTTTCGGAAAATGCCCGGCTTCGGAGCCTTGCTAACGTGTTTTGAAAAGCTGGATCAGCTAGTGTTTAAGGTCTGCCCGCCACTGCGTCGATGTTCCTGGATGGTAATTTTGATTTTGTCCCAACCGAAACCAGCCGGGAAACCTTCGCCAGAAGTGGGTGTGGCGGGCAGAGCCGTTTGAGGAGAATTTGAAACTGTCCTCTCGAAATCAAATCACATCCGCAAAGCCCTTTTCCGTCCGGCGAAAATACCAGATGCCGCTGAAGAATAGCAGCGCAACTAACGCCACGGAAAGGAGGAAGCCGGGCAAATAAATGCCCGCTTTATCGCCCAGGATAGCCCAGCGAAAACCGTCGATCACGCCGACCATTGGGTTCAAGGAGTAAAGCAGTCGCCAGTTCTCCGGCACCACGTCGCTGCTAAAACCAACGGGTGAAATGTAGAGGCCGAATTGCACGATGAAGGGGACGACGTAACGGAAGTCGCGGTATTTAACGTTCAGCGCACCAAACCAAAGTCCCGCGCCCATTGAGGCTGCAAACGCGAGCAAGACGAAGCCAGGCAGCGTGAGGATTTGCCAGGTAATTTGGACTTGGTACCAAATTAGCAACAGCGCCAGCAGCACGGCTGAGATCATAAAATCCACCAAGCTGACGATGACCGCGCTGGTTGGCACGATCAGCCGGGGGAAATAGATTTTGGAAATCAAGTTGGCATTGCCGATGAGGCTGGCGCTGCATTCCGTTAGCGAACTGGCGAAGAATTGCCAGGGCAACATGGCGGCGAACACGAGGATAGGGTAGGGGACACCCTGCGATTCCAGCTTCGCCAACTTGCCGAAGATGACGGTGAATACGATCATCGTCAGCAACGGACGGATCACTGTCCAGGCGATGCCGATGACGGTTTGCTTGTAGCGCACCAGCACGTCGCGCCAGGCCAGGAAATAGAACAGCTCGCGATAACGCCAGAGGTCGCGCCAGTAGTGGCGTTCCGCTCGTCCCGCTTCGATGATCAGTTCTTCCATGCGACAGTGCCGTGGGTTTTAGCCTTGAACATTCCCTATTCAAAGTTAAATCTCGGCTATATGGATTTATCGCGTCCGGTCAACCATCGGAGTTTGAGCATCTGTCGGTTCCGTCATCTCTTGCCCTTCCTGCGGTAAAACATTTCAAAGAGTTTGTTGTGCGACTTTCCGTAATCATCCCGGTTTTCAATGAGGAGCGAACGATTCTTCATGTGATTGATCAGGTTCGCCAGTGCGGCGTGCCCAGCCTGGAAATCATCGTGGTGAACGATTGCTCCACCGATGGCACCCGCCGGCAACTCGACTCCCTGCCCGCCGCGCCAGACCTCGTCATTGTGCATCATGAGCGCAATCAGGGCAAAGGGGCGGCCATCCGTACGGCGCAAGCGCGGGTTTCCGGCGACGTGGTGGTGATCCAGGATGCCGACCTGGAGTATTCGCCCCGCGAATTTCCGGCGATGCTCAAGCCGATTCAGGACGACCTGGCCGACGTGGTCTTTGGCAGTCGCTATTCCGGGCGTGAGATTTTGGTCGATGGGTTCTGGCACTACATGGGCAATAAATTCCTGACCACGCTTTCCAATATCTTTTCCAACATCCACCTGTCTGACATGGAGACTTGCTACAAGATGATCCGCGCTGAAATCTTCAAGGAGCTAAAGCTGGAGTGCCATCGGTTCGGGATCGAGCCGGAACTCACCGCGAAGCTGGCCCGCCGCCGCTGTCGCATTTACGAGGTGCCCATCGCCTACAAAGCGCGGCGCTTCGATGAGGGCAAAAAGATCGGCTGGAAAGATGGTGTGGCCGCGATTTGGTACATTCTCAAGTTCAATTTGCTCAAGTGACGGCAACTCTCGTGGTCGTCATCGGCGCAGAGCTTGTACGCTTCTATTTTGAAACAATCTTTGCAGTGGTTTCGCGGTTTACTCACCTTTCTTGAGCTGTATAAAAACAACTGCGCTGGTCAAAACACGACACAGGTTTCTGGCCCGGCTTCTTCGAAAATATTTGTTCGTTTCTCAATCCGCTTGAAATCAGCTTGTTAGGCCATCCCAGGAAAATAAATTTCCCCGTGGCACCGGCGTTGCTAAAGGGGTGTGCCTCGGCCACAGAACAGTTTTATCAGCAGCGCTTCGATCAACGAAGCGAGTGATGAATCGCGTTCAACGGCCGGCGCGTTCCTCTGTTCACGCCAGCCGGTCGCTGGCCGAACCGGCAAGCCGATTTCCGCCAATTGGCCTCGCCCAGCCCAGTAAGCACTAAACCAGACACAACATGAAAAAAATCGAAGCCATCATCAAACCATTCAAGCTCGAAGAAGTGAAAGATGCCCTCAGCGAAATCGGCATCGAAGGCATGACCGTCAGTGAGGTCAAGGGGTTTGGCCGCCAGAAGGGTCACACGGAAATCTACCGCGGCAGCGAGTACACCGTGGATTTTCTGCCCAAGATCAAACTCGAACTCGTCCTGCCTGACGGCCGCGTGGATGCTGCTGTGGCCGCCATCGTGAAGACCGCCAAGACCGGCAAAATCGGTGACGGCAAAGTCTTCGTCTCCCCGGTCGAAGAGGCCGTGCGCATCCGGACTGACGAGAAAGGTGAAGCCGCTGTTTAACCCCTAACTGCAATAGAAATCCTCACCCTATGAAAAAAATATTATTCTCTCTCGGTTTGTTTTCGATGCTCGCCTGCACTGGTCTAAGTGCTTCGGCGGCGGACGCCCCAGCGGCTCCGGCCGCTCCCGCAGCCCCGGCAGCCCCAGCGGCGAAGAAACCTGAGCCTACGCTCGAACAACGTGTCGCTGGCCTTGAAGCCTACATTGGCAACAGTGACCCGACCACACCGCTCAAGGTGAAGGTCAAGGGCAAGGATGGCAAGGAAGTGGAAGAAGTACCTAAGGATTTGACCACGCCGTCCGTCGGCGTCGCGGGTCCCGGTCACAACGGCTTTCAGATGATCTGCACCGCGTTGGTGCTCTTCATGACCCTGCCAGGTCTGTTCCTTTTCTATGGCGGTCTTATGCGCAAGAAGAACATCCTGTCTGTCATCGCGCAGTGTTTTGGTATCGCGGGCCTCGTCACGATCCTGTGGTATCTTTATGGCTACAGCTTCATCTTTGCGGGTGGAGATGGAGCCAGTGCGTGGGTGGGTGACTTCAAACTCAAGGCGCTGCTCGATGGCGTCGGCGGCGCGCCTAACACGGACTACTGCTACTGGGTGAGCGAAAACGTCTTCTCCATGTATCAACTCATGTTCGCGATTATTACTCCGGCACTGATCGTTGGCGCGATTGCCGAACGCATGAAGTTCTCGGCCGTGCTCCTCTTCGTGACGCTGTGGATGGCGATCGTGTATTTCCCGCTCGCCCACTGATTTTGGGGCATCAAAGGCGTGTTGAACGGCGTGTGGAACGCGGACGCCTCGATCAAGGCCATCGACTTCGCCGGCGGCACCGTGGTGCATATGAGCTCTGGCTGGACGGCGCTGATTCTCTGCTTGATCCTCGGCAAACGCCTTGGTTACGGCAAGGAGCCGATGCAGCCGCACAGTATGACGATGTGCGCCATCGGCACCGGCATGCTCTGGGTTGGTTGGTATGGTTTCAACGCCGGTTCTGCGGTCGCCGCGGATAGCGTCGCAGCCAACGCGTTTACCACCACGACCATTGCGACTGCGGTGGCCTCTTTCGTATGGGCCATGGCGGAGTATGTTCTCCGCGGCAAGCCGAGCATCCTCGGTTTCTGCTCGGGTGCGGTAGCGGGCCTCGTCGTGGTGACGCCCGCCTGCGGGTTTATCACGCCGAGCGGTGCGATTGTCATCGGCATCGTCGCCGGCACAGTTCCCTTTCTGGCCTGCTGGAAGATCAAAGCGATGTTTGGTTATGACGACGCCTTGGACACCTTCGGCGTTCATGCAGTTGGCGGCACGCTTGGCGCGTTGCTCACGGGCATGTTGGCGCGCAATTCTGCCAACGCCAATCTGGCCACCAACCTGAAGGCCTACGTCACCGACACGCTCTTCCAACCGCTCTTCATGGAGCAGGTCAAGGCGGTCGGCATCACGATCGTCTGGGCAGTCGTCTGCACGGCGGTGATTGCCTACGTCGTGAAAGCGGTCGTTGGCCTCCGAGTCACTGAGGAAGTGGAAACCGTCGGTCTCGATCTCGCCGAACACGGCGAAGAAGGTTACCACGGTTAATCAATCAGTTACACGCCGCGCCCGGTGTCAAAGCCGGGCGCGGCTTTTTGTTTTTCAGGAAATGCTGGTTTCAAATCGCCAGGTTTTGATTTGCTGTGGATCGCGCTCGATTTGAAAATTGGCGCTCCATTTCACACCACCCGCACTACCAGCGCCGTCGTGTTGTCGCGTCCCGAGTCGGCCACGGAATCTGCCACCAGTTTTTGCGCGGGATTGGAACATTCGGACACCGAAGCGCGCAACACGTCCACGATGTGGTGGTCGTAAAGCCCGTCGGTCAATCCATCGGAGCAAATCAGAAACACATCCCCCGGCTCGCAGCCGACCGCACCCACCTGCGGGTCCACGAACTGATTGTTTCCGCCTAGTGATTTCTGAAGCACGTTGCGGCGCGGATGGGAACGTGCTTCGCGTTCGTTGATTTGCCCGGTTCGCTGCAACCAGCCAACGTGAGTATCGTCTTCGGTAAGTTGCCGGATTTCATTTTTGCCCGCTGGCAGATGGTAAATGCGACTGTCGCCAACGTGGCCGAAATACATCCGGTTCGGCGTGAACCACGCCAGGCTCAGGGTCGTCTCCATGCCACGGCATTCGTCGTAGGAATTGCCCAGATACACGATGGCGCGGTGGATTTCCCGGAAAAGGTGGGTGAGCAACTCGCCGTTGCCGTTGTCGTTGCTAACTGCCGCCTTGCGAAAGGAGCGCGGCAGCAGCGTGGTAATCTTGTCCACGGCAATGCGGCTGGCGTATTCCCCGGCCTTCGCGCCGCCCATGCCGTCGCACACGGCAAAAACATAGTCCTGATCGGCAGTCTTCGCGCTCCCAGTTTTCACGAGCCGGTGGACTTCGTGCGCATTGAAGCGCAGCGCGAGGAAAGCGTCCTCGTTGTTTTTGCGCATCCGTCCGAGGTCGGTGCAGCCGGACCAGTTGAGGGTGATATTTTTGACTACTGTCGCTTTCTCTTCCGCACCGGGCAAAAGGGTCGCGAACTCGAAATCAATGACGCAGAACCGCCCGTCGCGCAGGCGGTAAGTGATGTTCCGCATGTCGGGATCGTCGTGGCGCACACCGTAGGCCGCCAGTTCGGCGAACAATTCGGACGTCCGCTCCGCGTCGAGGTGTTCGACGCGGCAGCCGCAGTTGGTGGTGGTGATGCGCAGATTGGCGGGATCGGCCTCGAGCAGCCGGGGGGCGAACCCGCAGCCGCGCGACTCCAGATACCGCAGCACGCGCACCTCGTTGGCGAAGCGTTCGGCGGCTTTCGGGCCGTGGAAAACTTTGACCACCCGGCCATCGAAGGTGAGATGCACCGTCGCACGCAATGTGTCTTTGACTTTCAACATAAGACGGGAGACCGCTCGCCGATCCAGCCATGCCTGCCTCTGGTTTGACGTGGTGCGAATATGAAGAACTTCGCGTCGCTTGAAAAGCCAGTTCGCACAGGAGAGTCGTCCGGCGACGAAGCGATTTGTTCAGCCTGATTAAATGTGGACAGGTCGCCCGGGGGCAGAGCGACTTGGTAGAAAGGTTCTCAAATGCATAAACCCTGCGCCAATCGCCACCGAAAGACCTTTCAGCGATGAGTCGCTTAAAGTTATTGCGGGGTGGCATCCGCCTTGCTAAATAATCCGGGCCGCAGGTTCAACTGGATGCTTTTGTGCACACAAGTTGAAAAATCTGTGGTGGCACAGACAACAATAAAATCAACTACGCACATGGCGAAATACAAACTCGAATACATCTGGCTGGACGGCTACGAACCCGTTCCCAACCTCCGTGGCAAAACCCAAATCAAGGAATTTGCCAGCTTTCCCAAACTCGAAGAGCTTCCCTTCTGGGGCTTCGACGGCAGTTCGACCCGCCAGGCTGAAGGCCGCAGTTCCGACTGCATGCTCAAGCCCGTCGCTGTCTATCCTGACACGACCAAGAAAAACGGCGTGCTCGTGATGTGCGAAGTCATGATGCCCGACTGCAAGACCCCGCACCCCAGCAACGCCCGCGCGACCATTCCTGATGATCCGGGTGCATGGTTCGGCTTCGAGCAGGAATACTTTCTCTACAAGGATGGCGTGCCCCTCGGTTTCCCCAAGGGCGGCGGCTTTCCTCCGCCTCAAGGTGAATACTACACCGGCGTCGGCTACAAAAACGTTGGCTGCATCGCGCGCGAGATTGTCGACACGCACTTGGACCTCTGCCTTGACGCCGGCATCAATCACGAAGGCATCAATGCCGAAGTAGCCAAGGGCCAGTGGGAATTCCAGATCTTCGGCAAAGGTTCCAAAAACGCCGCCGACCAGATGTGGATGGCGCGTTACCTCCTGATGCGCCTCTGCGAACAATACGGCGTGGATATCGTTTGGCACTGCAAGCCCCTCGGCAAAGACGTGGATTGGAACGGCTCGGGTATGCACTCCAACTTCTCCACCGCGCACATGCGCGAAGTCGGCGGGAAGGAATACTTCGAGGCGCTCATGGCCGCGTTTGACAAATACAAGAACGAGCATATCGCCGTGTACGGCCCCGACAATCACCTCCGCCTCACCGGCCTGCACGAGACCCAGTCCATTGACAAATTCAACTACGGCATCGCGAACCGCGGCGCGTCCGTGCGCGTCCCGCACAGCTTCGCGAACAACGGCTACAAGGGCTACCTCGAAGACCGCCGTCCCAACTCGCAGGGCGACCCGTACAAGATTGCCGGCCGCATCCTGCAAACCATTGCGACCGTGCCGCTGCCTAGTGCCAAGAAGGCGAAGAAATAGCCGACGAATTTATTGCTGAGACAAGACGGGCGTGGCTTTCAAGGCCGCGCCCGTTTTTCGTTTGGTTATTTTTTTTTTGAACTGGCTGTGCAAGCGAACTCCAAATGACAATCGCCGCCACATTACGGTGCCGGGCTAGACACGCGCGTTAAAACTTGGAACAATCCGCGCCGTGAAACAAACGATTGTCACCTTGGACTTGGAAGGCGTGCTGGTGCCGGAAATCTGGATCGCCGTCGCTGAGAAAACGGGCATTTCCGAATTGCGTCGCACCACGCGGGACGAGCCGGATTACGATGTATTGATGCGCGGGCGGCTCAAAATCCTCGACCAGCACGGCTTGAAATTGTCCGACATCCAAACGGTCATTGGCACGCTGCGTCCGCTGGAAGGCGCGCTGGATTTTCTGCGGGAACTTCGTGCGCTCGGCCAGGTCATCATTCTCTCCGACACCTTTGAACAGTTCGCGCAACCGCTGATGCGGCAACTGGAATGGCCGACGTTGCTCTGCCATCGGCTGGAGGTCGTGAACGACCGCATCGTGGATTACAAAATTCGCGTTCCCGAACAAAAGCAAAAAGCCGTGGCGGCCTTGAAGCTGTTGAACTATCAGGTCATCGCGGCGGGTGACTCCTTCAACGACACGGCGATGTTGATGGAAGCGCATGTCGGCTTCCTCATCCACGCGCCGGACAATGTGAAGAAGGAATTCCCGCAATTGACGGCTGTGGAATCACACGCGGACTTGATGAAGCTGATCAAAGCGTCGTTCACCTGAACTGCTGACGCTTCAACTCACAGAATTACTTGAGGTTTGTAAACCAATCGTATCTGTCCTCAATCGCTAGGAACTCTTCGGGCGTTGTTATCTGTTTGCCTCGAATAATAACGTAAGAACCCTTTGTTTTGAGGCTAGAAACAATCATTTTGTCATAGTAATCTTTTCGCTTTTGCAAGCTGTCGTATTCAACGTTGACTTTAATCTTCTCGGAAGCCATTTGGGCCGGAATGTCTTCAAGCAACGAGCGCAATTTATCATCTGCATCGACAACAAGTATTATCGGTTTACGTCCCAAACCGAAAACTCGCCTCACGAATCCAGGCCTCGACATCCATTCAATCAACTCTTTAATTACACGAATCCGCTCGGCATCTTTGAGTGGTAATCCTGATTGCTCCCATTCCGTTACCAAATTCGAAAACAAACGTGAACCTTGGCCATGCGTGCAATAAGCCAGTAGCTCGCGATTGTCCAAACGATATCTTAAGTTTTCGCAGCGGTTCTCGAATTGAATCTGGACTTTGGTTTCCATTTTCTAAAATCAATCCTCCGCCTTCGAGTCGCGCCCGATCAAATCACGCACGGCCTGCTTCATGTTCTTGCCTTCGTAAAGCATCGCGTGAACTTCGTCGATGATCGGCGTGCTGATCTGGTGCTTGCGCGCGAGCTGCCAGGCCGAATGCGCGGTCGGATATCCCTCCGCGATGGAGACGGAGCTGGCCAGGGTGTCCGCGAGCGTTTCGCCGTGACCGAGCCTTTCGCCAAAGGCGCGGTTGCGGCTGAGTCGCGAAAAGCAGGTCACCGTCAAATCGCCCAGTCCGCTGAGGCCGGAGAAGGTCTCCGCCTGCGCGCCGCACGCTACGCCCAGTCGGCGAATTTCCACGATGGCGCGCGTGACCAACGCCGCTTTGGAGTTGTCGCCAAAGCCGAGGCCGTCGCAAACGCCGGACGCAATGGCGATGACGTTTTTCAACGCGCCGCCCATTTCCACGCCCAGCAAATCGCTGCTGGTATAAACCCGAAAACTCGGACGATGAAACAGTTGTTGCACCAGTTGGGCCGTGGCCGTGTCCTCACTCGCGGCCACGATGGCGGCGGGAATGCAGCGCGCCACTTCGAGGGCGAGCGTCGGTCCGGAGAGCGCGGCGGTTTTGGCGAGCGGCAAATTCTCGCGCAGCAATCCGCACATGGTCAGGCCGGTGTCGTGTTCGATGCCCTTGGTCACGCTCACCGCCACGCCATTGAATTGGGACAAATGGCGCGTGACTTCTCGAAACGCCTTGGACGGCACGGCCACCACCAGGCACTCGCTGCCCTGCACTGCGCGGGGCAAATCCGACTCCAGCGTCCAATCGCGCGGCACGTCGATGCCCGGCAGATAACGCTCGTTGCGTCCAGTGCGGCGCAAGTCTTCCAGATGTTCCGCGTCGTGGCCCCACAGCGTGACGGCGTGTTGGCCTTGATGCAGCAGACTGGCCAGCGCAGTGCCCCAAGCCCCTGCGCCAAGAACGGTGATTTTCATGCGGTTGGTGGATTGGTTTCGTCTTTGTCGCCGAAGCGATGCTCCGTGCCGTTGAGCAAACGCCGGATGTTGGTTTTGTGTTTGTAGATCGCCAGTGTACTAATTACTCCCATCAATCCAGTAATCAATGGGAGGTGAGTCGTCTGCCAAGTCACAAACGGAAGGACGACGGCTGCGCCGATTGATCCCACTGACACGTAGCGTGTCGCAGCAAAAAAAACAATCCAGACGCCGAAAACAATAAGCAATGCCCACGGTGCGAGCGCCAAGAGCACGCCTGCCGTCGTGGCAATCCCCTTGCCGCCTTTGAATTTCAACCAGCAGGGGAAGATGTGGCCGACGATAGCGAATAAGCCGGCGACAACGGCGATTATTTCATACGAGCCGCCAAGCGAATCCCAAGGTAACAAATAATCGATTGCCAATTTCATCAACAACCAGACCGCTAGGTAGCCCTTAAGCGCGTCGGCGATCAGGACAAAAATCCCCGCCGGTTTGCCCAACACCCGCATCGCATTCGTCGCACCGATGTTCCCACTGCCCACGGTGCGGATGTCGATGCCCTTCGCCTTCGCGACGAGGTACCCGGTGGGAATGGAGCCGAGCAAATACGCGGCGAGCGCGGTGAACGTGTAAGGCAGAAAATCCACGACGCGAATCTAGGCTGACGACTTTGTGAACGGCAAGAGCATTCACGCGGCCCGCAAAATTTGAACTTTGATCCCGCCCCATGGAACCCTAAGCTCCGGCCATGTCATCGAAAGTAAAAGTCGCCGTGCTCGGCACGGGTTCGTTGGGCAAGGAACACGCGCGCCTTTATGCCGAGTTGGCCGCGACGGGGCAGGTGGACTTCGCCGGCGTCTTCGACGTGAACGCCGAGGCGGCGCGCAAGATCGCCGAGAAATTCCGGGTGAAAGCGTTTGCGTCGGTGGCCGAAGCCGCGGCGGCCAGCGAGTCCTTGAGTATCGTCACGCCGACGACGACGCATTTCGATCTGGCGAAATCGCTCCTGCAACAGGGCAAACATTTGCTCGTCGAAAAGCCGATGACCGACAACGCCGCGCAGGCCGAGGAACTGGTGCAGTTGGCGCAGCATCATCATTGCGTCCTGCAAGTCGGCCACGTCGAGCGGTTCAACCCGGTGTTCGCCTATTTGCAAAAGGTCGCCACCGAGCCGCGCTTCATCGAGGTCCACCGGCTCTCACCCTATCCCAAACGCAGCACCGACATTGGTGTGGTGCTCGACCTGATGATCCACGATCTCGACGTCGTGCTCGCCTTTGTGAAATCGCCCGTGACGAGCGTGGACGCGGTCGGCATTCCGGTCTTGAGCAAATCGGAAGACATCGCCAATGCGCGGCTGCGCTTTGCGAATGGCTGCGTGGCGAACCTCACCGCCAGCCGCGTCAGTCCGGAGCGGATGCGGAAGATTCGCGTGTTCAGCGGCGGGGAAATGACGAGCTATGTCTCGCTGGATTACCGCGCACAGGAGGGTTTCATTTATCGTATCGCGCGTGATGGTGAGGAGGAGAGTTCGTTGCTGAAGAAAATCATGGCGGCGAAACTTGGCGTCGGGAAGGACAGCACCATCGTCAGCGAATTTGGCGGCAAACGGATTGTGCGCGAGCCGGTGCCGATTGCGAAAGACGAGCCGCTCAAATTGGAGCTGGCGCATTTCGTCGAATGCGTGCGCGAGCGGCAGACCCCGATGGTCAGCGGCGCATCGGCGAAAGCCGCGCTGGACCTGGCGTTTGAAATCACGCGGCAAATTCAGCAGAGCAAATGAAACAATTGTGCTTTTCGTGTTGCTGGCAGCCAATGCTCGCTTAACCTCACGCCATGCCAGCGCCTTGGGAAATTCTGGAACTTGTCGCCCGCTTTGAGCAACAACTCGAAGCTTACAAATCCGGCAGGTACAACGAAACCCAAGTCCGCCGCGAATTCCTCGATCCGTTTTTCAAGGCGCTCGGATGGGACATTGATAATGAGCAAGGTTTTGCCGAAGCGTACAAGGACGTCATTCACGAGGACGCCATTCGCATCAGCGGTGCTACCAAAGCGCCCGACTACTGTTTCCGCATTGGCGGCACGCGGAAGTTTTTCCTCGAAGCCAAAAAACCTTCCGTGGACATCAAGGAAGATGTCAGTCCAGCGCACCAGTTGCGCAGTTACGGCTGGTCGGCCAAACTGCCGTTGAGCGTCTTGAGTGATTTCGAGGAATTGGCGATTTACGACTGCCGTATCAAGCCGCGCAAAGACGACAAAGCCTCCAGCGCGCGGATTTTCTACTGCACGTTCCGCGAATTTGCCGAAAAATGGGACTGGATTTATTCCATCTTTTCACGCGATGCGGTGCTCAAAGGCTCGTTCGACCGGTTTGCCGAAAGCACCAAGGCAAAACGTGGCACGTCCGAAGTGGATGCGGAATTCCTCGCCGAGATCGAAGGCTGGCGCAAAAAAATTGCCGAAAACCTCGCGCTCCGCAATGCCAAGCTGACGCAACGCGAACTCAACTTCGCCGTCCAGCGCACCATTGACCGCATCATTTTTCTCCGCATCTGCGAAGATCGCGGTATTGAGAATTACGGGCGTCTCCGCGCCCTCGTCAACGGCGACCGCATTTACCCGCGCCTGGCCAAACTCTTTGAAGACGCCGACGCGCGCTACAACTCCGGCCTGTTCCATTTCAAGAAAGAACCGGGTCGTCACGAAGCGCCAGACGAGCTCACGCTAGACCTCGACATTGACGGCAAGCTGTTGCGCGACATTTTGCGCGGCCTTTATTATCCCGACAGCCCGTATCAATTCTCGGTTCTTTCCGCCGACATTCTTGGCCAGGTCTATGAACAGTTCCTCGGTAAGATCATCCGCCTGACTGACGGCCACCGCGCCGTGGTGGACGACAAGCCGGAGGTGAAGAAAGCGGGTGGCGTCTATTACACGCCCACCTACATCGTGGATTATATCGTCCAGCAGACGGTGGGGAAACTCGTTGAGGACAAGACGCCCAAGCAGGTAGAAAAAATAAAAATTCTCGACCCCGCGTGCGGTTCGGGTTCGTTTCTCATCGGTGCGTATCAATTCCTGCTCGACTGGCATTTGAAATTTTATCTAGCCAACGACCCGGAGAAATTTGCCAAGGGCAGCAAGCCCGCGCTCGTCCAGACTGGCAAAGGTTGGAAACTTACGATTGACGCCCGCAAAAAAATTCTCCTCAACAACATTTACGGCGTGGACATTGACACGCAGGCCGTGGAAGTAACCAAGCTCTCGCTGCTGCTCAAGGTGCTGGAAGGCGAAACCGGCCAGACGCTCCAGACCATCCTGCGGATTTTTCAGGAACGCGCGCTGCCCGACCTGGGCGACAATATCAAGTGTGGCAACTCGCTCATCGGCCCGGATTTTTACCAGCAAGGCGAACTCTCGTTGCTGACCGACGACGAAAAATACCGCATCAACGTCTTCGACTGGCAGGCGGAGTTTCCGACCGTATTTCAACGCACGACCTACACAAGCGAACTGCGTGAATCTGCCGTGGGCGAACTGGACTACACCATGCCCGGCGTGCCGCTGCATGGCAGTTACAGCTACACGAAACTAAAAAGTAAAAAAACCGCGCCGTCCACTACCCCGCTTGAATCCGAATGGGAAGGCGGCTTCGACGCGGTGATTGGGAATCCGCCTTACGGTTTCCATCAAATCCATAACAATTATGTAAAGTCATATTTCAAATCCCACTTCGCTTCGAGTGATGGCAGTTATGAACACTACTTTTTATTTTACGAGGCGAGTCTAAAGCAACTCCGGAAAGAGGGCTGCCACGGATTCATAGTGCCGGTTACTTGGTTGACAATTCCGAGTGCGGCGAGTCTGCGTAAATTCGTGCTTGAACATTTCTCAATTGAATCAATTGCTTGGCTGCCAGAACTTGTTTTCAAAAACGCGCAAGTCAACACGCTCGTTTCGATTATTCGTCGCACAAAACCAGGGAAAACAAGAGTGCTTATTTCTGAGGCCAATAACCCTGCACTGAATCAAGGCGTCGCGGCAGAATTTGCACAGTCAAAATTTATTTCCGACGGAAATATCATTCGGATCTTTGAGTCAAAACCTGAAAGCTCTCTTTTGGAGCGGATTGAATCGCGTTGCATTCCTCTTGATTCGGTTGCTCGACCTTGTTCTGGTTACAATCCGTATGAAGTTGGCGCGGGAGAAGCCCCGAATGGGAAGCCGCACACTCAAGAGACAGTCGAAACGCGACCGTATCATTCGGAGTCGAAACGAGGCCGAGACTGGAAACCGGAGGCGGTAGGTCGCGATCTTGGAAGATATTCCCTGAAATGGCCGAAACACCGGTTCGTGAAATACGGGCCGTGGTTGGCGGCGGCACGTGACCCAAATAACTACGTCGGCCCACGATTGCTTGTCCAAGAAATTACTGGAGGCAATGAACGCCGTATTGTCGCCAGCTTTTGTAAAGACGAACTTTATTACAGTCGTGATGTTATTCCCGTGAAGTGTGAAGCCAATTGGCCCAACCCGCTTTTTCTATTGGGCATTGTCAATTCATGGCTAATTACTTGGCGACATCACCGGCGAAGTCCGAAAGCAAAGAAAGCACTTTTTCCAAAAGTGTTAGTTGGCGATCTAAAACAAATTCCCATCCCCAAGTTATCAACGGAGTGTGCTGCGGACAAAGCCGCGCACGACCGGATGGTGAAGCTGGTGGAGCAGATGCTGGCCTTGAATCGGCAGCTTGCCGTCGCGCGAACGCCGCAGGGAAAAATCGCGCTCGAACGCCAGATCGCCGCCACGGACGCACAAATAGATTTGTTAGTTTACGAACTCTATGGCTTGACCAAAGATGAAATTGTTCTGGTGAATCAAGGTAATTGAAACCAAAAACCTTCATGCTCATCGCAGGCGAGGCGAGTGGGGACTTGCTCGCGGCCGAGTTGGTGGCCGCTCTCAAGGCTGCGCCGGGGCCGCCCCAGTTTTTTGGTGCGGGCGGGCCGAAGCTGGCGGCGGCGGGAGTGGAACTGGCGTTTGATCTGACGCAGCACTCGGTCATCGGCTTGTGGGAGGTGGTGAAGAATTACGGCAAGTTCAAGCGGTTGTTCGACCAGCTTCTGAAGCTCGCCCGTGAACGCCAACCCGACATCATCATCTGTGTGGATTTCTCTGGCTTTAATCGCCGTTTTGCCAGACGCATCCGAGAGGACATCGCCATTTACCGGGACCTGTATCCCGATTGGAACCCAAAGATTGTCCAGTACGTCTCGCCGCAAGTCTGGGCATCGCGCCCGGGACGGGCCAAACAGATGGCGCGGGATTACGATTTGCTGCTCGCCATTTTTCCGTTCGAGAAGGCGTGGTATGCGCAAAACGCACCGGGCTTGCGCGTCGAGTTTGTCGGGCATCCGATTTGTGAGCGGTTCAAAATACAAAGTTCAGAGTTCAGAGTTCAGAGTTCAACGCCCACCGTCTTGCTGCTGCCGGGAAGTCGCGTCGGGGAATTAAAGCGTCATTTGCCGGTGATGCTTGAGGCGGCGCAATTGATTCAACAGAAAGTGCCGGACGCTTTGTTCCGAATG
>JBKJSC010000045.1:0-7519 GCA_046593035.1 Limisphaerales bacterium | reverse complement strand
CAACAACTGGCAGCCCGAAACCAAGACCCTGCATCCTTCAGATGGTGGCCGCTGGCACAAAGATACGGCGTTGGCACCCGGCACCTACGAGTATTGCCTGGTGGTGGACGGACAATGGATGCCTGATCCCCTGGCCAGAGAAACCGTTCCCAACCCGTTCGGCGGGAGAAATTCGGTTCTGAAGGTGCACAGATCTCCACAAGCAGCCCATCTTGCCGACGCGGAAAATGTACAAATGCAAATCGTAAACCAATGAAAGAACACAACCAATGAACAAACAAACACAAGCAATCAGCAATGATATCGATCAATTGGCCGAAGACGCGCGGGCGTTGATGGCTGCCACCGCCGATGTAGCCGGAGAAAAAGTCGGGGAAGCCCGCAAGCGTCTCGCCGCTGCCCTGGAACGCGGCAAGGAAATTTATGGCCGTGTTCGCGAGAAGACGGTTGAAGGCGTCAAGGCGGCCGACGAGGTCGTGCATGAGCATCCGTACCAAGCCATCGCCATCGGCGTCGGCGTCGGGGCTATCATCGGTTATCTCGTTGCCCGCCGATGCTGCGGCAAAGGCGACTAAGGCCATCATGGAACCAGCCATCGACCACCTCGGTTCCCTCGGCGCTTCGTCGAAACGATTCGCGCGGCGACTCCTGACCATCGGTGAAAACCGCCTCGAGTTGTTGATGGTGGAAGTGCAGGAGGAGCGCGCGCGCCTCCTGCACGCCATCCTGCTGGCCTTCTGGACGGCGGCCTTCGGCTTTCTCGCGGCCGTGGCGTTCAGCGTCGTTTTAGTGGTTCTGCTGTGGGAGTTTTCGCAGGTCGCGGTACTGCTGACATTAACGGGCCTTTACGGGACGGCGGCGGTCGTTCTTTACCGGCGTCTTACGGTGCTCCTGCGCGACTGGCAAAATCTCCCCGCCACGCTCGATCAACTTAGAAAGGATCACGCATGTTTGGAAAAGAGGCTCCAATGAACCCGCTGGAATCGCGGAAAAAACTTTTGATCGCCGAGAGCGACCTCAACCGCGCCGAGTTGATCCAAGAATGGGGGGAGATGGCTGAAGGCGTCCGTAGCCTGGCTCACCGCGCCAAGTCCTTCGGCATCATGTCCTCGGCGACGATGTCGCTGGTCGCGGGTATTGCGGCTTTCACGAGCGGGAGGCCCGCGCCCGCAGCTTCGAAATCTTCCTGGTTCCAAAAAGTGGCCAGCGGGGTGCGCTTGGTTTCCACGATCTGGCTGCTGTTTCGTTCGCGCGGTTCCGATTCGGGAAAAAAGTAGTGGCGCACACGACATGGACGGAGACCCGACACATCAAACCGTCACGGCCAACAGCAATCCGGAGGTCGAACGGCCACCGCGCACCGAGAGTTCCGGCGCCGCGTCGCCGACCAACCAACCGAACACGGTGGCGGTGGATGGATCATCAGCCGGACAAGTCGCCTTGATCGTGCTGGGCGCGATCGCCTTTCTCTACTTCGCCCGTCCCGTGGTCTTGCCCATCGTCCTGGCTTGCGGCGCGGCAATGACTTTGAAACCACTCATCCGCTGGCTTTCTTATTGTCACATTCGGCCACCCTTGGGTGCCGCGATTGTGCTGTGCCTGCTGGTTACTGTGGTCGCGATTTGTTTCCTTCAACTGGGTCGGCCGGCGGCGGCTTGGGTGAATGACGCGCCGGAACACATGTCCCAGTTGCGGCAGCGGGTGCAGAAAATGTTCCCGCGTGTCGCGCGCTTCAGCGAAGCGGCGGCGGCGGTGAACAATCTCGGCGCAACGGAGGCGGAAAAAAATGAAGAGCAAATGCGAGCGCCCACGATTGAACTTAAAACCAGCCGTGTCCCCAGCACGTTCATTAACTGGACCGGGACCTTCTTGGCGGGCGTAAGCGAGACACTGGTTCTGCTGTACCTGTTGCTGGCCTCGGGCGACTTGTTCCTGCAAAAACTGGTTCGCGTGATGCCGACGTTGAGCGACAAGAAGCGCGCCGTCGAAATGAGCCATGAGATTCAGCAAAACATTTCCCTTTACCTGTTTTCAGTCACGCTGATCAACTTGGGTCTGGGAATGGTCGTGAGCGCAGGCCTTTTCTGGCTCGGCATCCCCAACGCCGCCATGTGGGGCATGCTGGTGGCGACGCTGAATTTTGTTCCCTACTTTGGCCCGGTCGTCGGAATCATCGTGCTGGGCATGGTGGGTCTCCTTTCCTTCGACACCCTGTGGCAAGGACTCCTGCCGGCCGCCTGGTATCTGCTGTTGCACACACTGGAAGCGAATTTCATTACACCGGTGCTGCTCGGACGCCGCTTCACGCTCAATCCGGTGGTTATTTTTGTTTCGTTGATCTTCTGGACCTGGCTGTGGGGCGTGCCGGGTGCTTTGTTAGCGGTGCCAATCCTGGTGTCGATCACGGTCGTTTGCGACCACGTTCCTTCACTGTCATCCGTCGGAGAACTGCTCGCCAAATGAACCCCGCCGGTTTAGCTCAAGGAGCGTCAGGTTCGCGGTGGTACCCCTGTCTGAAAATGGTGGCGGGCGTGGGGAGGTTTGTGTGGACACAGTGGGACGAGTTGCGCCATGTGGCCGCAGTGATCGGGACGGTAATTTACGTTGGGGTTCGTCCGCGATACTGGACACACACCCTGCGAAATCTGTTCGCCCGGCAGATCCTGGCCGTCGGTGTCGAGCCGCTCGGATTCGTCTGCGCCCTGGCGGTGTTTGTTGGAATTTCCGTGGTGGTGCAACTCACTTTCTGGACCGGCGAAGCGGGGCAATCCCAACTGCTCGGGCCGTTGCTGGTGGCCGTGGTGGCGCGCGAATTGGGTCCGATGCTGATCAATCTCGTGGTAATCGTGCGCAGCGGCAGCGCGATGACGACCGAACTGGGCGTCCTCAAAATCAGCGGGGAAGTCCGCGCCCTCGAAGCGCAGGGAAGCGATCCCTTCCTGCATCTCGTGATGCCGCGCGTGCTGGGCGTGGCGGTGTCCACGTTTTACCTGACGGTCGTTTTTATCCTGGTCACGTTTACGAGCGGTTATTTGTTCGCGGGCTGGATGGGGAAAGGCAGCCGTGATTTGTTTTTATTTGCGGACACGGTGTCGAGCGCAGTTCAACCCAAGGACGTGCTCAACATTCTGGCCAAAACCATCCTGCCGGCCTTGTTTGCCAGCGCGTCCTGTTGCATCGGCGGGCTGGGTGTCGGTAGGTCGGACGCGGAAATCCCGCCGGCCACGCAGCGGGCCCTCACTCGCTCCGTTGCCGGACTGTTTGTCATCTCCGTCGTGGTATCGCTGTTGACTTACCTGTGACCATGAACAAACAGAAGGATCTCCTGAACTTTCACGCCATGATGAACGAGGCAAACTGATGGAAACGCGCTTCAAATTCCGGCCCGTCAACGAAATCACCGGCACGCCCGGTCATGGTCCGCAGGTGGACCAGCCCGCGGCATCGCCGCGCAAACGACACCGGGGCTGGCGCAGGTTTGGAATATTCTTGCTCGTGCTGGCGGTGCTCGCCGGGGTGGGACGGGCGATGCTTCCGCGGGCGGTGCGGGGTTACGTGAACCGGACGCTGGATCGCAATCCCCTTTATGCCGGCAACATTGGCGAAGTCCAGATCCATCTCTGGCGCGGCGCTTATTCCATCCAGGATGTGCGCATCAGCAAGACCGCTGGCAACGTGCCCGTTCCGTTCTTCGCGGCCAAGCGCGTCGATTTCGCCATTCAATGGAACGCTCTCCTTCATCGCCGCGCGGTTGGCCGCGTGCTCCTGGAGCAGCCGGAAATCAATTTCGTCGATGCCTCCAGCGAGGGCGAAGCGCAGACCGGAGCCAACGGCCCGTGGCTGCAAATGATCGCCGACCTGTTCCCCTTCAAGATCAACAGCGCCGTCATCAAGAATGGCTCGGTTCACTTCCGCGCCTACCAGGGCAAAAAACCGCTGGATGTTTACCTCTCGCAAGTCGAGGCGTCCATCGACAACCTCGGCAACATTCGCGACGAAACCAATCCGCTCGTCTCCACCGTGCAGGCCACCGCCCTCGTCATGGACCAGGCCAAGTTCGAATACAAGATGACCCTCGACCCCTTTTCCTACCGCCCGACCTTCCACATGGCCGTGCGCGTCCTTGGTTTGGACGTCACCAAGATCAACGATCTGGCGCTCGCCTACGGGAAATTCGATTTCAAACGCGGCTGGTTCGACCTCGTTTTGGAAACCGATTCCAAAGAAGGGCAACTCACCGGCTATGCCAAACCCCTCTTCCGCAATTTGAAAGTCTTCAGTCTCGCCGAAGACCTCAAAGAAGATAATGTCCTCCAATTCTTCTGGCAGGCCCTGGTTGGTGCCACGACCAGCGTCTTCAAGAGCCAATCACGCGACCAGTTCGGCACCCTCATTCGCTTTAGCGGCGATCTTTCCGGAACCACCACCATGGATCTGTTGGACTCCGTGAGGAACGTGCTACGCAACGCCTTTGTCCGCGCCTACCTGCCCCGGCTTGAAGGCGGCTGGGAATCCGTCGAAGGCCTCAAATTCGAGCCGGCGGAGTTCCACGATTCGATCTCCGCAGGCGACACTCCTTGACCTGACAGCCCATATGCGACCGACCTTTAGGAACATTATGATTAACACAACCTCAACGTTCACCGCCGCCGGCGTCCGGCTTGCTGCCCGGGCACTTCGCCCGCTTACGCTCTCCGTCCTGTTGGTTGCGCTCCTCGCGATGGCCGGTTGCGGCATCGGCAAGATAGGAAAGAAAAGGGACGACTTCTTTACCTCCGGCAGCCGCGAGGCCGATCAACGGGCCAGTCAAAGAATGGCCAGGGATGAGCAACTCACCGGGTCCGGTGAAGGTGCCGGGGAAAAAGGAGTCAAGAAGGCCAAGCCCGCGAACCCCGGTGCGGACGGCACGGCTCCAGGCGGCACGAACAAACCCGCGCTGGTCGATGGAAAGCTCGCGCTCTTCGACCGCCTTGGTGCCGAGGCGGGTCTCACGAACATCGTCGCGGACTTCCTGCCCCGCGCACTGAAAGACCCGCGCGTCAACTGGCAGCGCAAACCGGGAAACACCTCCGGTTTTTTTCAGCGTAAACCTTCCGTCGTCTGGGATTCGACCACCGAGAACATCGCCAGGCTGCAGAAACATCTAGTCCAGTTTCTAGCTCTGGCCACCGGTGGGCCGGCCCAATATAACGGCAAAGAAATCACCTCCACCCATGCTGGCATGCGCATCACCAACCCGGAGTTCGACGCCGTCATTGGCGATCTCAAGGCCTCACTCGACAAACTTCAGGTTCCCAACAAAGAACAAAAGGAACTCCTTGCAATCATCGAAAGCACCCGCCCCCAAATCGTCACCCAAAAGTAGGGCGGAGCACGCGGTTGGCGGCGGGGCGGACGCAGAAATTCCACCGGCCACGCAACGGGCGCTCACCCGCTCGGTCGCCGGACTATTCGTCATCTCCGCCGTCGTGTCGTTGCTGACCTATTTGTAACCATGAACGAAACGCCCCACATCCCTGATCCTTCAAGTCCTGATGACCGGGTTCCGGGGCTGAAACAGCGCTTCAAATTCCGGCACGTCAACGAAATCACCGGCACGTTCGTCATCCTCATCGTGCTGGTGCTGATCGCCGCCGTCGTGTGGATGGGCCACAGCCAGCGCTGGTTCAAAAGCCGCGTCACGCTGCGGATCATTCTGCCGGAGACCGGTGCGGCAGGAATCCGTCAGGGGTCGGAGGTGTACTTCCTGGGCACGCTCGTGGGGTCGGTCTCCGATGTTAATGTGGACGTCATCGGCCACATGGAGGCAGAGACGAAAATCCGCCGCGACTTCTTTCAATTTGTGCGCGCGGATTCGTCGGCAGTTGTCAAACGGAAGTTCGGTGTGGCGGGTGATTCGTTTTTTGAGATCTCGCGGGGCAAGGGCAAACCGTTGCGGGAACAGAATGCGTCCATCGTCTGCAATGAACAGTTTCAAAGCGCCCTGGAAGCGGCCGTCGAGGAAGTTCGCCGCGAGTCGATGCTCGCGTTGAAGAAAGTCAATGGCGGCCTCGAGACCTGGACCACCCTCGGCTCGAACCTGATCACCTCGCGGGAGCGGTTGGACCAGATCTTCGTCCGCGCGAACGGCATCGCCACCGACCTCCAGGAGGGCAAAGGCACGGTCGGCCGGCTGCTGACGGATTCATCCGCCGCCGACGACCTTAAGACGCTGTTCGTCAACGCGAACCACTCGATCGATGAGCTGCAGGTCACGCTGAAGAATTTCCAGCAGACCAGTGGGAACCTCCAGGTGGCCAGCACCAACCTGCCGGCGTTCATGGATAATCTTCAGGTCACCCTGAAGCAACTCCGGAATGCGAGTGGCAACCTCGAGAGCGCCAGCACCAATCTGCCAGCGATCAGCGACGCCCTCGGCAACGAAGCCAAAGATCTTCCCGGTCTGGTGTTGCAAACGCAGACCTCGATGCGCGAACTTGAGCGTTTGATCGAAGCCATGCAACGGCATTGGCTTCTGCGCAAACACGTGAACAAGACAAATCCGCCTCCGCCACGTCCCCTGGCGGTAAACGGCGTGCCAGAAAAGAAGCCGATGAAGCCAACCCCTCCGACGAGAGATTCAAAGAGATGATCATAACACCGCCGCTGCCGTGCAACCAGGCTGGTTCACGGTTCCACGCGAAACCATGGCGACCACGATGGTGAACGAACGCCAGACCCACAAAACTTCGGCTCCAGACCCGAACGGCTGGGTGTCGCCAAGCCATGTCCGGACGCTCGTTTTGATCGTGGCAATCGCCATCGGCAGCTACGTTTGTTACCGGCTAGCCTTGCCTTTTTTTCCGCCACTTGCCTGGGCATTGGCGCTGGCGGTCTTGCTCAATCCATTTCACCGGTGGCTGGAGTCAAAACTTAAGCGTCCCAACCTGGCTGCCTTGGTTTCCGTTTTGATGATCGGTATGATTGTGGCGGTGCCTACAATTTTCGTGGGACAACGGCTTATCAGAGAGTCAGCCCGAGGCGCGGAAATAATCCAGACGAAGGTGGAATCGGGCGAGTGGCGGCGAGCCATTGAAGCGCAGCCGCGTCTTGCGCCTCTTGCCGACTGGATCGAACGAAAGGTGGACTTGCCGGGCATCGCCAAGGCTTTCGCCACCTGGCTGACTACGACCGTCGGATCCATCGTCAAGGGTTCCGTGGTTCAGATGATCGGTTTTTGTCTGACCTTCTATCTGCTTTTCTATTTCCTGCGTGACCGACGCGTAATTCTTCAGACGCTCCGGTCTTTGTCCCCTCTGCCGGAAGCGGAGATGAACCGGCTGTTTGGTCGGGTCGCGGACACCATTTACGCCACCGTTTACGGCACGCTGGTGGTTGCGGTCGTGCAAGGCCATCGCCGCACCCCAGAGCAAAGGTGTCGGCAGACCCAGCCACCAAAACATCAGTCCGCCCAGCAGGCCTTGCACGACCGCAACCACCAGCGTGCCGTAAACGGTGGCGTAAATGGTGTCCGCGACCC
>JBKJSC010000013.1:0-3393 GCA_046593035.1 Limisphaerales bacterium | reverse complement strand
GGCAGGCCACGTTGTGACCGTAACTCCGCACGCAGCACCGCGTCGGCGGGCCGGCTCCGATCCGCGCGCACCACGACGCGCGCGGCAATGGTCATCAGCTCTGTCGTCACCGGACTGAGTGTGCTTCCGGTTGGCACCCAAGGCGAGCCTTCGTTGCGCGCGATGGGTCCAAGCCAGGCGTGGCGCAGCTCTCAGTTCGCCCCGGGGCGCGCTTCCGTTTCTTGCAGGTGGATATTTCCCGGCCAACCTGAAAGGTTGCCAGCCATTAGCCCGGGGTGGAGCGCAGCGATACCCCGGGATCAATAGGCCGAAGGGGTTGCACCCTGAAGGAGGTGCCAGAGGTGCGCGACCTGGATTCTGCGTACCAGCTGGCTGACGATCTCTCGCACTCCCTTCAGGGTGCAATGCCATGGGCAGGGGTACCGGGGATGTCGCTCGCGGACTCGCTCAATCCCCGGCTAATGGCTGACAAGCCTCCAGCTTGGCCATATCTGGATTACGCCTGCAAGAAACTGCGGTATGCGCCCAACCCAAGACGCGGCCGGGAATTTCCACTTTACACCGACGATGTGGGTTGTAGTTTGTAGCCATCGTCCACCGCTCCGGTTTATGGCGAATCCGTATTTACATCCGAAATCAGGCCGACTCTCGCGTCGCACTGCCATTCAGGCCGGTGCCATCGGATTGCTCGGCTTGGGAATGAATCATCTCGCGCCGTTGCGCGCGGCCTCGGCTCCGGGCAAGCGCCGGGAACCGCGCACCAAATCCGTCATCTACATTTTCCTCTCCGGCGGTCTCGCGCAGCAGGACAGTTTCGACATGAAGCCGGAAGCGCCGCTGGAAATTCGCGGTGAGTTCCGTCCGATTTCCACGCGCACGCCGGGCCTCCAGATTTGCGAGCATCTGCCCGAGCTCGCCAAGCGCAGCGAGCGCTGGGCGTTGTGCCGTTCGCTCACGCACGGTTCAAATGATCACTCGGCCAGCCATCATATCATGCTTACGGGCCGGTCGGAATTACCGCTGGGCTTCGATCCGAGCAAACCGAAATCCTCCGATCATCCATCCATCGCCGCGCTCACGAACACGCTTTTTCCGCCGCATAACAATCTGCCGCCCGCCATCGTGCTGCCGGAAAAACTGGTGCATTACTCCGGGCGCGTCCTGCCCGGCCAGTTCGCCGGCGCGCTCGGCAAACGGTGCGAGCCTTGGTTCCTCGATTATTCGCCCTACAATCCCATCAGCTACGGCGCGTATCCCGAATATCTTTTTCATCATCATCAGGGACCGAAGACACAGGAGAGCCTTGTCTTCCGCGCGCCCAATCTCTCCGTGCCGGAATGGCTTGCCGACGGCCGCCTGCAAGACCGGCTCACGCTCTGCGACCAACTGGATCGCCAGCGCGGCCTTATGGAACACACGGCGGATATTCAGTCGTTCGACCGCTATTGGCAGATGGCCGCGTCGTTGCTTACCGACCAGAAAGTCGCCGGAGCCTTTGATGTGACCCGTGCCGAGCCGAAGTTGCAGGACAAATACGGACGGAACTCCTTTGGCTGGTCACTGCTGCTGGCCTCGCGCCTCGTTGAAGCCGGCGTGAACCTCGTGCAGGTCAACTTGGGCAACAACGAAACTTGGGACACGCACGAAGCCGCCTTCCCCAACTTGAAGAATTATCTTCTCCCGCCGATGGACAAAGCCGTCTCCGCCTTGATCGACGACTTGCACGATCGCGGACTGCTCGACAGCACCTTGATTGTGATGGCCGGTGAATTTGGCCGCACACCGAAAGTTTCCACCATCGCGGGCGCCTCGTTGCCGGGCCGCGATCATTGGGGTTCGGTGCAAACGGTGTTCTTCGCTGGTGGCGGCGTGCGCGGCGGGAATGTCATCGGCTCGTCTGACAATTTCGGCGGCTATCCGGCCAGCAATCCGCAGACACCGGAGAATCTCGCGGCCACGATCTACAGCGCCCTCGGCCTGCCCGCGAGCACCACCTGGCATGACGAACAACAACGGCCCTTCACCCTCTACGAAGGCAAACCGATCGCGGGCTTGATGGGGTAGAACAGTGCGGCAGATTAACGCGCTCATGCCAGCCGAGGAAACCGAGGGCGCGCTCCTTGTCCGTGAGCGGACATGAGCAGCAGTTCTTGTCGGCCACCAGTTCGCGCAGGTATTCGCGTTTCGTTCGTTGCGGTGCGGAGCGCGGAGCTCCAGCTCCGCGTGTCCCACTTACGAACTCCCAGAGCTGAAGCTCTGCGCTCCGTCCGTCCCCGGCAGCACCAAGCGCCGATATTCGTCACGGAATCGCGCGCTGCTGTACGACCAATCTTTAGCCGTCTGACACAACTTCGCCTTCACCGGATTGGCCTCAATGTAACGAATGGCTTTTTGTTCCTGCTCCTCATCCCGCATGAAGGTATCCCAATACTCCGGCTCCCACATTGAGCCGGTGCGCCGAAGAATTTCATTGGCTTCCCCGGCGATAAACGATTTCCAACTTTGCAGAAGCTTGGCGAGCGGCATCTGCCACACATGGACCAGGACGTGGACATGATTCGGCATCACGCACCACGCCAATAATTCATAGCGGGCGCGATAAGAGTGCAGCAGCGCATCCTCAGCCACTTTCGCGACGCGCGCATCGCGGAGCAGACATTCGCCAACTCCCCGGTCCAGATACTCCTCCAGCTTGGTGCGCTTCTCGCGGTCGTCCTCGATGGAAAGCAGATGATCCCATTCGCCCCGACGCGACGCTGGCATCGAGTCCATCAAGCGAAACGTCACGAACTGGACGAGGCCGGGATAATCGCAGTGCGGCAGGTAGCCACGCTCATGCCAGCCGAGGAAACCTCGAGCGCGCTCCTCGTCGGTCAGGGGCGGGAAGAATTTTTTCTTCGCCTCGACCAACTCGCGCAAGTAACGCCGTTTGGTGAGCGGGTTCATGCAATTGGTGCGCAGAACTCCAGCTCTGCGCGTTGGTTTTTGCTCTCGGCAAAGGACGGATCACGCGGAGCTGGAGCTCCGCGCTCCTATCACGCCTTCGCGACCAACTGGCGCAACACATAGGGCAAAATGCCGCCGTGCTGGTAGTAGTCGATCTCGATCGGGGTATCGATGCGGCAACGGACGTTCACGTTTTCCACCGCGCCGTCCTTGCGGGTGATCTTGAGCGTGAGGTCTTGCTGGGGCTTGAGGTTCGCGTCGAGGCCCACGATGTCGTAGGTCTCGCTGCCGTCGAGTTTCAGGGTTTGCGCGGTGGTGCCTTCGTTGAATTGCAGCGGGAGCACGCCCATGCCGACGAGGTTGCTGCGATGGATGCGCTCGAAGGTCTGCGCGACGACGACTTTCACGCCGAGCAGGTTCGTGCCTTTCGCGGCCCAATCGCGGCTG
>JBKJSC010000102.1:0-17233 GCA_046593035.1 Limisphaerales bacterium | reverse complement strand
TTCACGGCGGCGGGCCGCTTGAGGCACTGCTCCAGCGGAAACTTCACCAGCGAGAACGCGAGTTTCTTCTGAGTCTCGGCGAGGAACTTTTCCACGCCCCACTTGTCCACGAGATATTTCAACCGCGCCTTCTTGCGGTCGGTGCGGTCGCCGTTTTCGAGGAAGACGCGGATCATCGCGGCACACACCGCGAGTGCCTCGGTTGGTTTCACGAGAATACCGCAGTCCTTCGCAAGCTGCTTGTGCCCGGTGATGCCGCAGAGTTCCACGCGGAAAAAGATGCCGGTGAGAGAGTGAGCAGGTGGGAGAGTGGGAGAGTGGGCCAACGCCTCAATCTCACTTTCTCGCTTTCCCACTTTCTCACCCGCTCCCGCTTCCACGCGGCAGGCCATGAAGCCGATGTCATTCGTGTCCGCCACGGTGTCCACCGCGCCGCCGCCCTCGAAGGCGACGTTGAACTTGCGCGGCAGGTTGTAGAATTCGCGGTGGTTGAGAATGTAGTGGTGCAGCGCGTGCGCGAAGGGCCGCGTGTCCAGCAACTCGCGCGGATCGAAGCCTGCTGTCGGCGACGCGGTGACGTTGCGGATGTTGTCCACGCCGCTGCCCTTCGCCGTGAGGCCGAGGCTTTGCAAACGCGTGAGCACGTTCACCAAGTTCTGCGGCTGGATTTCACGGATCTGCAAATTCGAGCGCGTCGTCACGGCGGACTTGCCGTTGCCGTATTCCTCCGCGATGTCCGCCAGGCCGCGCATCTGCACCGCCGTCAACTCGCCCGCCGGAATGCGGCAGCGCAGCATGAAACTGTTCTGCGCGGGCGAGACGTGGAACATCCCAAAATTGCGGAACCGAAACGTATTTTCCTCGTCCGGCAACTTGCCCGCCTCCGCGTGCGCGAGGATACGGTCCCAGCCGTCGAGCGGATGTTCCTCGTGCTTCCAACGCTCCTGCTTGGTCACGTCGCAGAGTGGCGTGCCGTAAACGGTCTCTTCGGCGAGGTTGCTGCCGCCCTGCGCGGGATCGCCAGTAAGTTGTCCCGTGGTGGTCGTGCCGACGTAAGGATGCAAGCCGCGCTGCGCGACGCCGGCCATGAAGCCGGAAAGAAATTCCTTCTGCTCGGCGGAGAACGCGCCGGTGGCAGTCGCGGTGGGATTGAGCATCGCGGTTTCGGTCATGGTTCGGCTTTCTCCCAGCCCAGCTTCGGGGCCGAGTAGATCGAGAGGAACACGGCGTCGGCAGCAGATTCGTTGCACGCGCCGTGGACTTGGTTTTTGTCGGCCACGTCCACGTCGCCCGCGCGGATGGTGCGGTGCTGTCCCCCACCAAGATAGTAAGTCAGCTCGCCGCGCACCATCACCCACGTGTCCTGCCCGTCGGGATGCGTGTGCGCGGGGACTTCCTGACCGGGCCGCACGCCCCACACGGCGATGCTCGTGAAGTCAGTGAGGGAAAGCTCCGTGACAGTCGCCTTTTCGGCGGAGAAGCGGACCAGTTGCTCGGCGTTGAACGTGCGTTGGCTCATGCGGTTTTTGGCTGCGTGTCGGCGGCCGCAGTCTTCTCGGCGGGAACGACCCAGATTTGTCCGTCGCGCACTTCGACCGGATAGCGCGGCAGCGGACGCGGCGGCGGGCCGGCGAGCACGCGTCCATCCTCGGCGCTGAAGAATCCCTCGTGACAGGGACAATAGAATTGCTTCGCCTCGTGCCGGTAGTTCACGGGACACATCAGGTGCGTGCAGGCCTGGCTGTAAGCGGCGAACTCATTCTCCGCCAAACGCACGAGGATGGCCGGATGCTCTTCGGTCGGATAACGGAACAGCCGGCTGCCGCCGACGGAAATCTCCGCGACGCGCGCGACTAGCTTCGGCTCCGTCGCAGCCGGCAGCGGCAGAATCTTGTCTCGCGCCATCCAGTCCGCGCCCACGGCGAGCGCGGAGCAGCAGGCCACCTTCGCGAACTGCCGCCGCGAGATGTCGTGCTCGTCCGACTGGCGGACGGGGAAATTGGTTTTCCAATGTGGCTGGTCAGACATGGACAAGTTCGTGGTTCGTCGCTGCTTCGCCCGCCTTTTTGCACGCACAGTTGCCGCTGCCACACGCGCCCGGCAGCGACGCTTCGTCCCACACCGCCGAGCCTGCGACATCCGGCGCACCGGCGCGGGCGAGTGCGAGCGGGTCCATATCGAGCGCTTCCCATGGGAGAAAATCCGCGACATCGAAAGGCAGCGCCTTCGCCTGTGGCGCAGTCATCATGTTGACCTTCGTGCGGACGGTTTCACGGCCAAAGCGGAACTCGTTCACCGGCGTCTCGCGGCGGAACTCCGCGACGTAGGCACGCGTGCCGTAGAAGAGCGCGCCACTCGGACAGACCGTGGCGCACATGGGCTTCTTGCCCACGCTGGTGCGGTCGTAGCACATGTCGCACTTCATCATCAGGTCGAGGTCCACCTTCATCTTCGGCACGCCAAACGGGCACGCCAGGACGCAGTTCGAGCACGCGACACAGCGCGGTTTGGCGGCGCTGTGCACAATGCCGTCGTCGTCCTGCTTGATGGCGTCGGCAGGACAGACGCGCGCGCACGTCGGGTCTTCGCAGTGCATGCACACGACGGGCGCAGTCTGCACACCGGTCGCGCGATGGACGTAGTCGAGATGAATCATCGGCACGCCGCGATGCGTGCCGCACTCCGCGCACGCAGCCACGCACGCCTGGCAGCCGATGCAGCGCGAGGGGTCAATAAAGAATTCGAGGTCGGGGTTCACGGTGATCGAACCACAAAGGCACGAAGGGCACAAAGGAGTCCGGGAGAAAATTCCCCCTTCGTGAGCTTCGTGTCTTTGTGGTTGAACTTCGGTTTCATTTCGCGAAGGCGACGGGCTGCCACTGGTTCGTGGCGAGGTTTTTCACCGGCGCGTCGGCGAACTTCTCGATTCTGCACGCGCAGACTTTGTATTCGGGAATCTTCGAGATCGGATCAAGCGCGCGATTCGTGAGCTGGTTCGCCGCCTTTTTTCCACCCCAGTGATACGGGATGAAAACAGTGTCGGGCCGGATGGTTTTTACCACCTGCGCGGGCAGCGTCATCTCGCCGCGCCGCGTCGTGACCTTCACAAGATCGCGATCCTTGATGCCAAACTTCGCAGCGAGCAGCGGGTGCATCTCGCAGAGCGGCTCGGGATATTGATCCACCAGCGCGCCGATGCGCCGCGTCTGCGTGCCGCTGAGGTATTGCGACACCACGCGGCCGCTCGTGAAAAAGATCGGGTATTCCGCATCCACGTCCTCGGCGGGCGGGCGGTATTCGTAGGCGTGGAATTTCGCGCGACCGTCGGGATGATGAAACTTCCCGCCCTCGAACAAGCGCGGCGTGCCCGGATGTTCCGGCGCGGGGCACGGCCAGAAGATGCCCATGTTCTGCTCGATCTTCTCGTAGGTCATCCCGCTGTAATCAATCGGCCCGCCCTTCGTGGCCGCAGCCAACTCGGTGAAAATCTCGCCCGCATTTTTGTAGCTGAAAAATTTCTCCTTCCCGAGCCGCTTCGCCAGTTCGCAGATGATCCACCAGTCCACGCGCGCATCGCCTGCGGGCTTCACGGAATTGCGCAGCCGCACGCAGCGGCCCTCGCCCGTCGTCACCGTTCCCTCGTCCTCCTCCTGCAACGATCCTGCGAGCACGACATCGGCGTAGCGCGCGGTCTCGCTGAGGAAAAAATCAATCACGCCGAAAAATTCAAGCTTCTCCAGTGCGGCGCGCGTGCGGTTCGAGTCGGGAATCGAGACGAGCGGGTTGAAACTGATCGAGAGCATGCCCTTGATCTCGCCACGCTCGATGGCGTCAATGATCTCGCACGCGGTCAGACCCTGCTTCGGTAATTCGGGTTCGGGAATTTTCCAAAAGTCCGCGATGAACTGCCGGTGCTCGGGCTTGTTGATGTCGCGTCCGCCGGGAAGCTGATTGCAGCGCTGGCCGTGCTCGCGTCCGCCTTGGCCGTTGCCCTGACCGGTGATCGTGCCGTAGCCGCTGCCCGGTTTGCCGATGCGCCCCGTCGCGAGCACGAGGTTGATGTAGGTCAGCACATTCTCCACGCCCTTCGTGTGATGCTCGATGCCGCGCGCGTGCAGGAGCATCGAAGTCTCCGCCGGGCCCCACATTTCAGCCGCCGCGATGATGCTCTTGGCCGGGACGCCGGTGATTTTTTCCGTCGCCTCCGGCGTGTAGCGCTTCACCAGCTCGCGCACTTTGTCAAAATCGTGTGTGTGCTCGGCGATGAACTTTTCGTCCGTCCACCCGCGTTCGATCATCACATGCAGGATGCCGTTCGCGAGCGCGCTGTCGCGGCCCGGCCGCACGGGCAGGAACAAATCCGCCGTGCGCGCGATGGGCGTGATGCGCGGGTCAATGACGATGATCTTCGCGCCGTTGTCGCGCGCGCGCCACACGTAGTCGGTGAGGATCGGGAAGCACTCGGCGAGGTTCGTGCCGGTGAGGATGATCACCTTCGCCTCCAGGATGTCGCTCCACGGATTCGCCGCGCGGTCCACGCCGAACGCCATGCGGTTCGCCGCGCCCGCGCTGACCATGCAGAGTCGTCCGTTGTAATCAATGTTCGCCGTCTGCAGCGCGATGCGTGCGAACTTGCCATTGAGATACGCCTTCTCGTTCGTCATCGAAGCGCCGCCGAGAAACGCGAACGCATCCTTGCCGTATTTCGACTGCACGGACTGGATGCCCGCGACGGTTTCGTTCAGCGCCTCATGCCAGTTCGTCGCGATGAACCCGCTCTCGCTGCGCAGCAGCGGCGCCACGAGCCGGTCGGGATGATCGTTCTGCATGTAGCGCTTCACGCCCTTGGGACAAAGCTTGCCCTGGTTCACGGGAAATTCCTCCCACGGCTCGAAGCCGATGACCTTGTCGTCTTTGACCTTGAGCTGAATGCCGCACTGCACTCCGCAGAAGCAGCAATGCGTCTTCACGAGCTTGTCCGGCTCGCCGTTGTTCCAGCCACCCGCAGGCTCGTAGGCCGGCGTGGGGCCGTAGAGCCGGGTGTAAATTTCTTCGCTGAGAGTGAGCGTGGCCATGTTAGCTGGGAGGAAAAACCACGGAGACACAGAGGGCACAGAGAAAGACAACTTCTGAACTCTGCGTTCTCTGTGTCTCTGTGGTGAAAGACTTCGCGCGGTTCATCGCCCGATGCTCCTTCCTTGATTCAACGCCAGCAAACGACGGCGACATGCCGGGCAGATGTCCTGGTAGTGAATCTGGCCACGCACTGTCGCGAAGCGGTAATTGAAGCCGAGCTGATCGAGCACGACCTTGAGATCGTCCACGTGCATCTGGCTGGCGAAGTCTTCGCCGCACGCGCGGCAATGCGCGCGCGCGCCGCTCTGGCCGGCCTTTTTGTAGAGGCTCACCGACAGCGAGCAGGTGCGCTGGAAGATGTGGAAGAGTTTCCCGAACGGGATGTAGAGCAGCAGCGAAACGACGCTCACCATGTGGACAACGGCCCACAGCGAATGGCCGCGACCGGCGAGGAATTTGTAGCTGACCGTCAGCGCCAGCCCCGTGACGGTGACGGCGAAGATGAGCAGCAGCGGCACGATGTCTTCGAAAAATTTCTGCGTCGCGCGCTCGCCTGCGTCGGTGATGCGCCGCCACGTGGCGAGGACGAGGCCGACGAGCACGATGACGGCGGAGAAGTTCAGGAGGTTGAACATCACGAACGCCTTCGCGCTGTGAATGCTGAACTGATCCACCGCGAGGCCGAGCGCCTTCACGCGGTAAATCTCCGCGTTGTCCGGCAGCGACTCGAAGTGAACCCAACCGAACACCAGCGGGAAAGTGATGGCAAACGCCAGCGTGCTGCCGCCCGACAAGCACAGGTGCATGACCCAGCGAAGCGGGCCGCGACGGGCGATGAAAGTCTGCGCGACGAATTTCGTGGCCAGCGCGTGGCCGAGCGTGCCCGCGCCTTGGGGCAGCGGAGTGTTGGAGTGTTGGAGTGTTGGAGCGCTAGTGGAACTGGGCGCACCACTTGCTCGCTCTCTGCGGCGAAAGAGCAGTTGCAGCCCGCGTTTGAAATACATCCGCGACGGCGGGCGTTGCGCCCAAATCACGAAGCGGTAGCCGACCGCGAAGGCCGCGAGCAGCGTGCCCAACGCGTAGCCCGTCACGGCGGGGTCGAAGTGCCGCAGGCCCTGCGAGCCGAGCCAGATGCCCGCGCCCACCGCCAGCGCAAGCGCGCCGCCGCCGATCAGGCCGAGGTGATTGCGTTCGTTCATCGTCAGCGCAGGAAAAGTTTCCAGGCCAGCAGCGCGTTCGCGGCGAGGCTGGCGGCGAGCAGCAGCTTGAGCAGCAGCACCGGGTCGCGTTCGAGGAGCGGCATGTCAGCGGAGCGGAAGGGCTTCACTTTCTCCGGATGTTCGAGCTGGTAGCGCATCTCACTGTAGGCGGCGAAGCGGTCGTCGGGCTGCAGCGCGAGGGCGCGCAGGACGATGGCGTCGAGCCACGGCGGGACGTGCGGGTTGTGCGCGCTGGGCGGCTTCGCGGCACGGAACTGCGGCGTCTGGAACGGCTCGATTTCGCCGTGCGGCAATTTGCCCGTGAGCGCTTCGTAGAGCGTCGCGCCGAGAGCGAACATTTCCGTCGCCTCGCTGACCGCCGCGCCGCTGAAGCGCTCCGGAGCGAGGTAACTCGGAGTGCCCGCGCGCGAGTTGACGCTGAAGACTTCCGCCACGCTGCCGAGGTCAATGAGCTTGAACGCAAGCGCGCCCGGCTCGCCAAGCACAAGGATGTTCTCCGGCTTGATGTCGCCGTGGACGAAGTCGTGGCGCAGGAGGAACTGCGCGGCCGCGAGCACGAACTTGCCGAGCGTGACCGCATCGGCGGTGGACAACGAGCCGTGCTCGGCAAGCCATTGCTTGAGCGTCGGTGCGTGGAAATACTCGAGCACGTAGTAGCGCGCGGTGGCGTCTTCGGACGCGGTGGCGGTGGGAAAATAGTCGGCCTTGAGCGTCGTGGCATTCCACGTTTCGCGGATGAACGCGGTCAGCACGGCGTCGTTGGTCTGTGCGTCGAGCGGCGCGAACTTCAGCACGTAGGACTTGCCGACCTTCGCGGCGAGCCAGATGCGGTCACTCTCGCGGAAGCTGCGGCGGAGCGTGTAGCCGTCCACCACATCGCCGACTTTAAGCTGCGCGGGGATGGGCAACGCCACGGGCGCAGCGTTGGCGGCGGGGCCGAGTTCCTGCACTTCGATCACAATGGCGGTGATGTCGTCGAGCGTTTCGGGTGTCGCGCGTTCCCGGGCGATGGCGACCAAACCACGCGCACCCGTGCGATCGGAGAGCAGTTCAGCCAGCGTCGGGTCGTCAAGCACGTCAGTGAGGCCGTCGGTGCAGAGCAGAATAAAATCGCCGACGGCGAGATCCGTCTGCGCGACATGTGGGGCGACGGTGTCGGCAAGGCCGAGGGCTTGCGTGAGAACGTGCGATTGCGTGGCGTCGCGGTGGTCGTGCGAGAGACACTCCAGTTTGCCGGCGCGCAGACGGTACGCGCGCGAATCGCCAGCGTTGAGGAGATAGAGGCGGTCGCCATCAAGCACGACGACGACGGTGGTGGACGCGAGTTCCGGCGACTCATGGCGGGCCAGACCTTCTTGATGAAGCTGACGATTCAGATGCCGCGTGATTTCTTCGAGCGTCTTCGCGGTGCTCCAGGCGCGCGGACGGTTGCGGAAGTTCGCGGTGAAGTGTGCGACAACTTTCTCCGCCGCATCGCGGCCCTGCCGCGCGGAGCCGAGACCATCGGCAACAACGGCAATGAATGTGCCATCGTCCAATGCGCGCGCGGCGGAGACATCGTCGCCCGGCTGGTTGTCCTCGCGCGGGCGCGTTAAGCTGGTGGCGTGAACGCGGAGGCGGCCGGTTTGAAGTTTCACCGGAGAAGTGTCTGCCCGCGAATCACTCGAATCAACGCGAATAGTGACCGGTGAAATCGGAGGTTTGGTTTCCGATTCCATCGCTGCGGTTAGAATGGAGAGAGTCGCGGTCATGCCATAATTCGCAGGCTTCAAATCCGCGCTGCGGCGACGGCACCCCACGTCGTGCGCCAGCGGCGCTTCACGAGGTTCAGGCCGATGAGCGCGAAAATGCAGAGACCGGCGAAGACGAGCAGGCCAGAGAGATAGCTGCCCGTGTGCTGGCGGCTTTGGCCCATCATGTTTGCCAGCAGAAATCCGCCGAGGCCGCCGCCGCAACCAACGAGGCCGGTCATCAAACCAAGTTCCTTGCCGAAGCGTTGCGGCAGGAGTTGGAAGACCGAGCCGTTGCCCATGCCGAATGCGGCGCACGCGACGAAGAACGCCGCGACATTGAGCGCTAGGTTGTCGATCAAACCGCCCGCGATGAGCGCCAGGCACGCGACCGTGTAATAGACGTGCAGCGAGCGGATGCCGCCGATGCGGTCAGAGATGGCACCGCCGAGCGGACGCCCGAGCGCGCCGATAGCCGTGCAAAGCGCGACGAGGTCGCCAGCCTGGGAGGGCGAGAGGTTGAAACGATCTTTGAAATACATGCCGAGCGAATACGCCAGCCCGACGAAGCCGCCAAACGACACCGTGTAGAAAAAGCAAAACCAGTGAACGTCCTTCTCGCCAAAGAGACGGAAGTAATCCCCCAGTTTTTTCGGGGCAAACTTCACCGGCGGCTCTTTGGACACGAGGCAATAAACCGCCAGCACGACGACCGCTGGGATGAGCGCGAAGCCGAACACCGCCGGCCAGCCGTAGGCCGTCGCCAGCCGCGGCGCGAGCAACGCGTCAATCACCACACCGATGTTTCCCGCGCCCGCCAAACCCATGACGAGACCCTGCATATGCGGCGGATACCAACGCCCCGCCTGCGGCAGTGCGACCGCGAAGCTCGCGCCCGCCACGCCGAGCACCACGCCCATGAGCAGCGTGGCCTCGTAGTTTTTCAAACCGACGATCCACGCCACCGTGAGACCCGCGATGACCACGAGCTGCGCGAGAATACCGGACGGCTTCGCACCGATGCGATCCACGAGCAAACCAAGCAGCAACCGCATAAAGCCGCCGGAGAGAATCGGCACCGAGACCATGAAGAACCGCTGCTGCTGCGAAAGGTTCAGCGACTCCGGCGCGGCAATCTGGTTGGCAAGCACACCCAGCAGCGTCCACACCATGAAGCTGAAGTCGAAATAGAGAAACGCGGCAACCAGCGTCGGCCAGTGGCCAGTTTTCCAGAACGATCCATTTTTCATCATGTTGCCACGGACATAGCATTCCAGATGCTTGGCAGGATCGTTCGCTTGGGCTATTTGCGTGAAAAGTTTTCATCCGTACCATGAATAGGATTGGAAATCAGCCTACCACGCCGGTTCCATTGCCTGTTGACGCCTCGAATCGAGCAGACCTTTCGGTACGTGCGTGTTTCAAGAAGGTAATCGTCCGAAAAGAATCATGCTCCCAGCCGGCGAATGATCCAATCCCCTGCTCTCTTTTGTCCAGTGTGGGCAAGAGGATGCGAGCGCGAACAAGTGAATTGAAGGATCGGCTGGAGTGCAGCCCGGTGTCTCACGCCTAGTGCTGGCGCTTGTCGATGGCACGGTGCGATTCGGCCAGCCACTGTTGAGCGCAGGAAGTCAGCGCCGCCCGGTCGACGGCGACAAGCCCGTGCGGATCGAACCGGTAGCGATAGTGCAGGGAGAGCAGCGTGCGCAACGGCGCGACCGAAATCGATGGCATGGCTTCCAACCGGTGAAGCCAGCTTGAAACCGTTTCCCCCGTCTCGCGGGTGAGGCCCAATTCGTTCAGTCGCGTCGCCACCAAGTAAAATTCAGAATCGGCTCCGGGACCGTCGGGGGCTGATTCAGAAGACCCCTTTTGGTTGGAACGCCGCTTCCGTTTTTGCTTGAAGAACAGCCGCCAGACCAAGACCAGGATCAGCAGCGCCAGCAGTGCGGCGAGGTATTTTTGGAGTTGCCCCGTGGTGCCGAGCCAGCGCCATTTGGTGAACTCGTACCAGAGGCGGGACCAAGCATCGCCCAGAGGTTCCCACATCGAAGCGGTGCGATCCTCCACCGCAACCCAAGAGGCGGGCGTGGTGTCAAAATCATGCCACGCCTGATCGGCACTGTCGTAGTAGAGGCACCAGGCGTGGGCATGGCGTTCGCGGATGATGTAGCGACCGCCCGCCTTCTCCTGCTCCTGCACTGAGTAACCGTTGGCGTAGCGCGCGGGAATTCCCGCCTCACGGAGCAACAGCACGGTGGCCGTGGCGAAGTATTCGCAATGCCCGGAGCGATTACGCAGCAGGAAATCCGAAACAGCCGTCGTGGCCTTGGGATCGCTGGCCGCCTTTTTTTTCAACCAGGTGCTGTATTGAAAATTGTTTTCAAAAAACGTCTCGATGATTTTTAACTTCGTTGTCAGAGGGGCTTCGGAATGGAGGTTGAGATCGGCGGCGACCTTCGCCACGGCGGCTTGTTCCTCCACCGGGATTTTCAAATCGGCCGTGCCATCCGGCGGGCTGTCGAACGATTCGCCCGCACCATATTGGGCGCGGAAACGCACGAAGCCGGGGCTGACAAAGGTGCGAAGCGCGCCGAAGTAATTGCTCTTCACCTCGCCCACGGGCAGGTTTTCGATCTGCGCCGTGCCATTGGGCACCGCCAGGATGCCGGTGCCGTTCCGGACGTAACCGGAAATGTGGACCGCGTCACTGGCTCGTGCCGCCGCGCGCAATTTCCAAGTCGTCAAATCCGCTTCCGGCGCGACAGACACAAATTCCTTGCGCGCCAGCATCCAGTTCGGACTCCGGAAAGTGTTGAAGCTGGCTTCGCGCAACAGCGCGGGCGGTTTGCCTTCCGGCTCGACGCGCAGAACAATCTTTCCTGATAGCTTCACTTTGCCGATGCGCCCGATCGCGGTGATTGATTCGAGGCCGTCCTGGTTTTTTCGGTTGAAGCCGGAAACCCAGCCGGCGGCTTTGTTTTCCAAGACGCCTTGCAGCAGATGCAATCCAGTGTGTCCCCCATAACCGAGCGTCACCACGAGCAGGAACAAGCCGAGCCAGACCACCGTGGGAAACCGGCGGGGCCGGGCCGGCCACAACGCCCACGCGGTGAGCAGACAGAGGCCGCTGTAAAACAAGGGCGTGCGGAGATTGGTCACACTCGTCGCCGCGAGGCAAATGGCGAAGTACGGATAAGTGATCTGGATTTCCGCACCCGAAATCGCCGGCCCCCGATCGGCGCGGCGGCGCCAATGCCACCAGAAGGTGGCCAGGGGAATTCTGTCGCGCACGCTGTAAGCTTGGGCGACCGCAAACGGAAAGAAGATCAACGGCCACCATTGGAAGAAAATAAAACCAGCGCTGATCGCCTGATTCAGGGATTGATTCCGGCGCGTGAAAGTGGCCGCCTTAAATAACTCCATCAGATCGTTCGTGGTGTCCCGCGACAGGAAGCAATACGCGCCGGCTCCCAGAAACAGGAGCGTGCATAAATCCCAGATGCGCCGGAAATCTGCGGCGGAAAAATCCCAGCGCCAGGAAACGCCCCGGGGCGTTTCAAGCAAGACGGCCATGATGACCGCCGCCAGCACCATGCCCGTCTGCCAGCCCCAAAAGAGCAGCGTCGCAGCCAGCAAGAACGGAGGGGGATTCATAGCTTGGCCAGCGTCTCGGCAATCTTGTCGACTTCAACCAGGTGAAAACTCTGCGGCTCTTTTACCAGCGGCCCGGCTCGCAGAGTCTCCGCGCTCTGGGCATCGGCGATGACAAATACCAGAATGGGAATCCCCCGGCTCTTCAAGTGCCGGACGAGCAATTGCCGCTGGTCGTCCCACGCCAGAAAAATGCAGATGCAACCGCTCACGGCCGCGAGGTGATGCGTGACGAGACGCGCGAGCGACTCAAACGATTGATGGCGACACACAGCGACGGCCGCGAGGATTTCAAGCATCTGTTCGGCCCGCGCCAATCCCCGACCCGCCGTGAAACAATACGCCTCCGCGCCGACGAACATAAGATCGAGCAGTGAATCCTGGGTCTGGATCGTGCAGGCAAACGAGGCCGCCACGGACACCGCCGCCTCAAACGTCTCCGGCTGCGCGGTGTCGCTGAACGTGTCCAGGATCAGGGCGTGTCGGACAAAAAACTCATCCTGAAACTCCTTGATGATCGGTTTGCCCGTCTTGGCCCAGCTTTTCCAATGGATATGTCGCACCGGGTCGCCCGCCCGATAGTCGCGCAGCGAAACAAATTCCTCCGATTCGCCAATGGAGGACGCCAGCGCCACCCCACCCTGCTGATATTTCATCGTTCCAGGCAGCGCAATGGGCGGCAGCAGGTAGCGCTGGGGAAGAATCAATAGCGTCTGCGGCAACGGCACCTCGACCAGCGCGCGGAATAATCCAAACGGCTCCGGACACGCGACGCTTAGTCCGCGCAGACGCAATACGCCGCGACGCAGCGGTGTCAGTTGCATCTGGATTTCCGCCTCGCCTTGCGGCGGCAGCGGCGGCAACGGCTGTTCCTTGATGGTCGCCAGACTGTTCATCGAAATGAGCCAGGTCCAGCGGTAAAAGGCGTAGGTTCGGTCAAACCAGTTTCGTTTATTTTCGCCCGGCTCGGGCGTTTCCAAAAATTGCCGGAGGCTTGGACGCGGGTCGGCCAAATTCTCGATCAACGAGACGCCGCGCTGAGTTCGCGCGGATTGGTTCCGCACCACCACCCGGTACGAAAGCGGCTCGCCCACCGATCCATACTTCGGCAAGGTGCGCCGCGCCGAAAAGGTCGCCCGCGAAAACCGGCTGGCGAGCATTGCCACCGAGAGCAGACAAAACAGAAACGCGAACGCCTGGTAGGCCACAGCCAGATTGGTATCCACACCGAGCGCGGCCAAAAGTGTCATCGTGACCAGGGCGATCAGAAATCCGTTGGTGATGCGCCGCTGAAACCAGAACTTGAGACCGGAGTACGCCCGGTAATTACGGTGCAGGTACCGCTTGAACAAGGAGCCGGTTGGCGTTGCAGGTGTCATGGCGACGGGGAACCCGGCTCAAACCGGCACCGGAACTTTCTTTAACACTTCCTCGACCACGCCGCGCGCCGTCACTCCGGAGAATCGCGCCTGCGGATCCATGACCATGCGGTGCGCGATGACCGCCACCGCCAACTCTTGAATCGGCTCCGGCGTGACGAATTCCTGGCCGTCGAACAGCGCCAGCGCCTGGGCCGTCTTCATCAACGCCAGCGACGCGCGCGGGCTGGCACCCAGTTGCACGCCGTCCGCCGTCCGCGTCGCGGACACGACCTCGACAATATACCGTTTCAGTTCTTCACTGATGCGAACTTCCTGAACCGCGCGCTTGAGCAACAACACCTCATCCAGCGAAACGCAGGCCGCCAGGCGGTCGATGGGATGCTCCCGGGCCTGGGCCGAGAGGATGGCAACCTCCGCCTCCGCCGTCACGTAACCCAACGAGAATTGCAGCGCGAAGCGATCCATCTGCGCCTCCGGCAATGGATACGTGCCGCGAAACTCCACCGGATTTTGCGTGGCGATCGTGAAGAAGAGGCTGTTCAAACTTCGCCGTTCCCCTTCGACGCTGACCTGCCCCTCGCCCATCGCTTCGAGCAAGGCCGATTGCGTGCGCGGCGAAGCACGGTTGATTTCGTCAGCCAGGAGGATGTGCGTGAAAATCGGCCCGCGATGGAACTGAAAACTTTGATCCTTCTGATTGTAGATCGACACGCCGAGAATGTCCGAAGGCAACAAGTCGGGCGTGAATTGAATCCGCTTGAACTCGGCGTCAATGGAACGGGCGAGCGCTTTGGCCAGCGTGGTCTTGCCCGTGCCTGGAAAATCCTCCAGCAACACGTGCCCGCCGCTGGCGAAGGCGGTGAGGAGCTTCCGCACCGCCGCACTCTGGCCCTCCATGACGCGCTCAATGTTGGCGGCGATTTTTTGAAATACTTCCCGGGGAGTCAGGCTGCTGGTTGTGGTCATGGCTCTTTGATTAGTTAGATGGCGATTTATATAAGCCGATTGCTACTGGATGAGTTCACCTTCAACGTGAACACTTATCTCGTTGAGTTGTTCCGGGCTGGAAAATTTCAACAGGCAAAAATCAGCCGGCCCGCCCACCGCCAGTTCATGCTCCAGCTTCATCAGTCGCGCGGGTTGTTTCGCGAAATGATCCCAGGCTTGCTGCCACGAACATCCGAGCATTCGCGCGGCACGCAAAACGCCATCGATGGGCCGCAACGCGGAGCCGGCGAAGTTCGGTTTGCCCGGCTGGCGCACGATCTGATCCGCTCCCACTTCGAGTTCGATCCGGCCAATGGTGTAGCGTCCCGGTGACGCTCCGGCGGCGGCCATCGCGTCGGTCGTGTAATAAATTCGTTCCGCCGGGAGGACGCGATGCGTGAGCCGGAAGAACATCGGCGAGACGTGGAACGTGTCGGGAATCAAACTCACGGTCAGGCCGGGCGTGTCGAGCACGCGCCAGAGAAGATTGTCGTGCCGGTCGAGTTGTTGCGGCAGCGCGTTGCCGAGATGCGTGAAACCGGTCGCGCCCGCCTGCACCGCCGCCGCGAGCACGTCCGCCGGGGCATTGGTGTGCCCCAAGCTTATGGTGATACCCAGCGAAACGGCCAGCGCGATGGCATCCAACGCTCCTGCACGCTCTGGCGCCAGGGTCAGCAACACGGGATCGTTGTCGGTGACGGCTCGCAATTCCCGGATGTGCTCCGGCTTGGGATCCTCCATCACCGCTGGATTATGCGCGCCACAAAAACCGGGTTGAGGGGAGAGAAACGGTCCTTCGACATGCCAGCCCACGATGGCGCGGCGCAGCTCCGGCGATTCGTCGCGCAGCCGCTTGAGATGGCGCAATCGTTTCATCAGCGCACTCCATTCGTCGGTAATCAGCGTCAGCAAATATTTCCCGCAACCGTCCCGGCGCAACTGCCGTGTCGCCGACAGGAGATTGTCCAAGGTTTGATCGTCGCGTTGAAAATCGACGCCGCCATAGCCGTTGATTTGCAGGTCCACCAACGGTGGCGCGATCCATTGCTCCACCGCCAACGACTCCGGCTCCGGCTCCAGTTGGATGATTTTGCCGTCGCGCCAGCGCAGCCGAACGGACTTGCCGGTCGCGTAATGCCGGGCGCAGATTTCTCCTTCATTCATAGTTCAACTCGTAACCACGGCTTGCATTGGAATATCCAGATACGTAGCCTGTGCCGCCATACGAACACGAGACAAAAATACTGAGCAACCCACGCCGCATGGCTTCGCCCATTAAAACCTTCAACGTCGATTCCCTCTCCGTTCGCGTCTATGCCCGGCCCGCCGATCTGGTCGCCGACGCCGCGCGGGAAGCGCAGCAACACTTGCAAAGCGCCCTCGCCTCCACCGGCACGGTGGCGGCCATTCTCGCCACCGGCAATTCCCAACTTCAGTTCCTCGACGCTTTGATCGCCCTCGGCGGCATCGACTGGTCGCGCGTCACGCTCTTCCACATGGATGAATATCTCGGCATCGACGCGCAGCATCCAGCGAGTTTCCGCCGTTACATGCGCGAACGTGTCGAGACCAAAGTGCGGCCGCGCGCGTTTCATTACCTCGCCGGCGATTGCCTGGAGCCGCTGCAAGAATGCGCGCGCTATGCCCGCCTTTTGCAGGCGCAACCCATCGACTTGTGCTGTCTCGGCATCGGCGAGAACGGCCATCTGGCCTTCAACGATCCACCCGTCGCAAACTTTGATGATCCCCATCTCGTGAAGCTGGTGAAGCTCGATGATGTTTGCAAAATGCAACAAGTCAAACAGGGACATTTCCCCAGCTTGGAAGCGGTGAACCCGTATGCGTTCACGCTGACCATCCCCGCGCTGTGCTCGGCTCGCAGAATGATTTGTCTTGCGCCGGAGAAACGCAAAGCCCAGCCCGTCCGTGATGCGCTGAAGGGGCCGATCAGCCCCGCGTGTCCCGCCTCGATTTTGCGGAAACAATCTCGAGCGCTGCTCCTGCTCGATACCGAGTCAGCCGGCTTGCTCTAGCGGAACGCCGGTATCCGTCTCGGCGAGAAACGAAGTTGGACAACAAATTTGAAACGCGCCGGATCGAAGTTCGGCGCTCCCAAGATTATGGAACCTACAATCAAGATCGCCCTCGTCGGTGCCGGGATGTTCGGCGGCGATGTTCACCTTCGCGCCTACGCCGATCTCCAGCGCTTCGGCATCGCTGGTCAGCTTGCGCGCGTTGGCCTCGACAAGTTCAACCGCGAACTCGCGCCGGTGAAGTTCGACCTCGTCGCCATCGCCACGCGTTCGCAGAAGTCCGCCGAGAAATCCGCCGCCGCGTTCAAGGAGTGGACCGGCCATTCGCCCAAGTGCTACTCCGGCGACGAACCGTGGCACGACATCCTCCGCGACTTCCCCGACCTCGACGTGCTCGCCGTCGCCACGCCGGATCATCTGCACACGCAGCCGATTCTCGCCGCGCTCGCGAAGGGCGTCCACGTCCTCACGGAGAAACCGATGTGCCTCACCACGCACGAGGCCGATCAAATCATCGAGGCCGCGCGCGCGCAGAACCGCATCGTCGGCGTGGACATGCACAAGCGTTACGACCCCGATCACCTGCGCATCCGCGACGACATCCAGAAGCGCATCGGCGCGCCGCTCTACGGCACCGCGTATCTCGAAGAGCCGCTCGAAGTTTCCACGAGCACCTTCAAGTGGGTCGAAAGCAGCGACCCGTTCAGCTACGTCGGGCCGCACTGGACCGATTTGATTTACTCCTACTACAAGAGCAAGCCCGTCTCGCTCACCGCGGTCGGCCAAAAGAAGCGCCTCGTGCGCGACGGCATCGACGCCTACGACGCCGTGCAGGTGCGTGTGGATTTTGACAATGGGATGAGCATCAACTTCCACAACAACTGGATTACGCCGCCCGACTTCGAGGGACCGGTGAACCAGGGCCACGAAATCGTCGGCGCCGACGGCAAGGTGGAGAGCGACCAGCAATACCGAGGCTTCCGCTGGTGGAATAAAGGCGGCGGCTCGCGCACCTCGAACAATCACTTCACGCGCGATGTGATACGCGGTGATGGCACGAAGGCCTACGTCGGGTACGGCGTGGACAGCCTCACCGTCGCGCTCGTCGCAATCTGCCGCGTGAAATTTTCCGGCGAGAGCCGCGACACCGT
>JBKJSC010000101.1:0-29963 GCA_046593035.1 Limisphaerales bacterium | reverse complement strand
CGACCAGCTTTTTCCAGAGTTCAAAAGATTTCACCAATCCGTCGGCGTGTAATCTTTCAGGAATTTTCCCCAGACATGCTCGCCGGTGTTGAAGCCGGCAATGATCGGATCCACGATGCGCGCCGCGCCATCCACGATGTCCAGCGGTGGATGAAAGCGATGCTCGGTGACTTTGCGTTCCGCGATTTGCGCCGGGTCTTCGTCCGTCACCCAACCGGTATCGACGGCGTTCATGTGAATGCCGTCGGCGTGGTAGTCCGCTGCCGCCGTGCGCGTCATCATGTTGAGCGCGGCCTTGGCCATGTTCGTGTGCGGATGGCGCGTGGTCTTGAACTTCCGGTAGAATTGCCCCTCCACGGCGGAGACGTTCACGATGTGCTTGTCGCGCTCTGGCGTGCGGAGCAGGAGCGGCTTGAGCCGCGCGTTGAGGATGAAGGGCGCGATGGCGTTCACGAGCTGCACTTCGAGGAGTTCCACGGTGGGAACTTCGTGCATAAGGAAACGCCAGGAATTACGGTTGCGCAAATCCACCTGCTGCATATCCCGATCGAGCCGGCCTTCGGGAAATAAATCCTGCTGCGCTTCAAGCTCCTCAGCGAGAAGTGGCACTTGCGAGAGCGCAGCGGCGTGGGTGAGTCCGACTTGTTGGAGTTCAAGCTTCAGCTTGTCCGGGGAGCTAGCTGAAGCTTGAACTCCAACGGGCGCTCCGCCTTCCGGCAAGATGTGATAACCGCGCAAGCCTTCGTAAGCGCCGAGAAGTTTCTGCGCGTCCGTCGGCAAGTCGTGCAACGACCCGTTCTCTCGCTCCATCATGTGCGCGTAAAAATCCGGCGGGCGGCGCACGGTCTGGCAGGCGTTGTTGATGATGAAGTCCAGCCGTGAATGAGTCTGGAGCACATGGCGGCAAAAGGCCTCCACGCTCGGCGTGTGGCGCAAATCCAGTCCGAAGATTTCCAGCCGGTCGCCCCACTCCTTGAAATCAGGCTCCGCCGCGTACCGCATCGCCGAGTCGCGCGGGAAGCGTGTGCAAACAATGAGTTGCGCGCCCGCTCGCAGCAACTTGATGCCCGCTTGATAACCGATCTTCACGCGCCCGCCGGTGAGCAGCGCGACCCGCCCGCGCAAATCCGCCGATTCGGTGCGCTTGCGAAAATTCAGTTCCGCGCACGGCGGACAAAGCTGGTCGTAGAAGTGGTGGATCGTCGAATAGTCGCGTTTGCAGATGTAACAATTCTGCTGCTCGGAGGTCTCACGAATTTCGGGATCGTCGGCCACTTCCTTTTGCTCGAAGCCCGCCGGGGGAAACACGTTCGGCGTCGTGAAGACAGCCGCGCGGCGCAATTTACGAATGCCAGTTTCCGCGAGCACGTTTTCGGCGCGTTGGCGCTTCGTGGCCTTGCGTTCGCGTTGAGTGGCTTTGACCAGCCGCCTCCGGGCCACGGCATCGGGCCGCGAAACCTGGCCGGCGGCCTGGAGCAGGCGCAGGCGTTCTTCGTCCGGCATTCCGGCGAGCAACGCCCGGTTGCCGGCGATGGCTTCGAGCAATTCGGCGGCGTCCCGAAGGCGCTGGGCCAGCGGGGTGGGTTGCGTTTCATCGGCTGCGGCAGCCGGGGCAGTCTTCATGGTGCCATTGAACCGCAACTCCATCGCCGCCGCCAAATCAAATCGCGCGCCGCTGGCATTGGTCGAATTGCCGGCCGGGCCGGGAATCCAAACTTTTTCTTATCTCGCGAAAGACCCTTTGACAGAGTTCGCAGAATCCACAGAATCCACGGCATGAAATTTCACGCTACCGGTTCCGCATTGCTTCCGGCCTTGCTCGTTGCCTTCACCATCCTCACCGCGCGCGCCGCAGATGATTACAAGTTCGGCCCGGATTCGATGGTGCAGGCGGGCGTGCCGCAGGGCGAAGTGATCAAACTTCGCTGGGAGAACAGCAAGGTGTTTCCCGGCACGGTGCGCGACTGGTGGATTTACGTGCCGAAACAATACGATCCCGCCAAGCCCGCCGCCGTGATGGTGTTTTGCGACGGCGGTGGCATGGTCAGCAAGGACGGTGGTTTTCGCGTGCCCGTCGTGTTCGACAATCTCATCGCGAAAAAGGAAATGCCCGTGACCATTGGCGTCTTCATCAATCCCGGCGAAGTGCCGGCGGCGGAACCGGGCCAGAAAGGCCGGAGCAACCGCAGTCTTGAATACGATTCGGTCGGCGATGCCTACGTCAAGTTCCTGCTCGAAGAAATCAAGCCCGAAGTCAGCAAGAAATATAATCTGACGAAAGACCCGGCGGGCTGGGCGATTTGTGGCAACAGCTCGGGCGGCATCTGCGCCTTCACGGCGGCTTGGGAACGGCCCGACGCGTTTCGCAAGGTCGTCAGCCACATTGGCAGCTTCACAAACATTCGCGGCGGCTACATTTATCCGCCGCTGATCCGCAAGTCGAAGGACAAGCCCAAACCCATCCGCGTCTTCTTGCAAGACGGTTCGAACGACCTCGATAATCTGCACGGCAACTGGCCGCTGGCCAACCAGGACATGGCGGCGGCGTTCAAGTACGCGGGCTACGATTACAAATTCGTCTTCGGCGATGGCGCGCATAGCGGGAAGCATGGCGGCGCGATTTTCCCCGACACGATGCGCTGGCTGTGGCGGGATTATGCGAAGTAAGCCGGACTACCTTTGAATAACACCATGAAATCTTTATTGGCAACTTGCGTCTTGCTGGGCTTCTCAACGGGTTCTATCGTGGCCGCCGACGACTTCAAACCGACGCCCTACCACGAAGTCCAGCCCGGCGTCCCTGCGGGTACGCTCACCAAACACACGAACTGGCACAGCCAGGTTTTCACGAACACCGTGCGCGACTGGTGGGTCTATGTGCCCGCGCAATACAAGGCCGACCAACCCGCGTGCGTGATGGTTTTTCAGGACGGCCACGATTACGTGGGCGCGAAAGGCAGTTGGCGCGTGCCGATCGTGTTCGACAACCTCATTGCGAAGGGCGAAATGCCCGTGACCATCGCCATCCTCATCAACCCCGGCCACAATCCGGAACGACCGACGCCGCAAAGTCCGTGGGGCGTGAGCAACCGCAGTTTTGAATACGACTCGCTCGGCGACCGCTACGCGCGCATGTTGATTGACGAGATTTTGCCGGAAGTTGGCCAGAGCTACAACCTCACCAAGAATCCGGAAGGCCGCGCAATCTCCGGCGCGAGCAGCGGCGGCATCTGTTCGTTCACTGTGGCGTGGGAGCGGCCCGACCAGTTCCGCAAGGTGCTCTCGACCATCGGCAGCTTCGTGGATTTGCGCGGCGGGCATGCGTATCCGTATCTCATCCGCAAGACCGAGCGGAAACCAATCCGGGTTTTTCTACAGGACTCCAGCGGCGATCTGGACAATCCGTTTGGCAACTGGCCGCTGGCGAACCAGATGATGGCGTCGTCGCTGAAATACATGAAATACGACGTGCGCTTCGATTACGTGGAAGGCTACGGGCACAACAGCAAGCATGGCGGCAGCATTTTCCCGGAGGCGCTGAAGTGGCTGTGGCGTGATTACAAGCCGTGATGATCCAGTTATGTTTTCCATCAAATGATATGAAGACTTTTAGAATCTTGGCTCTTGTAATCCTCAGTCTGGCTGCTGCCTCCCAACGCAGCCCCGCCCAGGATATGCCGCTTTCGATGGTTCTCATTGACGGCGAAGAATGGCAGCTCGCCGCGGACAAACTCGGCGCCGCCGATGCGGCGTTCTCCGATGAGAAAGGAAATTTTTATTTTTCCGACATGAAAAGCGCGGAAGGCATTTTCAAAATCAGCCTCGATGGCAAGATCACGCCGCTGCTCCAGTCCACCAACGCCACGCGTATCAGCGGCATGAAGTTCGCGCCGGACGGACGGCTCTACGGTTGCCGCGGCGCGACGAAGCAGTTGCTTGCCTTCGAGGTGCCCAGCGGCGCGATGACTGTGCTGGCCGAGGACGTGCAACCGAACGATCTGGTTGTCACGCACAAGGGCCACATCTATTTCACCGAGACGGGCAAGAAGCAGGTGACGTTCGTGAATCCCAAAACCGGGGAGAAGAAGGCGGTGGACGTGGGGATCACCGCGCCGAACGGCATCACGCTTTCGGCCGACCAGGGCACGCTGGCGGTGTCGGATTATCGCAGGCCGCACGTCTGGACGTTTCGCATCAATACCGACGGTAGCCTGTCCGCGAAGTCGCCGTACATGACGATGCGCACCGAAGTGGATGTGAATGCCAAAAGTGAAGACGGACGTTCGCCGGTTTACAAAACGTCGTGCGCGGGCGACGGCATGACGACGGACACGCAAGGCCGCTACTACGTCACCACGTCGCTCGGCTTACAGATTTACGATCCGACAGGCCGCCTCTGCGGCGTGCTGCCCAGGCCGTCAGACAAGGGGATGCCGAGCGTTGGTTTCGGCGGGCCGAACCTGGAATATCTTTACGTGCTGTGCGGCGACAAAATCTTTCGGCGCAAAACGAAAGCCAACGGTGTGGTTTCCTACAAGCCGCCCACCACGGAAGCGTCGGCGAAAAAGAAGTGATTCGGAAAAACACTGCGCGGGTGGCAACTTCAGAATATCGAGTGTTCTCGTTACTTGCCTGTCGCCTTTCGCTGCCGGGCCGTTAAGGTATTTCGCCATGCAACTGCTTCGCCTTGCCGCCGGCCTCGCCTGCCTTGCGCTGTCGCCCGTGCTGCTGCCTGCGGCCACGTTTGACTTGGTGCTCCGCCACGGCCGCGTGGTGGACGGCACGGGCAATCCTGCCAGGTACGCGGATGTCGCCATCAAGGACGGACGCATTGCCGCCGTTGGTAAAATTTCCGGGGACGGCGCGCGCGAGCTGGACGTGAGCGGACTGGTCATCGCTCCCGGCTTCATCGACGTGCATACACACGCAGAGGACATTGAGGAATTGCCGCTCGCCGAAAACTTCGTGCGCATGGGTGTCACGACGCTGGTGCTGGGCAATTGCGGCGGCTCGAAGCCGAACATCGCCGAATTTTTCGCCCAGCTCGAAGCCAAAAGAATTTCGCCCAACGTCGCCACGCTCATCGGCCACAACACCGTTCGCAGCCAGGTCATGGGTGGTTCGTTCATGCGCCCACCCACCGACGACGAACTCGCCCGAATGAAAGCCCTCGTCGAGCAGGCCATGAAAGACGGTGCTGTGGGTCTTGCCACCGGCCTCATCTATCTGCCGGGGACGTTTGCGAAGACTGAGGAGATCATTAAGCTGGCGAAGGTCGCCGCCGCCCACGATGGCATTTACGTGAGCCACCTGCGGCATGAGGACACGCAGATTTTCGAGGCGCTGGACGAGTTGTTCCGCATCGCTCGCGAGGCGCACATCCGCGCCGATATTTCCCACGTCAAACTCGCCGGCAAAGCCGCCTGGAGCCGAACGGAGCAAGTCCTCGCTGCCATCGAACGCGCCCGGGCCGAGGGACTGGACATCACGCACGACCAATATCTTTACACCGCCAGCAGCACCGGCATCAGCACTTTGATTCCCAGTGCCGATCGCGAGGGCGGGCGGGAGAAATTCGCCGCGCTTCTGGCCAATGCCGAAGCGAAGGCCCGCCTCATTGCCACGATGAAGACCAAAATCCACCAGCGCGGTCACGACGATTACGCGTACGCCGTGATCGCCAACTACCGCCACAACCCCGCGCTCAATGGCCTCAATCTGGCCGACGCGGCGAAGCGGGCGCGAGGTTCGTCGTCGTTGGATGAACAGATTGAACTCATCCTCGACATAGAAGCGCATGGCGGCGCGCAAGGGGTTTTTCACGGCATGAGCGAGGACGATCTCCAGGCCTTTGCCAAGCATCCGAATACGATGTTCGCCAGCGACAGCGGCGTGCGGAAATTCAACGAAGGGGTGCCGCATCCGCGCGGCTATGGCAACAACGCCCGCGTGCTCGCCCGCTATGTGCGCGAACTCAAACTGCTCCGACTCGAAGATGCCGTGCGCAAGATGACGTTGCTTCCCGCCACGACGTTTGGTTTGAAGGATCGCGGCCAGATTCGCGTCGGCGCGTGGGCCGATCTCGTGGCCTTCGATCCCGCCGTCGTCCAGGATCACGCTACCTTCAACGACCCGCACCATTACGCCACGGGCTTTCGGTGGGTGTTCGTGAATGGCATCGCCGTCGTCGAAAACGATGCCCACACCAGCGCGCGTCCGGGAAAAGCTTTGCGGCATTCTTCTCGCTGATCAATCAGTTTCCTCGGCGCGTTCGCTTCAACTCGTTTTCCACCGCGCGAGCCGCTTCTTCAATTGCGCGATGCGGGAGGTTTTCAACGAGAGCGGCGGGAAATCTCGGAGCAATTGTTCGATCGTCGGAATTTCGCCCCAGGCCGTCACGGTGAAGACTTCATGCGCGTGGCGCGAGCGGATGCCGAGTTCGCGGTTCTGTCGCTGGTAACGCGCGCGCAGACGCGGTGCCCAATCGGCCAGCGATGTCGGCGTGGTCATCTGGTGGCGGCCCACCCACGGCAGCCATTCGGCGATCTGCGATTGATGGCACCACGTCATTGCGCAGACTTGCGGAAACGCCGCCTCCACGTCGCAGGCGAGATCGTGGCTGTTCGCACCGAATTGATAACCGTCATACACGTTGAGGATCACCGGCACTTTGCAGGGTGTGGAACGAGTTTCATCGGCGGGATATTCCGGCGTGAAGGCGTGCGGGACGTTGATCATGTATGCCACTTCCCGAACGGCATTAGCCACGGCGATGTGATCGACATGGATGCCGGCCAGCGGATCGGCCGCGACGGGCGGACAGAAAAGGTAATCGGGTTGGAAATCGCGGATGGCTTTCCAGAGTGCCGCCAACAAGTCGGTGGTGACGTGCAGGCAGGCTTCGCGCGGCGGCTGGCCGTTCGGCAGGCGGAGTAATTCGACGTCGTAGCGTCCGATCTTCGCGGAGGCGCGCTGTTCCTGGAGACGAAGGCGCGCGGTCTCGGCACGGGTGCGGGCATGATGGCCCGCCTTGCCGTCGGTGCAGACGAGGACTTTCGCGTGCAGGGCAGGGCCGAGTTTCCGCCGCCACAACTCGAAGGTGCCGCCGGCGGTGAACTCAAAATCGTCGAAGTGCGCGTGCACGCAGAGGATTTTCATGGACGTGAGTTAACCACGAATGGCAACGAAAGAAAACGAAGGAAATTTTGGCGGGACACGCGGCCCGGCTCACGGCGTGTCCGGTTGAGCAGGTTGTTGCTACGAGAGGACGAGAACCGTTTCGTTTGGACTAGTGTCGAGCGCGTGGATGTTCTGCCCGTGCGTCGTGATGAGTTGGACGAGCTGTTGCGTGGTGCAGTTGCCGATGCGGAGCCAGACAAGCTTGGGTGGGTGGCCGTACAGCAAACTACGCTGTTGAAAGTCGGAATCCTTCGAGACAATGACGAAGTTGTTGGCGCGCGCATACTCCCAAACGTCCTCATCGGGAAGGCCAAGCAACCCGCACTCACGGGCGTGCGCACTGCTGGGAAAGAGCACCGCCAGCAGGCGCGGCAGCTTCGGTGACAAGTTTTCGTCAAAGAGCAGCTTCATGCGGCACGACGTTCAGCCGCCGGTCACGATCTGCGGCGAACGCAAAGCACGCCTGAATGTCGCCAGCGGTGAGGTCGGGGAAGTCGCCCAGCACCTGGGCAATGCTCATGCCGCCACCCAGATAATCGAAAACGTCGGCCACGGTGATGCGCGTCCCCCGGATGCAGGGCTTGCCGCTGCGGATGCGCGGGTCAATCGAAATGCGCTCGCGGTAATTCATGTTGGAACGGTAAGTTCTTGCGCCTTTCGAGTCAAGGTGCGCGTGACGGGTGCCTTGGGTCGCTCTTCAGCAGTTCGAAGTCTGCCTTCGCGCGCACCCCGCTTGCATCAGAAGCGGGAAATGGGACATGCTGCCGGGCAACCGATGAAACCCATTCGCGTCCTTGGCATCATGTCCGGCACGAGCATTGATGGCGTCGATTACGCGCTCTGCTCAGTCAGCGCAGCCGGTGTGCGGCTCCGCAAGCTGTGGTCGGTGAAGTTTCCCGCCGCGTTGCGGTCGCGACTCCACCGGTCGGCGTGTGGCGAAGCGTCCAGTCACGAACTGGCGCAATTGCACCATGACTTGGGACGCTTCTACGCTCGTCATGCCCGGCGCGGCTCTGGTCAGAGCAAACCGCAGCTTGTCGGTTTGCACGGGCAGACCGTTTACCACCATCCTCACCTGAAAAATCCGGCGACGCTGCAAATTGGCGAATCGGCGTATCTCGTCGAGGAATTGCGGGTGCCCGTCGTCAGTAATTTTCGCGCCGCCGATCTCGCCGCCGGTGGTCAAGGCGCGCCGCTGGCGTCGCTTTTTCATCAGGTCGCTTTCGGCCAGCCGGGCTGTCATGTCTGCGTGAACAATCTTGGCGGCATCAGCAACGTGACCTCGCTGGATTGGACGAAGGGAACGAAACCGGCCGTGCTTGCCTTCGACACCGGGCCGGCGAATGTTTTGATCGATCTCGCGATCCGCCACTACACAAACGAGCGGCAATCGATGGACACGCACGGCGCGTGGGCGGCTCGCGGAGTGGCGTCCGAAGCCTTGCTGGCGGCTTGGCTGAAGCATCCCTATTTCAAGCAGCCGCCGCCGAAGAGCACGGGCCGTGAGGTGTTCGGCGAAGTGTTCTGGCGGCGCGTGCAGCCGCAAATCCAGCGCACCCGGCTCTCGCGTTTTGACGTGCTGGCCACGTTGACCGAGTTCACGGCACGTTCCCTCGCTCTCAATTATCAACTCCACCTTCCGAATCTTCCGGAGACGCTTGTCCTCACCGGTGGCGGCGCGGCGAACCCGACTCTCGTGCGTGTCATTCGCGCACGAATGGCGGCGTTGAATCCAGCGATGCAAGTCGTGACCAGCGAAGCCTTGGGCTGGCCGGCGCGGGCTATCGAACCGGCGGCGTTCGCGCTGCTGGCCTGGCGGCGGATGCGAAGCGAACCGGCAAATCTTCCGGCAACCACCGGCGCGCGTCGGGCTGCCGTGCTGGGACAGGTGAGCGTGCCATGAACGGGAGCCGCCGGAGCGCCGGGCATCTGCTCGGCTTGGTTATCGCAGTTGCCTCGCAGGCCGAGCAATGCTCGGCGCTCCACATGCAGGATTCCGGCTGGAAACTCTTTCCCGTTAAAAAATAAGTTGCTTGAAACCAGCTGTGCAAAGGCACTGAATGCACGCATGAACCAACGCCTGTTATTCGTGGCCGCCTGTTTTCTACTGGCCGCCACTCTCCCCGCTGCTGAGGATCGTAAGGCCCGCGTGTTGAACGACCGCGCCGAAGTCCAAGCCGTGGGCAATTGGATTTACAACGATCTTCCCCAAGGCTACGCGGTCGCCGCCAAGTCCGGCAAACCGTTGCTGGTCGTTTTCCGCTGCGTCCCATGAGTGGACTGCCGTGGTTTTGACGAGCAGGTTGTTCGTCGCGATGCCCAGGTTGCCGAGTTGATGGGCAAGTTTGTCTGTGTGCGTGTCATTCAGGCAAACACCATTGATCTGTCCCTCTTCCAGTTCGACTACGATTTGACCTTCGCCGCCTTCTTCCTAAATGCGGATCACACGATTTACGGCCGTTTCGGTTCGCGGTCCGACATGAAGGAAGCCAGCCGCGATATTTCCATGGAAGGCTTTCGCGCGGCGTTGGAGTCGGCGTTGGAACAGCACCAGAAATATCCGGCCAATAAAGCATCGTTAGGCGGGAAGCAAGGCATAGAATCGCGCTTCAAAACTCCGGCGGACTTTCCTTCGCTGGCGGGAAAATACAAACCGTCGCTCGATTACGAGGGCCAGGTGATGCAAAGCTGCCTGCACTGTCATCAAGTGCGCGAGGCCGAACGGAAAGTCTTCCGCGCCGAGCGCAAAGCGATTCCGGACGAGGTGTTGTTTCCCTGGCCAATGCCCGATGTCCTCGGTCTCGCCCTTGATCCTAAGCACAAGGCCAGAGTCAAAAGCGTGATTCGCGGATCGTCCGCGGAAAAGGACGGCTTCAAGGCGGGCGACGATATTCTCACGCTCGCCGGTCAACCAATCCTTTCCATTGCCGATGTGCAATGGGCGCTGCATTCCGCGAAGGCACCGACGAAGCTCAACGCCGAAGTGTTGCGCGGTGGCAAACGGACGCCGCTTTCGCTCACGCTGGCTGCGGATTGGCGGCGCAAGAGCGACCTTTCGTGGCGACCGACCAGTTGGGATTTGCGCCGCATGGCCACGGGTGGAATTCGATTAGAAGAGTTGCCTGCCGCCGATCGGATCCGGTTGAAAATCGCGGACAGCGACCTGGCCTTGCGGGCAATTCACGTCGGCCAATACAACGAGCACGCGGCGGCCAAGCGGGCCGGCTTCCTCAAGGACGACATCATCGTGAGCCTGGATGGTCAGAGCAAACGGATGACGGAAAGCGAACTTTTCGCTTACGTGCTGCAATCCAAACCGTCGGGCACGCATTTGCCCGCGACGGTGTTGCGCGGGGGCGAGCGGGTGAATTTGGAATTGCCGACGCAGCCGTAGCATTGTCGCAGTATCAACGCGCGGGAAACTTCACCGTCGCCAGGTAGATGCTCGTCTTGCCTTCGTGCGAGGAATAGTAGCTTACCCAGAGCAGATCGTTGTGCCAGACGAGGCCGGGATAACTGCAATCGCCGCCGGAAGGCAGCTTCAAAATCTCCTTCAACTCGCCTTCCTCGGGATCGAGCCACATCAGCGAGGTGCGCACCGCGCCATCGTAAAGACGGACGGCCGCGACGATACGTCCATCCGGCAGCGCCAGCATGTGCGGCCCGCCAATCTTCACGCCAATGTCTTTCCACTCCCAATCCGTGTAGGGCGGCCTGGCGATGCCCAGTTGACCGTTCGCCTCCTTGCCGTCGCGTCGCAGCAGACACAGACCCGTGCCGTCCTTGAGGAAGAGGAGCGACGTTTCGTTCGGATAACCCTCGTCAAACAGGCGCGGCACCAGCGTGTTGAACTTCTTCCCATCCTTGCTCGAATAAAGCCGGATGAATTTCTCCGCCGTGGTGTCGTAGCCGATGCTGTACGCCGTTTTCTTGTGCCACGTCGTGCGCCAGAGCCAGAAGTTGGGATCGCCGATGATCACCGGCTCCGTCCACTGCGCGCCATCCTTCGAGAACCAGGTGAGCGATTGATGTTTGAATTCCGCCGGTTGTGTCAGCGCGACCGCGCCGCTCAACATCAAACGGTTGTCCGGCGTTATCGTGATCTTCGCGTCGCGCAAATCGCCGAGCGCCGACGTGATCAGCGCCGCCGATTCCCAGCGCATGCCGTCGGTGGACGTGAGGACGCGCAGCGCGCCATCGGGTGAGACGTGCGCTTTGCCTTCACGAAAAACGCAGAACCATCTGTTTTGGAAACGCACCAGGTCCGTGAAGGCATTGTGCGGCGCGGCATCCCAGATTTTGCGGACGGCGATGAGTTCGGCGGAACCGGCGGGTTGAGCCGTAGCCGGACAAATCAGCACCGCCCACAAACACAGGCCAAAGAAAATTCGTGGATTCATTCGGGAGACACTAGCCGGTGGCTTGGCTTCCTTCAACGAGCGATAAAACTCCATCGTTTCCTTCGTTACGTTCGCATCATCGGTCTGAGGGTCACTTATTTTTCTTCTTTCCGCCGGGTGCTTCGCCGCCGGTAACGCGCATGGGCCAGTTCTTTTTCACCAGCACCTTCAACTCCGCAACCGTCGCGGCGAACTTGGGATCGCTGGCGAGGTTTTTGTATTCCTTCGGATCATTCTCCTGGTCGTAAAGCTCCACGCCTTTTTCACCGCCGTCCCATTCGGTGTAGCGCCAGCGTTCGGTGCGGACGCTGTGGCCGGGGAAACCGCCGCGTTCCACTTGCGTGAAGGCGGGACGGCTCCACGGTGCGGCGGGATTTTCCAGCAGCGACTTCAGGCTTGCGCCTTGCAAATTGTTTGGCGGCGTCAGCCCGGCCAAATCCGCCAGCGTCGGGTAAATGTCCACGAACTCCACCGTGCGCGGACTGGCCTTGCCGTTTCCTTTCGCGCCCGGCACGACCCAGATCATCGGCACGCGCGCCGATTCCTCGAACAAACTCTGCTTCATCCACAGCCCGTGTTCGCCGAGGTGATAGCCGTGGTCGCTCCAGAAGACGACGATGGTGTTGTCCCAAAGTTTCAGCCGGTCCATCGTGTCGAGCAGCTTGCCGATCTGCGCGTCCACAAACGAAATCGCCGCGTAATAAGCCTGCTTGCACTCGCGCGCCTGGTCGGGCGTGACGCCAAAGAGCGGCTGTGGCGTGGACTGGAGCGCGGGCTTGGGCTTCGAGTCACGATTGCCTTCCGGCTCGGTCGGCAGCTTGATGCTGTCGAGTGGGTAGAGGTCGAAATACTTTTTCGGCGCGACATAGGGCGTGTGCGGTTTGTAAAATCCGAACGCGAGGAAGAACGGTTTGTCCTTGTTCGCTTCGAGCAGCTTGATGCCTTCGAGCGCGACCTTGCCGTCCGTGTGCTCCCCGTCCTTGCCCGCCTTGTCGGCGAGGAAACACATCGCGCTGCCGAGTCCGCGCGCGGGTGTGTAATTGATGATGTCGGTTTCCAACACGGTCTTGTCGCGTCCGGCAGGGTTGACGAAATGATTCCACGACGGCGGGTCGTCCAGGCCGCTGGTGCCGATGTCGCCGGGGTTGCCGTAATGGTAAATCTTCCCGACGCGCGCGGTATAATAGCCGTTGTTCATGAACATTTGCGAAACCGTCACCACATCCGGCAGGCCGGTGCGGAAACGGTATTGCAGGTTGAAGACGCGCGTCGTGTCCGGGCGCAGGCCGGTCATCAGCGACGAACGGCTGGGCGAACACAGCGGGAACTGGCAGTAGGCGCGGTCGAACTTCACGCCCATCTTTGCCAGGCGGTCAATGTTCGGCGACTTTACCTGCGGATGGCCGTAGCAGCCGAGGTCGTTGTTCATGTCGTCCACGGCGATGAAGAGGACGTTGAGTTTCTTGCCGGGCTTTTGGGCGTCGGCGGCGCAGACCGGGGCAAGGTGAAGCGACGCGCTCATCCAGCCGGCGAAACAAAGCGTGATGAACAAGTGCGAGCGAAGATGCGATGATTTCATGTGTGGGCTTTGTTCGATTATGCGGCCAGACGGGAAGTTGGCAATGAAAGTTACAGCCAGCATGACGCCACGTTGCGCCACGTTGCGGGCACCCGGTAATGCCGCGCGCTGTTCGCTCACCCAGCAGGGCCTTGTTGCCGTTCTGAGTTTTGAATACGTGAAGATGACAGCTCCGTTAGTGTTATGTTAGGCTTGCCCCACACGAATGAAGACCATCGCTCCTTTACGCCAGCCCTGGTGGGTGCGAAGGACTGCCGTCGTAGCAACGATGGCGTGGTCGTGCCTTGCGGGGCATTCGGCCGGCGAAAACAGTGTCCTCTACAACCGCGACGTGCTCCCCATCCTCGCGGAGAATTGTTTCAAGTGCCACGGCTTCGACCAAGCGCAGCGCAAGGCTGGGCTGCGTCTGGACGTGGTGGCGGACGCGACGGCCACGCTGAAATCGGGCGCGCGGGCGATCGCGCTGGGCAAACTGAAGGAGAGTGCGTTGATCGAGCGCATCTTCACGAGCGACGCGGACGACGTGATGCCGCCGAAGGAAACCGGCCGGCAACTGACCGCAGCACAAAAGGAAATGCTGCGGCGTTGGATCGAGCAGGGCGCCAAATACGAAACGCACTGGGCCTATCTTCCGCCGCAGCGACTCGAGCCGCCACGAGTGCGCGGTGCGCAACACCCGGTGGACCGGTTTGTCCGGGTGCGATTGATTGCGGAAGGTGTGAAGCCTTCGCCGGAAACGGATCGCGCGACGCTCATCCGGCGCGCGACCCTTGATCTTACCGGGCTGCCGCCGTCGCCGCTGGAGGTGGATGCGTTTGTGCACGACGCGCGGCCCGATGCGTTCGAGCGTGTGGTCGATCGCTTGCTGGCATCGGAGCACTTCGGCGAGCGCTGGGCCCGGTGGTGGCTTGATCTCGCGCACTACGGAGACAGCGACGGGTACTTGCAGGATTTCCTGCGCCCGGTGGCGTGGCGTTACCGGCAGTGGGTGGTGGATGCGTTCAATCGCGATCTGCCGTTTGATCAATTCACCATCGAGCAGCTCGCGGGTGACTTGTTACCGGATGCCACTACCTCGCAGCGCATGGGCACCGGCTTCCTGCGCAATACTCTGAGCAACCGCGAGGGCGGTGCGGACTTGGAGGAATATCGCGTGAACCAGATTCTCGACCGCACGGCCACGTTTGGTACAACCTGGCTTGCGCTGACCACGGGCTGCGCGCAGTGCCACGATCACAAGTTCGACGCCATCTCACAGCGCGAGTTCTATCAGCTCTACGCGTTCTTCAACGCCGCGGACGAGGTGAACTTCAACGCGCCGTTGCCCGGTGAGCGTGAGCCTTTTGAAGCAGCGAAGCCGGAGCATGATCGGAAGCGCGCGGAGTTGCTCGCGCCGCTGGCCGCGCCGCTTGCAGAGTTGCTGGCGGACTGGGAGAAGCGGCTGTTGCATACGGAGTCGCATCCGAACGAAGACTTCGCTTGGGACCGCACACTCGAACTGCTCGGCCTGCAATGGGGGCAGAGCCTCGGTGAGGGCCAGCTCGAAGGGATCAACATCATCAAGACACCACTCGCGCAGCGCACGCAGGATCAGCGCGACCGGCTGCTGGATTATTTTCTCAAAGCCCCGCCTACAGTTTACAGCGAGAAGTTTAAGGAATTGAAACTAAGCGAACTGAATTCGAAGCTCGATGCGCTCGCGAAGGAACTGCCGACCGTGACTCGTGCGCCGGGCATGATGACTTTTCCAACGGCGCGCACGACGCACGTGCATCTGCGCGGCGACTTTCACCGCAAGGGCGGTGAAGTGAAACCGGGCACGCCGACGGCGCTGCCTGCGCTGAAGGTGAGCGGCGAAGCGGATCGTCTCGCGCTCGCGCGCTGGCTCGTGTCGCCGGAGCATCCGCTGACCGCGCGGGTGGTGGTGAACCGCCTGTGGCAGGAGTTGTTCGGCCGCGGCATCGTGGCGACGTCGGACAACTTCGGCGTGCGCGGCGATCGTCCGTCGCATCCCGAATTGCTCGACTGGCTCGCGGTCGAGTTCATGCGCGGGGGCTGGAGCGTGAAGGCAATGCTACGGCAGATCGTGCTTTCGCAAACGTATTGCCAGTCCTCCACCGCGCGGCCTGAGCTTGCGACACGCGATCCACTTAATCGCCTGCTCGCGCATCAAACGCGCTTGCGTCTTTCGGCCGAAGCCGTGCGTGACTCCGCACTCGCGGTGAGCGGTTTGTTGAATCGTACGGTCGGCGGGCCGAGTGTGAAGCCATTGCAGCCAGCGAGCGTGTCGAAGGAAGGCTACAGCAATCAGTGGACAGCCAGCCCGGGCGCGGATCGCTACCGCCGCGGGCTCTACACCTTCATCCAGCGCACGTCGCCGTTCGCGCAGTTCGTCACGTTCGATCTGCCGGACACGAGCCGCAGTTGCACGCGCCGCGAACGCTCGAACACGCCGCTCCAGGCGCTCAATCTCCTGAACGATCCCGTCTTCCTCGAAGCCGCGCAGGCGCTCGCGTCACGCATCGGACGTGAGGTTCACGGCAGCGATGAGCAATGCCTCGCCCACGCGTTCGAGCTCGTGCTCTCGCGCCCGCCGAAGCCGGAGGAATCGAAGCGACTGCTCGCCTATCTCTCGCAGCAACGATCACTCTTTGCCAGCGATACCGGCTCCGCGCGTGGGTTGCTTCACGACTGCGCACCTGACACCGATGCCGCATGGATCGCTCTCGCGAGTGTGCTGCTGAACCTCGATGAATTCATCAACCGTGAATGACGCTCTGAACAACTTTCGGTTTTCCCGCCGCGACTTCCTCGCGCGCTGCTCGCACGGATTCGGTGCCATCGCGCTGTCGCAGTTGCTCACGCGGGACGGTTTCTCGGCGGCACCGCAGCCGCATTTTACGCCACGGGCAAAGAACGTAATTTTCATCTTCATGATGGGCGGGCCGTCGCATCTCGATCTGTTCGACCCGAAGCCGAAGATGGCGGCACTGGACGGGCAGCCGATGCCCACGTCGCTGGTCCAAGCGAAGAAGAGCGCGACCGGCGGCGTGCTGGAAACGGTGATGGCCAGCCCGCGGAAGTTTCAGCGCCACGGGCAGAGTGGCATGGAGTTCTCCGAACTGCTGCCGCACACCGCCGCGATGGCGGACGAGGTGTGCCTCATCCGCTCAATGCACTGCGAGCAGAGCAATCACGATCCCGCGCAATTGCTACTGCACTGCGGCACGCCCTCATTCGGCAATCCCAGCCTGGGTGCGTGGGTGAACTACGGCCTCGGCAGCCACTGCCAGAATCTGCCGGGCTACCTGGTGCTCCTCTCGGATGACGGCCATGGTCTCGAAGGGGCGGGTGCCTCGTTGTGGGGCAGCGGCTTCATGCCTTCGACGTTTCGCGGAGTTTCGTTCCGCGGCTCCGGTGATCCCATCCTGCATCTTAACCGTCCGCCTGGCATCAGCGCCGCGACTCAGCGAGCGCGGCTCGACGCGCTGCGGGATTTGAATCAAATGCATCAGCAAAGCACGGGCGACGCCGAGATCGCCTCGCGCATCGCGTCGTATGAAATGGCCTTCCGGATGCAAACTGCCGCGCCGGAGTTGCTCGACTTCAGCAAGGAAACCGCTGCCACGCGCGCGATGTATGGCCTCGATGTTGAGAAGACAAAACCCTTCGGCACAAACTGCCTGCTCGCCCGCCGCATGGTCGAGCGCGGCGTGCGCTTCGTGCATCTCGTGCACAGCACGTGGGATCATCACAGCGACTTGAACGGACGTCTCGCGAACAATTGCGCGATGACCGATCGGGGTGCCGCTGCGTTGCTCCTGGATCTCAAGCAACGCGGCCTGTTGGACGACACACTCGTCGTCTGGGCGGGTGAATTCGGTCGCACTCCGATGGGCGAGGTTCGTCGCGGTGTCAGCAAGGATGGCCGCGATCATCATCCAAATGCGTTCAGCGTGTGGCTTGCCGGCGGCGGCGTGAAACGCGGCCACGTCCACGGCGTCACTGATGACTTCGGCTACAACGTGGTTGAGAATCCCGTCCACGTTCACGATCTCCAGGCGACCATTTTGCATCTGCTCGGCATCAATCACGAACAACTCACCTACCGCCACGCGGGCCGCGACTACCGGCTCACCGATGTGGCGGGCAAGGTCGTGAAAGAAATTCTCGCTTAAACCTGGCATGAAATCCAACCACACCTCGCGCCGCCGCTTCCTCGGCAATCTGACACTCGCTTCGCTGGCCTGGAACCGCGGTGCGTTCGCCGCCGCGACTGACCGACCAAAGTATAAATACATCGACATCCACACCCACCTCGGGACGTTTTACTGGGGCAAGGAATTCACCGCCGACGAGCTGGTGCGCATGATGGATGAGCACGCCATCGAGCGTGCCTGTGTGCTGCCGCTGGTTTCGCCGGAATCTTCGCCCTACCTCCAGACCTCGGAGGCTGCGCTCGCCGCGTGCAAACGGTTTCCCGACCGGCTCATTCCCTTCTGCTGCGTGGACCCGCGCGCCTCGACTGCCCCGCCGGATCGCCCCGGCCACGTGCCCGGCGTGCGAGGCCTGACCGAGATTCTCAAACGCTACGTGGACGCGGGCGCGCGCGGCGTGGGCGAACACAAGGTCGGCCTGCCGTTCGACCATCCCCAGATGATGCAATTCTATGAGGCGTGCGATTCGCTGGGGTTGCCGATCCTTTTTCATCTCGACGACATTCGCAGCTTCGACACTCCGGGGCTTGCCCGGTTGGAAAACGTCTTGAAGGCTTTTCCGAAACTCATTTTGATCGGCCACGCCGCCGGTTTTTGGGCCTCTATTTCCGGAGATGCAACCTTGGCCGACTTCGGACGTTATCCGCAGGTTCCGACGCCCACCGCGCCGGGCGGGGCGCTGGATCGATTGATGGCCAAGTATCCAAACCTATACGGGGATCTCTCCGAACCCGGCGGGGAAAAGGCCATCACGCGCGATCTGAAATTTGGCCGTGAGTTTCTGATCCGTCGCGCCGCGCAGCTTGTGTTTGGCACCGACTTCCTGATGCCCGCCCAGCAGATTGCGCAGTTTGAATTGTTCGAATCGCTCAACTTGCCAGATGACGTGAAGTACAAGATTTATCGCGGCAACGCGATCCGCATCCTCAAGCTGGGGATCAAGTGATCTGCGCCGTAGCGATTAATCGGAATCAAGGCCTAGTGGGCATCACTTCGATTTCTCGGGAGTTTTGAATTTCAGAAAGGGGTGCTTGAGATGCGCTTCCAGTTCTTCTTGCTCGGTGACTGGCGTGAAGCCGTCTTCCTGCTTCAGATAAACCACTCGCCAAGCGAGGTCGGCAAGACGCTGATCCTCTTTCTGCTGCATCAATTGTTCGAGCGCCGCTTTGCCTTCGGTTTCAAAGTAATCTTTCAAGGTATTGCCTGCCACTCGCCAGCCCCAATCTTTGTCGGCACGCGCGCAGCCGTTGCCATACTGACGAAAAAATGCGGTGACGGATTGGAGTGTCCGGGCGCGGAATCGCCCGGGATCCTGTCGCGCGAGGCTGGCCAGCGTCTTGCAGGCATTCACTTGCACTACTGAATCTAAGTCTCCGTTCATGGCGGCCTGGATCGCCTCCATATACACCGGCTTCGGTTCGAAATTGATGAGCACCGCCAACGCCAGTTCCCGTACGTAGGGATTTGAATCCTTCTGGAGCGCGGCGAGCGCGGCCTGGCCGAGGCGTTCCGTACGCGGCGGCAGCAGCAGCCTCAAGGAATTCCAAGCCGCTTCCCGCACTTTCGGGTCCAGATCGGCGGTGCGCTTTGTAATAAGTTCAAAGTGTTCGCCGCGCAGATTACCCGATTCTTTCAACGCCCGTAGCACCGTCGGCACGGCCTGGAAATTAAATTGGAAAGTGCTGTTCGTCCGCGCCACTGCTTCAAATAATCGCGCGACACAGTCGGGCGCGTTGAGTTGTCCCAGCACGATGGCGGCCTGCCAGCGCACCGAGTTTTCCGAGTCCAGAAGCGCCGCTTCCACGGCCGGGATGGCCGATTTGTCTTTCAACGTAGCGAGTGCCCGCAGCGCCGCGCGCCGCACGAACACATCTGGGTCCTTCACCAAAGGCAGAATTTCCGCAGCGGGCGTGGTTTGTTTGCCTTTTTGAATCGCGCAAAGAACTCGCCGGCGGGCATAGACATCCGGACTCCGTAACGCTGTGATAGGCTGCACCGGGATGATTTCATCCGGCCAGTCGATCCAGTTCTCCCAGTCAAACCCACTCTCCAATTCAAAATTGACCGTCATGTTTCGAATCACGCCCGGCGGCAGATCGCCGCGCGATCTTCCCCAGATGGATAACTTGGTGCCGGTTCTGCGGCACAGTTCGACACCCTTCTGAATGGCTTGATCATCGATCGGACTAAAGAGGGAAAGCTCGTCCACGATTCCCTCTTTCACCCACGCCTCCACGTCCATCCACAATTTGCCCGCCGTGCGCACGCCCGATTCTCCGCCCCAGCGGCACGGCCAATACGGATATTTTCCATCCACCGACATTGATATCTTCTTCCGACTTTTGCTCAGTGACTCGTGAAGTTCTCGGAAGAACTGGGTCAGGTATTCTCCGCGCAATTTCGCCCACGCCACCCGGTCAAAGGCCTGGGTACGGATGTCCACGCCATAGCGCTTCTTGAACTCATCCACAATCGGTTGGTTGTAGCCAAATTCATCCTCATAACGCTGGCTGTAATTCTCCGCGTAGGTTAGGAACGCGATTCCATCATAGCCGCCCGCCACCACGTATTTCGTCAAGTAATCCACCATCGCTTTCCGCGCCCCCGGATAACAGAACTCAATCGGCCCGCCCTGGTGCCAGGTGCCGTATTTGTTGACCGGCACCCATTCCGGATGCGCCACCCGGATTTTATCCTCCGCGGCATAAGGAAAGCCGGTGAAGCCGACATCCGGCCCGGAACCGTTGTCGAAAAGTCCGTAGGCCATCCAGATTTCCATGCCGCGCTCGTGCGCCGCCTTCACCGCTAGTTTGTTGGTTCCCACCACGCGATATTGCAGGTCGCGCCACCAATTCCAGATGCGCCAGAAATAGCGGTTCTGCTCGCGGATTACGAACTGTTCACCCCAGACCTCGTCCTGGCCGCCCCGCCACAACACCCGGGCGGTGTGGTAGCGCTCCTGCAACACCTGAAATACCGCTTCGATGCTGGCCTTGGATTCCAACGGCGTCCAGAGCAGGTCCTGGGAATCCCCCACCGTGAAATAAACCGACCGCGGGTTCTGGACAAAATCCTCGGCGGCCTTGCCCGCGAGCATTGTGCCCAGAAAACAGAACAGAGTGACTATTTTAACATGGATTTTCATGGCCGCTTTTTTCTGCTTGATCTAAGCTGACCTGCCGTGGTGGCCGGTTATTTTTTCTGCGTGACGTAACTGATCAAGTCGCGGATCTGTTGCTCCTGGAACGCGTCCAGCAATCCCTCCGGCATCAAGGAGAGCGCCGAGGCTTGGAGCGATTGAATTTGTTCGCGGGCGATGACCAGCTTGTTGCCCGTCGTGTCCATCATGGTCACGGATTTCGGCTGGTTCTCCAATAGGAAACCGGTGAGGGATTGCTCGTCCTTCGTCGTCAGGTTGAAGGTGGTGAATTCTTCGCGGACGCCGAGGCTCGGGTCAATGATCGCGGGCAGCAGAAAATCAAGATTGTCGCGCTCGTAGCCGGTGAGCTCCGGGCCGATCTTGCCGCCTTCGCCAAACAACGTGTGACACGAGGCGCACGTTTGCTGGAACAACGCCCGTCCCGTCTGCGGGTCGCCCTTGCCCGTGGCGAGCAGTTTGCGCACGGAGGCGATCTGCTTGTCCTTTTCCTCGGAGCTTTGCTTGAGATTGCCCCAAAGTTTCTTGATCAACTCATCGCAGCGCGCGTCATGATGGCTTTGGATGGCGAGCAAGTTCGCCACCGGCACCTGCTCCCGCGCAATCGCGCCCTTGGCCACGGCCTCCAGCAATAAACGCGACCAACTCGCGCGGCTGCAGAGCACGCTCCGGGAAAGATCGCGCAACGCGCCGCTCCAGCCGGGATACAACTCCAGCACGGTGGCTGCTATCCGCTCGTCGCCGAAGCGCTGCAAACTGTTCAGCACGTCGAGCCGGAAACCGTCGCTCTTTTCCTTGCGCAGCAAATCGAGGAACACCGGCACGGCATCGGCGATCCGGCGCTCGGCCAGCAGCGTCACAATCTTTTTGCGCTGGGTCTCGGGTGTGTTCGTGTCCTTGAGCATGTCGAGCGCGGCACTCGAGGCGGCTTCATGACCCAGCCGCGCGGCAAAGCTGATGAGCAGTGGAGTCCTGGGCCGGCTCGCCCAGATTTCCGCCACGCGCTTTTGCATCGCGGGCGGGACGGATTTCACAGCGTCGCCTTGCAACCCTTCCTCCATGCCGCGGACCAATTCGTCCACGTCGCGCGGGGATGAGGCCATCCCCAGTAGTTCGGCGGCGGTGTTCAGGTTGGCTTCGCTCCGTTCCGCGGTGTAGCGCTGGCCGAGCCGCGCGATGATGACCTTGCTGACGATGGGCGTCTGCCAAAGGAAGGATTCGCGGAAAAGGGCGAGCACCTGCTCGCGATCCGGGCCGCACTTGCTCTCGATGGCCCACCAGAGGAGCAGGGGAATGTGCGTGTCTTTCTCGTCCTCGGCGTGCACCAGCAATTCACGGACGACCGGCAGCGCATCTTTCGCCGGAAGTCGTTTGCAGGAGCTGGCGAGCTGGCTGCGGACCTGCGCGTCGGGTTCGGTGCGGGCCAGTTCGGTCAGCCGCTTCTGGAGCGACAGTGAGACTTTTTTCGCATCACCAATGAGTCGCACCGTCCAGTACCGGACAAATGGATTCGCATGATTCAACGTCTTGAGCGCAAATTCATCGGTGAATCCACCGCTGGCGTTCACAGCCCAGAACGCCTCGAGCGCGACCTGTCCCGTTTCTTTTTCCACCAGCTTGCGCAACCCGGGAATGGCTTTCGAGTCGTGGCGATCGTGGAAAATGCGCAGCACGGTCTGGCGAAACCATTTGTTCGGATGCGAAAAATATTTGATGAGTTCGTCGGTGGTCAGCTTGGCGAGGTCGAATGATTTCACCGGCTTCGCACCCACGGCCGAGAGCCGGTAAATGCGGCCGTGTTCCTTGTCCCAGGTGTCATTTGGATTGAGATGGCTGAGGCGGCTGTCATACCAGTCGGCCAAGTAAACCGCGCCGTCGGGGCCGGCCTTGGTGTCCACGGGACGGAACCAGCGATCGTCGGTGAGCACGATGGCCTCGGTGTCCTCGGTGCGCCACGTCGAGGTGTCGCGGATCATCTTCGAGGCCTGCACGCGATTGACGAGCGCCATGCCCGCGATGATCTGGCCTTCGTAAGCCGGGATCGCGCCGCCTTCGTAGATGATCATCGTCTGCGGGAAACGCGGCTTGAAACCTTTGTTCGGCATGTGCTCGAACCAGCCGAACGAGTACGGGTTCATCAGCGGGCCGTGCTTGCCCCAGCCCTTGATGTAAGCCCCGCCTTGCGCGTAATGCAGGCCGCGCGTCTCGCCGTAGTTGCTGCCGGAGTAGGTCAAGCCATGCGCGTCGAACTCCAAGCTGAACGTGTTGCCGCCGCCCTCGGCAAAAACTTCAAATGCCTTGGTCACCGGATGGTAGCGCCAGATCGCTTGGCCGAGAAATTTTATGCCCTTGATCTCCGCTGTGCAGGTGCTGCCGTGCGCGCCGTAAAGCCAGCCGTCCGGCCCCCACATCAGGCTGTTCGCGCCACTATGCGTGTCCTCGATCCCGAAGCCGCTCAGCGCCACCTCCGGCGGGCCGTCGGGAATGTCGTCGCGGTTTTTGTCGGGATAAAAAAGCAGATAGGGCGGATTCAAAATCCACACGCCGCCGCGGCCAGAGACGACGCTGCGGGCAATGTTGAGGTCGGAGACAAAATCCTTCGCCTTGTCAAAGACCCCGTCTCCGCGCGTGCTTTCGAGGATGGTGATGCGGTCGGCGCCCTTGAAATGATTGGGTGGCGGCGGCGGGACCTTGTCAAAAACGGCGCGCAAATACTGGTCATACTTCACGACCTTCAGTCCGGCGGGAAACGGATACTGGAGATATTGCACCACCCAGAGCCGCCCGCGCTCATCGAAGTTCATGTTGAGCGGCTGGCTGATGACCGGCTCGGCGCTGACGACTTCCATCTGGAGGCCGTCGCCGATTTTGAAATGCTGGATCGTTTCCGCTGGCGTGAGCGGCTTGGAAACATCCGTCAATGTGCCGCCGCTCTTGAAGGTCTTGAGGTAGCGCTCGACGTCCGGTGAAAAGCGCGACGGCGGATCCGCGGCGAAGAGTGTAAGGCAGGTGACCAGCAGCGCGGTGGACACGGCGCATTGAGAGGAGAAGGCAAGTCGCTTCATAGAATTCACTCGTGATTTCATCGCAGCTTAAATCACTCGCGACGAGTCGCACAAGCCCGACTTTGCTTTCAGCGTCTCCGCATTCAAATTGCGGAACGCGGGTGCAACCTCTCACCTCACCGCACGGATTTCCACTTCGCCATCATCGCACGGAGTTCCTTCACTTCCTCCGGGCGCACGTTGGGCAGCGGTGGGCGGCATGGACCGCCGTTGAGGCCGAGGATGTCCATGCACGCCTTCATCACCGAGACTTCGTAGCCTTTGCGCTTGCTCCGAAACGCGTAGAGCGGCGTGGCGTAATCGTGCATCAGCTTCGCGAGCGTGGCGGAGTCGCCCGAAGCGGCGGCGTGGTGAAGTTGCAACGACAAACCTGGCGCGATGGTCGCAATGCTCGACGTGTAAGTGCGAATGCCGATGGAGTAGTAAGCGGGCACGGCGTCGTCGCCCGCGCCGCCAATCCAGTGCAGCCGGTCGCCCACCTTGTCCATGATGATCTGGTAACGGCGCGTGTCGGCCTGGCCGTCTTTCCAGGCGATGAGCGTTGGAATTTTGTCGGCAAGCTTCTGCACGAACGCGGCACCGGGGTTCACCCAGTCGCGGCTGTAAATCAGCAGGCCGAGCTTCGTGGCGTTGCCAATGGCTTGGTAATAATCAAACAGGCCTTCCTCATCCGCGCCGGGGAAATACGGCGGAAGCGCGAGAATGCCGTCCACGCCGGCCTTCGCGGCGTTCTTCGCAAGCTGGATGGCGATGGGATAATTGAAGCCGACACCCGTCAGCACGGGCATCTTGCCATCGACTTCCTCGACAGTGGCCTTCACCACCGCGAGGTGTTCCTCCGGCGAGAGCGAGTAAAGCTCGCCCGTGCCAGCGGGGCAAACGATGGCGGTGAGCGGATACTTGAGGATGTAGCGCAAGTTGCGCCGATGCCCTTCGAGGTCGAGGGATAAATCTTTTTTGAACGGCGTGACCGGGAAGGAGATGACGCCGGAGGAGAGTTTCTGACGGAGTTCGTTTGGCTTCATAAATCAGATTCTATTTTCACCACAAAGACAGAAAGGGCACGAAGCGGGCCAACAACCCAAGCCACGCTCTGTGTCGTTGGGATCCATCGATTCACCATCTCGGCAGAATTCTTTTCCAGTTCGGATCAACATGCTTCCGCATCTCGGCTTCGTCGTCGCGTTTGCGATACGGGCATTTGCGGTAGCGTTCCTCGCCGCGCGCGAGCTGGTCGTAATCGAGTTCCACGCCGAGGCCGGGCTTGTCTGGAATCTTAACGCAACCATTCACGATCGGCACGCGCCCGCCCAGCACCACCTCATCCTTCGCTTGTGACCACGGATAATGCGTGTCGCATGCGTAAGTCAGATGCGGCGTGGCGGCGGCGACATGCGCCATCGCCATCAGCGACACGCCGAGATGCGAGTTGGAGTGCATCGAGAGGCCGAGGCCGAAAGTCTTGCAGAGCTTGGCGAGGTGCTGCACCTGCCTCATGCCGCCCCAGTAATGATGGTCGCACAAAACAATTTGCAAGGCGTCCTGCTTGATGCTCTCGGGCAAATCGGCGAACGATGTGACGGCGACGTTGCTGGCGAGCGGCGTGTCCACGCCGGCTTTCAGCAAACCGCGACGCACGGCGGCCATGCCCGCGATGTCGGCGGTCGGGTCTTCCAGATAACCGCCACGGCCAAGTTCCTCTTTCAGTTCGATGCCGACGCGGATGGAAGTCTCGACCGTCCACGCGCTGTTCGGGTCAATTCGCAGCGGCACGTCGGGACCGAGTTCGCGGTAGAGCTGCTTCACCGTTTCGATTTCCACCTCGGGCGGGAACACGCCAGCTTTGAACTTGATCGAGCCGAAGCCGTATTGCTTGCGCATCTGGACGACCTGGCGCACGAGCGTTTCAGGCGTGAGACACTCGCCGTATTCGTCCTCGCGCTGGTCATCGCCTTCGCCACCGCCACCGGCGTGCTTGTAAAACGGATACGCGGAGAACGGCACCTCGTCGCGCACGCGCCCGCCGATGAGGTCGCACACCGCCTGGCCGGTAGCCTTGCCGATGAGATCGAGGCACGCGGTTTCAATGGCAGCATAGACGCGCGCCTTGGCGTCGTGCGGATTTTCTCCGGGCACGAGAAAGGTTTGCGAGCGGTCGGCGTTGTTGCCTTTCACGTCGCCTTCGATGAGCGAGATGAGTCGGCCCGTGAGCTGGTTGGGATTTGCGCCGATGATTTGGCCGCGCACCGATTCGATCGCCGCCGCCTGCGCTTCGCCGCCGTGCGCTTCGGCGATGCCAATGATGCCGTCGTCGCTTTCGAGTTCGAGGATCGTGCGTAGTGCGTACGGCTGGTGCCGACCGTAGGAGCTGCGAAGGGGCGGGTCGGCGATGGCAATCTTGTGGACCCGCATGTCAACGATACGCATAAAAGTTCGGCGAGAATACGGCGTCGGCAAACCGCGTCAACCGGCAAGCGCGGGTCAATGTGCCGGCTGGCCCTCGACCCATTTCACACTGTGATCGCCGGTGACGGCGATGGTTTCGGCAGGCGAGTCGAGCCGGAAGAAGGACCACGGGCCGGGGATGAAAGGATAACGCTCTACAACCGATTCATTCACTTCGATGCCGAGGCCGTGGGTTTTCGGAACCACCAGTTCCCCGCGCTCAATTTGCAGTGGTTGCGCCAGAATTTCAGCGGCCAGCGGAAATGGATACATTCCCGCCCGCCCTTCGCCGGAGTAGCACGGATACTCGAGCCATTCCACCACGTCGGCCGACCAGCAGATGCCCAGATGCGCGGCGGCCAGAACCTCCAGTTCGGTTCCCCAACTGTGAAACGCAAACTTCAAACCCTGTTTGCCAGCACCGTCAATGACGCGCCGGCCCATTTCAAAACCGCCCTGACAACAGACATCCATCTGGATGAAATCGGCGGCGCGCGTGGAAATCAAATCCTGAAAGCCCGCTTCGTCCGGTTCGTGTTCACCGGAGGCGATGGGCAGATGGCCGCATGCGCGCAACTTCCGGTACGCGGCGTGGTCTTCGGGCGGCAGCGGTTCCTCCAGCCACGTCGGGTGATAGGCGGACATCGCCTGGGCCAGCCCCGCCACGGTGTCAAACGAGTAATTGCGGTCGCCCATGCGCCACCAGGAATGCGCGTCAATCATCAATCCGACCTCCGGCCCCACGGCCTGGCGCATGAGCCGCACGGTTTCTAAATCTTTTTCCGGGCCGAGCGCCGGGCGCATTTTGTAAGCCGGGAATCCGAGCGCGGCGACGGCGGCGGCCTCGGCTGCGTAACCTTCGGGCGACATGTACATGCCCGCGCTGCCGTAAAGTTTGATGCGGTCGCGCTTGCGCCCGCCGATCAACTCGGAGAGCGGGCAGCCTTCGTAGCGTGCGGCGGCATCCATCAAGGCGATCTCCACCGCGCGATAGGTCTTCATCGTTTCGCGGTCGGATTGAAAATTTAATTCCCGCCAACGGCGCGGATCATGGCCGTGGAGGAATGGCTCGATGACCTCGCGAATTTCCACTGCTGCGCGTTCGTGCGCCGGGCCGGGCGCGTAACCACGCAAGCCGGTGTCGGTGGTGACGCGGATGAACATCGCGTCGCGTTTGAGGATCGTCCGTTCGCCGCCCCAGAACGGGAGACGCAGCGGTTCGGGCATCGGGAAGGACAAAAGGAATGATTCGACCTTGGTGATTTTCAAAGGAGTGCTTTCGGGAATGGAATCAGACTCTCCACTTGGATCCTTGGTAATCGTGCTGATTCATTTAGCGGCGCTATTACGGGCAACGAACAAAAAATGTCGAGCTTGATTTGCACTTGTCTTAACCACCCTCGCGTCGTGAGCTGGAGGGCGGCGGATCGCTGACCGCGATACTGTAGCGAACAATAATTGCTCGCCAAATCATCCGTCACCTGCTAGACTCACACCTAAATCGCCGCCTGCTCGTTAGCGCAAGGGCACAATTATTGAAAAGAATCTCATGAAAAGACTATTGCTTTTGCTCTGCCCGTGGCTGATGTCGGCGGTGCTGACGGTACACGCGGCCTCTCCCGGCACGGTGGTGGCGTGGGGATTGAACGGCTCCGGCCAAACGACCGTGCCCGTCGCGGCGCAGAGCGGAGTGACGGCCATTGCGGGGGGATATGCGCACACTGTGGCCTTGAAGAACGACGGGACGGTGGTGGCGTGGGGAGACAACAACTCCGGCCAAACGACCGCGCCCGTCGCAGCGCAGAGCGGTGTGGTGGCGATTTCCGCAGGATATTATCACACCGTGGCCTTGAAGAACAACGGCTCGGTGGTGGCGTGGGGAAGCAACGGCTCCGGCGAAACGAATGTGCCCGTCGCGGCGCAAAGCGGCGTGGTGGCCATTGCGGGGGGAGGTTATCACACCGTGGCCTTGAAGAACGACGGCACGGTGCTGGCGTGGGGAGACACCTTCTACGGGGGTGTGCCCGCCGGCTTGACCGGAGTAATGGCGATTGCTGGGGGACAGCTGCACACCGTGGCCTTGAAGAGTGATGGAACGGTAGTGGCGTGGGGATACAACTCCTCCGGCCAAACGAACGTGCCCGCCGGCTTGAGCGGGGTGGTGGCGATTGCGGCGGGATTTGGTCACACCCTGGCCTTGAAGAACGACGGCTCGGTGGTGGCGTGGGGACGGAACCTCGAAGGCCAGACGAATGTGCCGGTCGCGGCTCAGAGCGGGGTGACGGCGATTGCGGCGGGACTTTATTACACCGTGGCCTTGAAGAACGACGGGACGGTGGTGGCATGGGGACAAAACACCTCCGGCCAAACGACGGTGCCCGCAGGCTTGGGCGCGGTGACGGCGATTGCGGCGGGAGGTAATCACACGGTGGCGCTCGTCCCAACGGCGGTGACAGCTCCTGCAATCACTGCGCAACCGGTGAGCCAGACGGTGAACGCGGGCCAGAACCTGAGCTTCACCGTGACGGCCACCGGCACCGCGCCGTTGAGCTACCAGTGGCGCACCAACGGAATCAATATCGCCGGGGCGACGAGCGCCACTTTGAGTCTGGGCGTCGCACGAACCAACTCTGCCGGCAGTTACACCGTGGTGGTGAGCAACAGTGCTGGCTCCATCACCAGCGCGCCACCGGCGGTGCTGACAGTCAACGCGGCCCCGCCCAGCTCGGTGGTGACGTGGGGAGGCAACGGCGATGGCCAGGCGAATGTGCCCGTCGCGGCGCAGAGCGGGATAACGGCGATTGCGGCCGGAATCACTTTCACGGTGGCCTTGAAGACCAACGGCACGGTGCTGGCGTGGGGAGACAACTTCTACGGCCAAACGAATGTGCCTGCGGGATTGGTCGGAGTGAAGGCGATTGCGGCGGGAGCTGAGCACACCGTGGCCTTGAAGACCGACGGCACAGTGGTGGCGTGGGGAAACAACGACAAGGGCCAAACGAACGTGCCCGTCGCGGCGCAGAGCGGGGTGACGGCGATTACGGCGGGATATCAGCACACCGTGGTCTTAAAGAATGACGGCTCGGTGGTGGCGTGGGGAGCCGCCAGCGGCAACGATTTCGGCCAGGCGGCGGTGCCCGTCGTGGCACAGAGCGGGGTGGTGGCGATTGCGGCGGGATACGTGCATACCGTGGCCTTGAAAACCGACGGCTCGGTGGTGGCGTGGGGAGCGGGGACATTCATCAACGGCAGTTTTCCAAATTACGGCCAGTCAATCGTGCCCATCGCGGCTCAGAGCGGGGTGGTGGCGATTGCGGCGGGAAGATATCACACCGTGGCCTTAAAGAACGACGGCACGGTGATGGCGTGGGGATACAACAGCGACGGTCAAACGAATGTGCCCGTTGCAGCTCAAAGCGGGGTGGTGGCGATTGCGGCGGGAGAAGCTCACATCGTGGCGTTGAAGAACGACGGGACGGTGGTGGCGTGGGGATGGAACGCCAACGGCCAAACGACCGTGCTCGCGGGCTTGAGCGGGGTGAGGGCGATTGCGGCGGGTTATCGTCACACCGTGGGCTTAAAGAACGATGAGACCGTGGTGGCATGGGGATCAAACAGCGTCGGCCAAACGGCTGTGCCCGGCGCGGCACAGAGCGGGGTGGTGGCGATTGCGGCGGGAGGTTATCACACCGTGGCACTCGTGGGCACAGCGCCGCCCATTGCCCCCACCATCACCACTCAACCGGTGAGCCAGACGGTGAACGTGGGGCAAAGCGCGAGCTTCACCCTGACAGCCACGGGCACCGCGCCGTTGAGCTACCAGTGGATGAAGAATGGCGCCAACATAACCAGCGCCACTTCGTCCACGCTGACGCTGAACAACGTGCAGTCCAGCGATGCGGCCAGTTACACCGTCGTCGT
>JBKJSC010000184.1:0-10876 GCA_046593035.1 Limisphaerales bacterium | reverse complement strand
AATCAAAGCATAGGAACCCCTGAACTTACTTCGCCAATACAGGATAAGTTGAATGCAGTGCTCACCTGGCAATCGGTGTCGGGCACGGCGCAAACGGCTTTGCCCAATACCGCCTCCGAGATCCATTAACCCTGATCCCCATGAAGACTCACCCAATCACCCTTGGCTGCCTCGTCGGCTTGACCCTCCTCGTCGCTGGAGCCAGCGCCGCTACGTTGTCGTGGACAATTCAAACCGCCGGCGGCGAACGTCCGTCTCTCGCCTTTGACGCCGCTGGTCGCCCGGCCATCGCGTTCCAAACCGCCAATGTGGCGGGAGTGAAATACACCACCTTCGATGGCACAACCTGGTCGGCGGCGCAAACGGTGAGCGCGACCGGCTGGAGTGGGTCCCTCGCCTTCAATCCGGCCACCGGCAAGGCTCAGATCGCCTTCGTCAACGACAATAACGTCGCTTTCGCCACGTTGAACGGGACTTGGAGCGTCGAAACGGCCAACGCCCTCGGCGACTTCTTTGATCCCACCGACCGCAGTCCCAACCTGGCCATTGACGCCACCGGCAAGCCGCATATCGGCTGGGGCGGGCCACTCGGCAACGGCAATGGGGATTATAGCTATTCCACGAAGGTTGGCGGGAACTGGGTCACTGAACTGGTCGAGGGACCAGGGGGGGCATTCTCGGCGGAGCAGTCCTCCCTGGCACTCAACAGTGCCGGGGTTCCCGCCATCACCTACAATTCCCGCACCAACGGTGGCGGTGATGGAACCTATCGCACCAAATACACCATCCGCTCTGGTGGTGTTTGGAACGCGGTGGAGTATCCGGTCGTGCCCCTTATCATTGGTGGCAATATATTGGACAATGTGGGTCCCAGGGGAGCATTGAAATTTGATTCCGCTGATGTTCCACACGTGGCCTACCTCATTAACATCAACGGTGTGGCTCGCACCGTCCAATATGCCACCCGTGCCGCGAATGGGACCTGGACATCCGAAACCGTCGCAACCATCACCAGTCCGCGCGACCCGTGGCTGGCGATTCATCCGGTGACCAGAGTGCCCTACATAAGTTTCGTGGATGAGGATGGCCTGGGCGGCGGCGTGGTAAAAGTAGCGCACAAAACCACGGGTATTTGGGAAGTGGAAACAATCGGACCGGTGCTGGCCGGTTCCACAACTTCGGTAGCCATTGATCCCACCGGAACCACGCTCGGGGTGGCCTACAATGGTAAATACGCCTTCGCAACCATCTCGACCAACCTGGCCATCGCGACGGCAGGCTCGCTGCCGGGCGGCACGGTGAACCGGCCTTACACCAAGACGCTCCAGCGCATCAATGGCACCGCCGCCTTCACCTGGTCCAAAGTCACGGGCACTTTTCCCACCGGGCTGACCCTGAATGCTAACACCGGAGAACTCAGCGGCACACCGACGGTGGCAAACCAGAATACCAGCTTCCGCCTCCGCGTGACGGACGGCGTCAATGCCACGGCGGAAAAAGATTTCACGCTGGTGATCAACGCGGCACCGACGATCTCGGCCAACGCGACTTTGCCACAGGCGACCTTGGGGCTGGCTTACTCCCAAACGGTGACGACCAGCGGTGGCACCGCGCCCCAGACGTGGAGCAAGACCAGCGGCACTTTGCCCGATGGTGTGACGTTGAATCCCTCCACCGGTGTCCTTGGTGGCACGCCGACGGTGGCTGGCACGTTCAACTTTACGATTCAGGTCGCGGACGCGAACGCAGCGACGGCGAGCAAGGCGTTGTCCGTCGTCGTCAACAACGCGCTCGCCATCACGAAGACCAGCCCGGTGCCCGCCGCCACGGCCGGAATCGGTTATAGCCAGACTGTCACCGCCGTGGGGGGGACGCTGCCGCTGGCGTGGACGATCACTAGCGGCGCACTGCCGGCTGGACTGAACCTGAATACCGGCAATGGCCTCGTGAGCGGAACGACGACAGCGAGCGGCACGGCGAACTTCACGGTCAAAGTGGCGGACGCCAACAATGCCAGTGTGACACGCGCCTTTGCGGTGACGGTGAACGATGCGCCCGCCATTACCACGACCGCGTTGCCGGAAGGCACGGTCAGCCTGGCTTACAGTTATCAAGCAACGGCGGTGGGCGGAACCTTGCCGAGGGCCTGGTCGCTGGCGACCGGCATCCTGCCGGCTGGGCTGACGATGAGTGGCGCGGGCTTGTTCTCTGGCACACCCACGGCTGCGGGCACGGTCAACCTCACCTTGCGCGTCACCGACCAGAATGGGGCCGTGGCCAATCGCGCGCTGACCTTGACTGTCAGAGCTGAACCGCAGGGGCCGGATTTGAACGCGGGCCAGACATTGCATTCTTCCCGTTGTGTTTCGTGTCACAATACAACTTCCTTTCAACCTTTCGCCGGCGCCAGCAAGTTGATTCTCGACTACAAAGGGGACCATAAAAACGGAGCGATTTCGGCTTTGACAGACCGTTCCAAGACCAACCTCGCTTTCTACATTTCCAGCCTGAGTGGCTCGACCAATATCATCAACGGGGTGGTCAAGGATGTGGCGAATCAAGGTTTGGGAGGCGTCACGGTCACGGCCACCAGCGGGTATCTTCCCACGCGCACGGCTGTCAGTAGCACCAATGGTGCTTATTCTATCACGGGTCTGGCACCAGGGGACTATATTGTTCAAGCCAGCAAGTCGGGCGTGACCTTCACTCCATCCAGTGTGAGTTTGGCCGTTACTAAAGATAAGTATTGGCTGGCGGGCAATGTGGTGGTGACGCCCGACGTGCAACCCTATGTTCCCCCGGTCAATTTCACCGCCAACCAGGCACCGGCGGTGACGCTCATGGAACCGCTGAGCCGCCTCGTGAACGATGTCACCGTCTATGATCTGATGAGCAATAAGGCGTTTGTCGATCCAGCGACGATCGTGTTGACCGCTACGGCAGCCGATCCGGACGGGACGGTTTCAGGGGTGGCGTTTTATGCGGATGGGAAGTTAATTGGAAACGGACTGCCGCGTCCCAACTCGACTTCGTTCTACGATTTCACCTGGCCCAATGTGGCCGCGCGGACAAATACCATGATTACTGCTGTGGCCACGGATAATCTGGGGCTAAACACCACTTCCGCCCCGGTCACCATCCAGGTGCTGACTCCGGTGGCTGTGCCCGGCATCAGCCTGGACAACGGCAACGTGATCTACAACTTGAAATGCTCCGTTTGCCACGGGGGTCCGCCGGGGCGCAACCCCACCTGGGCCGGCATCGCTCAAAACTACCACCCGGGCATTCTCGCCAGCCGTTCCCGCTATCGTGATTTTGACTTTGTTGCGGAACACCGGCCCGCCATCAGCAACTACTTCGCCAATGTCATCACGGAGTCCGAGAAGTCCGACTTGTCTGCTTACCTCGCCGCCACCGTGATTGAGCGCACCTCGATGATGGGGACGGTGCGTAACGCTTCCGGCCAGCCCATCGCCGGTGCGACCGTGAACATATCCAGCCTCTATAACCCCGGCGTGACTGTGGCCTCAGATTCAATGGGCAACTACCGCGTGGAAGGACTGTTCCATGGTGATTACACGGTGTCTGCCGCTTATGACGGGCTTAATCCATTCTACCCGCTCGCTTACTCGGTCAACTCCGACCCCGGTGGCAGCCAGGCTGTTTGGGCTGACCGGCTGCGCACCCTCTACATCCCTCATCAATACGGCACCCCGCCCGTCCCTTTGGATTTCTCTCCGGGCCACCGTGTCCAAGGCTCGATTCGGAATGCCAACGGCCGTGGATTCAACGGTGTCGTGGTGCAGGCCAGTGGTATATATCCCGCCACCGCCGCTGACGCAGCCATCTCCGATGGAAACGGCGATTTTCTGTTGGTTGTGCCCGATGGCAACTACACCGTGGTCATCCCACAGTTTCTGCCTTACCCGTTCCAACTCAACTATGTCGATTATCTATTTTCGCCGGCCTCACTCAACGTCACGGTGGCGGGCACGGACCAATCCGGCGCGAACTTCACCGTCGACGCCTACCCATCCCTCACCATTAGCGGCACGGTGACCAACCAGGCAGGTGTGGGCATGAGTGGCGTGACCGTTTCGCTTGCGGAAGCGCTGAGTGTGACCACCACCACGGACACGAATGGCAATTATACGCTGACGAGTCCCAACCCGGGCACGTTCACGGTGACGCCCGCCAAGGCGAATCATTTGTTTACTCCGGCAAGCCAGGTGGTGACCATCGGCGTGGGCAGCCGCACGAATGTGAATTTCACAGGTCTACTGAATTCCTTCAACATCACCGGCACCGTGCGCACCCGGAGCACGTCGTCCGGACCGCCGTTCTTCAACACGATCCCTGGCGAGCCAATCGCCAATGTGGCCGTCTCGGTGCCCGGCCAGACGGTGTTCACCGACGTCAACGGCGGATACCGGCTGGTGTTGACCAACAACACCTACACCATCACCGCCGCCCGGAGCGGATACGTGTTTGATACGCCGCCACAAAACATCACGGTCGGTGGAGCGAATCGAGCGGGTGTTGATTTTAGCGCCCAATTGCGGATTACCTACGCGAGTCTCAGCGGCAATAACAACAATGACGGCTCCTCGTGGAACTCGGCTAAATCATCGATACAGAAAGCCATCAATATCACCGCAGACGGCGGTCAAGTATGGGTGGGCGGGGGCGTTTATTTCGAGCGCATCTCCTTTGAGAGCATGTCCCTCTATGGTGTGAACAAACCCGTGCTCAATGGCAAACCCCTCCCCTTTGGGGTGCAATTCGAGCGAGGCACCGTGGTCAAGATTAGATCCTACGGTTACGGTAACACTAATGTGACGCGCCTGGACGGATTTACCATCATCAACGGCCTAACCTCGGGCACAGGCGGCGGCATTCATTGCACCGCGACTGACCCTGACGCCGCGCCGGTGGTCATCGCGAACAATACGATTGTTGGGAACACCGCCAGCTTCAAGGGTGGCGGCATTTTTCTATACGGCACTGCGACCATTACCAACAACGTGATCATTGGCAACAACACGCAAGGCGGCCCCGGTGGCGGCATTGCTTGCAATAATAGCTCCACGCGCGTGACGATCGCCAACAACCTCATCGCGGACAACCGTGCCCATGAAGGCGGCGGCGGCATTAGTGCGTCCTTTACCAGCTCCATCCTCATTGCCAACAACACCATCGTGGACAACACCGTCACCAACGCCGGTGCCGGCGGCATTTACTTTGATTCGGGTTCTTTCGATGCAACCAACGCCAATAACATCATCGCCTTCAATTCCTCCGGGATTGGATCGGAGAATTCCACCGTAACGAACCGCTACAACTGCATCGTCAGCAATCTTACCGCCAACTACATCGGTCTGACGCCCGGACCGGGAGATGTCTCGGTCAACCCGCTCTTCGTCAATCGGGCGGAGGCCGACTACCATTTGCTGGGGGCGTCACCCCTCATCAACGCGGGCGACAACAACCTCAAAGTGGGCGGGTTGGACTTGGACGGTGCCCCGCGCGTGGAGGGAGTAATTGTGGACCTCGGCGCGTATGAGTATCAAGCATTCAACGCCGCCCCCGAAGTGGCTTTGACCAGCCCAGTCAACGGTGCGTCCTTCAGCACACCGGCGTCGTTTACCATGAATGCCTTGGCCACCGACCTGGACGGAACCGTGACGCGGGTGGACTATTATGCGGGGGACTCGCTGCTCGGCACGGTGACCAGTCCACCCTTTGCTTTTTCACTCAACGGCCTGCAGGCGGGCGTGCATCATCTCACCGCTGTGGCCACGGACAATCGCGGTGCCTGGACGGTTTCAGCGCCCGTCACCGTGACGGTACATCTGGCCACCGATCCGACGGTGAGCATTACGAGTCCCTTGGATAACACCCGCCTCGCTGCGCCCGCCCAGATCACCATCCAGGCCAACGCTGCGGATATCGACGGCACCATCACCAAGGTTGAATTCTTCGTGAATGGGTTAAAAGCTGGTGAGGACACCGTTGCGCCATACAGGTACACGTGGACAAATGTCGTGTCGGGATCGTACGTACTGACCGCCAAAGCCACCGACAATTCGGGTGCTTTCCGAACCTCCACTCCCTTGAATGTCACGGTGGTGAACGCGCCGCAAATCTTCCAGCAAGACACCGTGTATACGGGCGGTGAATTCCGCCTGCCGATGAAGTTGGAGACAGGGAAAAGCTATTTGATTCAAGCTTCGACGAACTTGGTCACCTGGACCACTCTTCAGGCGTTCGTGGCCTTTGGCAATGCCATTGAGTTTGTGGACACTCAGGCCATGAACTATCCGGGCCGGTTCTATCGCATCGTGCAGCTGGACTAGCAAGGTCGGCGGTGCTTGGGTTGACTGGGCGGGGCTCGCCTGGCGTCCGCTCAGGCTGAGAGTGAACAAATCGACAGTGCATCAGTCGGACCACCGGCTCATGGCAGGCGCTCGGCAACGAAACAGCGGGCACTGGCGGAACCATCAAGGTGACGCATGCCAGCAAGGATGCTAATCAGAAGTTTTATCGGATCCTGGTTCATTGATCCCAAATTCGGAGGTTACAAGGTAGTTCGAGCCCCCCAGCCCGCCAAGCCGAGCGCGGCAGCGGTGGCGATGAAACAGGGCATCCTCAGGCTGCGCTGAAGGCGGGTAAGATGCCCACCCTGGTGCGCTTGAAAGTGAGCGTGCACTGGAGGGTGAAAGTTCCTCTCCAGCGGAGCTACCCGCCGGTAACTGAAAGTAACTTTGATCGCCCCAAGTCCTTGGCTCTGTATCCTCGGTTGTCTCCTGTTCAAATCAGTTTTGGAATCCGGGTTAAATCGTTGGTCCCGCAAGATTCTTTGTAATCCCTCCCCAGAAATTCCTCAGTAAACATTCAGAAGCCGCCAGTGTGACTTGCGGCGGATCAACTCAGGCCAATTTATGAAGATCATCGCATCCATCGTTCCCCGAACGGAAACCTTCTGCTGGTTGGCGCCGCTTGGCCTGGCGCTGCTCCTGCAATTTCAGAGCGCCCACGCCCAAGTGCCGCAGTTGATCAATTACCAGGGCAAAGTCCAGGTCGGCACCACGGATTTCAACGGCACCGGCCAGTTCAAGTTCGCGCTCGTCAATGGCGACGGCTCGACCACGTTCTGGAGCAATGACGGCACCGGCACCGCCGGGAGCCAGCCCACCGCCGCCGTCAGTCTCGCCGTCACCAAGGGAATCTACAATCTGCAACTGGGCAACACGTCGCTCGCCAACATGAGCGCCTTGCCCGTCACCGTGTTTGCCAATTCCGACGTGCGCCTGCGCGTGTGGTTCAATGATGGCACCACCGGGTTTCAGCAGCTTACCCCGGATCAGCGCATTGTCGCAGTGGCCTATGCCATGGTGGCGGGGAGCGTGGCCAACCAAAGCATAGGAACCTCCCAACTCACCCCGCAATTGCAGGAAAAATTGAACGCAGTGTTAACCTGGCAGTCCGTGGCGGGCACGGCGCAGACGGCGGCACCCAACACAGCCTACCTCCTTAACAACGCTGCGCAGACCACCGTCACGCTGCCCGCTGCGCCGAATGTGGGCGACGTGGTGCGCGTCACGGGCGTGGGCGCGGGCGGCTGGCTGGTGGCGCCAGGCTCCGGCCATGAAATCCTGACCCCGTGGACGCCGCGCGAGAGCAACCGCGACTGGAATTCCGTCGCTTCATCGTCGGATGGGACCAAGCTGGTGGCGGTGGTGTTTCTAGGCCAGATATACACCTCGACGGATTCCGGGGTGAATTGGACGGCGCGCGAGAGCAGCCGTGGCTGGTATTCCGTCGCCTCGTCGGCGGACGGGAGCAAGCTCGTGGCCGTCGTGTTTGGAGGCCAGATTTACACCTCGACGGATTCCGGGGTGAAGTGGACGGCGCGCGAGAGCAGCCGCAACTGGAATTCCGTCGCCTCGTCGGCGGATGGAACCAAGCTGGTGGCGGGGATGTTTGGAGGCCAGATTTACACCTCGACGGATTCCGGGGTGACGTGGACGGCGCGCGAGAGCAGCCGCAACTGGAATTCTGTCGCCTCGTCGGCGGATGGGAGCAAGCTGGTGGCGGGGGTGTATTCGGGCCAGATTTACACCTCGATGGATTCCGGGGTGACCTGGACGGCGCACGAGAGCAATCGCAACTGGGATTCCGTCGCCTCGTCGGCGGATGGGAACAAGCTGGTGGCGGGGGTGTCTTCGGGCCAGATTTACACCTCGACGGATTCCGGGGTGACTTGGACGGCGCGCGAGAGCAACCGCCAATGGCAGTCCGTCGCCTCGTCGGCGGACGGGAGCAAGCTGGTGGCGGGGGTGTCTTCGGGCCAGATTTACACCTCGATGGATTCCGGGGTGACGTGGACGGCGCGCGAGAGCAGCCGCCAATGGCAGTCCGTCGCCTCGTCGGCGGATGGGAGCAAGCTGGTGGCGGTGGTGTATGGCGACCAGATTTACACCTCGGTGGGAGCACTCGCCGGTCTCGCCGGAACCACGGCTGGCCTGCAATACATTGGTAACGGCCAGTGGCAGCCCTTGAGCGAGTCGCAAATCGCGTCTGGCGCAGTAGGCACGTCGCAAATCGCGTCTGGCGCAGTAGGCACGTCGCAGATCGCCTCTGGCGCGGTGGGCAGGTCGCAGATCGCCTCTGGCGCGGTGGGCACGGCACAGATCGCCAATGGTGTCAGCATTACCGGCACGTTCAACGGCTCCGGTTCGGGTTTGACCGGCGTGCCCGGAACCTTTGCGTGGCGGGCAGTCTCGGGTATCGCACAGCAAGCCGTGCCAAATTCCGGCTACATCGCCATGGATAACGCAGCGCAGGTCACCATCACCCTTCCGGCTTCCCCTAATGTGGGCGACGTGGTGCGGGTTTCTGGGGGGGGCGATGGCGGCTGGAGAATTGCCATAAACCCTGGCCAGACGGTTTTCGGGCCAACGCTAGGGGGTGCTACCCAGAAATGGACTCGAAGGCAGTTCAACCGCCAGGAGTGGAGATCAGTTGCATCATCCGCTGATGGGAACAAGCTCGTCGCGGTGGTTTATGGAGGACAGATTTATACGTCGGCTGATTCAGGGGTGAACTGGGCGCCGCATGAGACGGCCAGGAACTGGCAGTCAGTGGCTTCCTCCTCCGATGGGAACAAGCTCGTCGCATCAAGTGGTGTTGGAATATATACCTCAATTGACTCGGGAGTCAGTTGGACGGCGCGGGAAACTTCAATGTCGTGGTCGTTTGTCGCTTCATCTTCCGATGGGACCAGGCTGGTCGCAGCATCAGCTTTTTCTGGAATATATACGTCAATTGACTCGGGAGTCAGTTGGACGGCACGGGAAACTTCAATTTTGTGGTTGTCTGTCGCTTCCTCTTCCGATGGAACCAAGCTTGTGGCATGCGCTAGTATTGGCATCAGGGGTGATGATTTTAGGATTTATACCTCCGCCGATTCAGGAGTGAACTGGATTGAACAATCATTGAAATCAACAAGACCCTTTGTAGTCGCCTCGGCTTCTGCTGGAAGCAAACTCATGGTGGCTGGTGAATTCGGTCAGCTATATGTTTCAATGGATTTTGGGGTGACTTGGACATACTCTAAACCCGCTGGCGAGACCCCCTGGAAATCACTCGCTTCTTCCTCTGATGGCAGCAAAGTGGTCGGAGTGAATTTCTCAGGTAGCTCTTTCGATCTTGACATTGGGATTTATACCTCCCCGGCACTTGGATTTACGGGATATTTAGTGGGAGGGCAATTAACCGCCATTGAATTGCAATACATCGGCAACAACAAGTTCCTTACCCTAAGTCAGGAAGGGTTTATTACCGGGATACCGAGTTTTTGAGAGTGCAAAGCCACGTCGGCACTTACTATGCGAGTAAATCAGGTATTCTTGATCTCAGATGAAACCGTCATTCTAACTAAATCAACTTCGTGAAACCATCACTCCTACTCACCGTGGCACTGGTCACCTTGACCGGCGGCATGATTGCGACCTGGGGCGCTTCAAGCAGCACCAGTTACAAAATTCCGGCCGAGGTGATTGCGTCCGGGGGCGGGCGCAGCGCGAGCACTTCCTACACTCAGACCAGCACCATTGGTGAATCTTTCATCGGCAATTCCACGGCGGGCAGCTTGGTAATGCGGGCGGGCTTTCAGGCGTCACTCGCCAGCGATGCAGTCATCACCGGCAATGTCACGTTGGCGGCGGACGACACCACCTATGAAGGTCTGCCGGTTAGAGTGGCAGCAGGCGCGACCTTGACCATCTTGGGCCAGCATCAGTTCGCCGCTTTGATCGTGGAAGGGACGATCACCCATGCGCGGGGTGATTCCACTGGAGTCAACTTGGTAGTGGATGGGGCAGTGGTCATCGAAGCGGGTGGAAGCATTGATGTATCAGGCCGGGGTCTGCGGGGTGGGCGGCAGAATGGCAATGGCTCTTATCAGGGCGAGTGGTGGAACAATGGCAGTCCGGCAGCGAGTCCCAACGGTGTGGCCACGTATGGCGAGACGATGCCATCGGCCAATCCGCTTTACGGCGACGCGCTGGCACCCAACGAACTGGGTAGCGGCGGTAGTGCCAATCAATATTTTAATGAGGTTGTGCCGTATGGTGGCAATGGCGGTGGGCGACTTTTCCTAACCGCCCAAAGCGTGCAGGTGAATGGCGGCCTCTACGCCGATGGTGGCGGCGCTTCCAACAACGGCAACGGCGGTAGCGGCGGTGCCATTCGGGTGGTGCTGAACGGAGGGACTTTCAGCGGCGAGGGCGTCATCCAGACGGCGGGCGGTTCCGGCACTGGCGGTGACAAGCGACCGGGCGGCAGCGGGCGTATCGCCATCGCCGGTTTCAGC